>JBBIKC010000008.1:0-89393 GCA_037445635.1 Chloroflexota bacterium
GCCATCAAGCGCGCCGACATCGGCGTGGCGATGGGCATCACCGGCACCGACGTGGCGAAGGAAACCGCCGACATGGTGCTGACCGACGACAATTACGCCAGCATCGTCGCCGCGGTGGAGCAGGGACGCATCATCTACTCGAACATCCGCAAGTTCGTGTTCTTCCTGCTCTCCTCCAACGTGGCCGAGATCATGATCATTTTCCTCGCAACGCTGGCAGGCCTGCCCGCGCCGCTGACCGCCATTCAACTGTTGTGGTTGAATCTGGTCACCGACGGTGCGCCCGCGCTGGCTCTCGCCATGGAAAAGGGCGACCCCGATATCATGCAGCAGAAGCCGCGCTCCAAGCGCGAGCCGATCATCAACCGCAGTATGGGACTGGGAATCGTCATCCAAACCATCACCCAAACCAGCGCCGTGCTGACCGCCTTCGCACTCGGTCTGTACTGGCACATTGACCAGTCCCTGCCCGCGGGAGTCAATCCCATCGTGGGCTTGATCCAGCACGATTGGCGCGGCGTGGACGTGCAGACCGCCGAGACGATGGCCTTCCTGACCCTCTCGTTGTGCGAACTGTTCCGCGCCTACACCGTCCGCTCGGAGCGCGCTTCGCTGGTTACGATCGGCGTCTTCTCCAACAAGTACATGCAATATGCGGTTGGGCTTTCGATTGGGCTGCTGTTGCTGGTCTGCTCTGTCCCGTTCCTTCAGCCGATCTTCAACACCCACTTCCTCGCCCTGAACGAATGGTTGATCGTCGTCGGCCTGGCCCTTGTCCCCGCCGCGTCGGAGGAGATCACCAAGTTCTACCTGCGGCGGAGCGAGAAGAAGTAATAGGTCATCAACAGAATTATGAGACACGAAAAGGCAGTCACTTCCCAAGTGGCTGCCTTTTTTGATTTTCTATCATGTCAGGGCAAAGATGTTTGTAACTGATTGCTCTCGTAATACGTGTGGCACGTGCTGCACAATGCCAGTTCGGGCTTGTCCAATTCCACGGCTTTTTGTTCGTGACAGTTTAGACAGCGTCCGTGCATGGCATCCTTGTAGGAGGACGCGAACGGATTGAACACCGATTCCCCTTCCTGCGCGGTCATCGTCTCATGGCAATCCTGACAGATCGCCGCGGACTGGCGGACGTGCTCCGTCGTGTGGCATTCTGTGCAACTGACGTTCCCGCCGAGGGATTGCTGGTGAAGCGTGTGGCCGAAAATAAACGCGGGCCGATAGTAATCCGTGTGACATTGTGAGCAGGAGGTGGCCTCGTCATCGGGATAATTCAGGTGATGACAGGCCGCGCAGGCGGACTCTTTCGAGCCGAGTCCCTCCGTCAGCCTTTCCTGATGCTCCGCGTGCGGGAACGCGACGATATAGCCCGTTTGATTCCCGTCAATGCGGAGCGTTTCCCAGCCGAGGGCGGGCTGCACGGGGTTGATGGATGGATTCTTTGCCGAGGCGGGATAGTACAGGAGGGCAGGCAGCATCAAGGCGACCACAAATGTCGCCAGCCCGCTGCGGCGGGCAGCGACGGCGCGGCCCGGCGTGTCCTGGATGATTTTTTTCAGCGGGTCGAACCCCGCACGCGCGTTTTGCGGCTCCGGCAGCCTTTCGCCCAGCAGGGTAAGGTTCTCGGCGAAGAAAAGGTAAACGAGGATGGCGGCCGCGGGAATGCCGAAGGCGATCAACGTTTCCGCCAGGGAGGGGGAGTAATCCAACCCCGTGGATTGGCGCATGGTGAACATGCTCAACGACATGCGCTGACTGAGGATGCCCATGATGATCAGGATGGCACTGGTCAACAAGCCTTCGCGGCTTTCGCGGACCTTCTTGACTGCCAGCAACCCGATGGGCAGGATTCCGCAAACGAGGATCTCCGTCAGGAACAGAACACTTTGCCACGAACCGTCCAGCGCGCTTGGCAAAACGCCGCGCAGGAACAAGTCACTCAAGCGCAGGAGCAGGTACAGTCCCAGCGGAAGCGGCACCCAGGCACCGAGCCGCTCCAGCAGGTCGAAGTGCATCCCGCGCTTGAACCAGCGTTCCACGAGAAAACCTTCCACGACCAGGGCCATCATCCCAGCCGCGATGGCGCTGGTAAAGAACAGATAGGGAAGCCACGGGCTGTACCACAACGGATGCACGCGGTGAGGCATGATGAGGAACAGTGACCCCAGCGAGGACTGGTGCAGGGTGGAAAGCACAATGCCCAGAATCACCAGCGGCAGGGTGGCCTTGTGAAGTCCATGCAGGATGATTTGGAAGAATCTGTGTTTGAAAAGGGGATGCTCGAGAATGGCGGGCGAAAACTCCAACACCAGCACCGAGAAATACAGCATCACACACCAGGCGATCTCGAACATCACGGAATGGTGCTGCCAGCTGATGATGGGCATGTAAATGTGCCAGGGCAGGCCCAGGTCGAAAATCAGCGAGACGATGAAAGAACCATATCCGAGCAGGGCCATCAGGATGGCGCGCCGCAGGATGGGGCGGAAGCGTTCGAGATGGAAAACGTAGACGACCGCCGCCAGCGTGAACCCGCCCCCGGCCAGCGCAACGAATCCCAACTTGAAGGCGATCCACAGCCCCCAGGGGGTCGCGTCGTTCAGCCCGGACCCGGCTCCCAGTCCGGCCCCGAAGCGGATGACCGCCGCCACGGCCGCGGCAAACACGATTGCCCAAAGCCCGTCTTTGATCCAGGTACGAAGCGTATCGTTCACTTATTTCACCTCGGATGATTGGTTCGTGTGTTGTTTTCGGCCCGCGTCTGCCTGCATCCGCCGTCCGATGATCCAGAACAAGCCGGTCATCAGGGCGGCGGTGCCGAGGGTAACGACGGGGAATTTTTCCAGCCAGTTCCAGGTCAGTTCGGGATACGGCTCGTCCCCCGTTGCCCCGTTGAAGCCCAGAAAATCCAGCGGTACATTGGAGATATACAGCAGGGCTGTGCCTCCCGCTTCGAATTCACCGAACACGGTGGGGAGATATTTTTCAGGCGATTGGGCAATCCGCTCGTGGGCGATGGCAAGCAGGTCGCTGCGCTCGCCAAAGGTGAGCACATCTTCGGGACAGGTCTCCACGCAGGCGGGAAGTTTGCCCTCGGCCAGTCGCTCGCTGCACAGGAAACATTTTCCAACGACGGGCGTGGCTGAGTCCCACTCGTAGCGCGGGATGCCAAAGGGACAGGCCATCATGCAGTAGCGGCATCCCATGCATTTGTCCTGATCGTATAGCACGATCCCCTCGGGTGAACGGTACATGGCCCCAACGGGGCAGGCGGAGACGCACGCCGCGCTCAGGCAATGACGGCAGGATTTACGCACGAAACTCCCCTCGGGGCTTTCGGTGATCGCCAGCCAGCGATGGACGGAGAGGCCGTCGGGTTCCTGTTGCGGGATGTGCTTGGGGTCTCCCAACTGGTTGGCGTTTACGCAGGCGTCCACGCATTTGTTACAGCCCGTGCAGCGCGTGACGTCCACCAGAATGGCAGCTTGTCTCATATCTTCCTCCCTTCGGGACCATGCAGGGTCTCGATCACGTCCCTGCCGCCGCGCGGGCTGAGATGCCAGCTCACCTCGCTCCCCAAGCGGATGAACGGATAGAGGACGCAGTGTGCCACTTTCGAGAACGGGCTGACCAGCAGAAGTCCCATCCCGTTCAGGGTGTGGAATAGCATCAGCCCATCGTAGGGGATTGGGTTCCAGGCGCGCCCCGCTAGGTATCCTGAGACGAAAATGTTCAAGAGCAGGATCAACAGCAGGTAATCGGACAGGCGGCTCAGGTGTCGCGAGTCGGCGCGGTAGAGTCTTGTAAACAGCAGGATGGCCGCGCCGACAATGCTTGCCAGCGTCAGCACATCCAAAATCGGCTTGGAGATTGCCCACCAGGAGAGACCGACATTGTCGCGCAGGATGTCCAGGTGATTGCGCAGAAACAGGGCGGTAAGCAGGAAGGCAATGTGAAATCCGTAGGAGGCATAACTGTAGACGCCGCGCATGCGGTGTAACTTTTGGAACGGAAATATCCAGGAGAGGGTCTGCCGCACGACCTGACCGTAGGGCAGACGCTGGTCTCCCGCGCGGCGGATGGCCGCAGCAATATCCCAGACGGTGAGGACGACCAGACGCAATAAGCCGACTAAAAATACGACCAGTGTGAAGTAGAAGGCGGGACCTTTGGCAAGGAGCAACCAGGTTGGCATAATTGGACAGGCCTCCTAAAGAGATTGATTCGGACCGCTAAAATTCCATCGCGCGCAGCACCAGATCATGCACGCCGACCACTTGCATGGGCAGTTTATAAAAATCAACCAGTTCGCGCAGTTGTTTTTTGCAGTTGGCGCAGGGCGTGGCGACAATCTGCGCGCCGCTGGCGCGCAACTGTTCGGCCTTGGTTTTGCCTGAGACTTTCATGCGGAATTCATAGGTCTCATCCAGCGAGACCAGGCCGCTTCCGCCTCCACAACAGTAATTTGCCTTTCCATGCGGCGTCAGTTCCACAAAGTCCTTGACGAAACTTTTCAAAATTTGGCGGGGCGGATCCAACAGCCAGCCCGAGCGGGCAATGTTACAGGGATCGTGGTATGTGACGCGTTCGGTGATCGCGTTGGGATTCAATTTCAGTTTGCCATCTTTGATCGCCTTGTCGGTCAGGTCCAGCACGCTGACCACGGGCAGGGACTTGTCCCCGGCAAAGGCAGGGATGAACTGGCGGGCGGTGCGGGCGGCGTGTCCGCACTCGCCGACCAGGACTTTTTTGGCGTTCAAGCGGTGGGCTTCCCCAATCAGTTTTTCGATAATGCGTTCCAGCACCCAGTCGTTATAGAACAGTCCGTAGTTGATGCCGTCGAAGTATTGCGAGCCGATGGTCCAGGTTGTTCCCGTGGCGTGCAGGACGGCGGCGTTGCCCATCAGGGTATCGGCCTCCATCAGGTAATCGCTGACTGCTGGATAGAAAATGTACTCCGCGTTCTCTTGATCGACAGGGAATTTGACTTCAATCCCCTTCATGTCGCGCAGTTCGTCCTGGAGGAATTCGAGGTTGTCCAGCAGGGCAGGGAGGGGAATGGCGGAGGTGTTTCCGCTGGCACCCTCCAGTTGCTCGCGCACCGAAACGACCAGTCCCTTGGGCGCGATGCCCGCCTCGCTCAGGATGTAACGCCCCAGGTGGGTGATCAGGCCGTGATCGAGTCCCATCGGGCATTCCAGCGTACAGCGGCGGCAGGCCAGACAGCGATAGAAGCATTCGGCCATGTCGTCGATCTTTTCCTCGCTGAGCGATTCGCCTTCCAGCATTTTGGTCAGAAACTGCCCGCCGGGGGTGAAATATTGCCGGTACACATCCAGAAGTAAGTGGGTGCGGTGGCAGGGAATGTCGCGAAATTCCCCCGAGGCCTGGTAGACCTGACAACTAGTCGTGCATCGTCCGCACTTGGCGCTGGTGGTTGCAAACAGTTCGACAATGAAACGGTAATTGCTGTTTTCAAGAATAGCCGCGAACGCCTTCAGGAAATTCTCGGCGCGGTTGCCGCGCTCCCCCACAGGCTCCACATGATAAAAGTACTGGCTTGCCGGCTCGGAGGACTTCTTGGGATCTGAAGAGACTGCCATGTTGATCACCTGTGCTGGATTCCGAAATCGTTTTACACCGCGGCAATACGAAACAAATTGGCTGTCGTCAGAGACAGTCAAGCAGTTTCATTATAGGGATTTTCGGCAGGGGGAGGCCTAAGACTTGTTTTAAAACAATCTAAGAAAAGTCTTAGAGAGTGTCTGATAACACATTTCGAACCACAGATAAATACAGATGAATTGGATTTAATGGCATTTTGGGGTCTTTTCTCGTCAAGAATCAGCGTTTATCCGCGTTCATCTGTGGTGCAACCATACTTTTCAGACACTTTCTCAGGCATTCGCAGTAAAATGAAACTATGCAGAAAGTGACCGACCTGGTTGACATCGAGGCCCCCTGCGAGGAAGTGTTCTGCGTGGTGACCGATATTGAGCGCCGCATGCAACTCAGTCCGTTGTGGGGACTGAGCATCCTGCTCGAGACGGAGGAAAGCTATCCGAAGGCAGGCAGCAGGTACCGGGTCCGCGTGACCGACGCGCCTCATGGGATCGCGGGCGCGCTCCCCCAGTCTATGCTAAATACCTTCGCGGGACTCGCCCAAATCATCTCCTGGAGGGCCGGGCATCCCGCCTCCCACGCGGACAACGGACCCGTCTCCGCGGCGCAGGGCGCGCCCTCCACCGACGGGTCCCCGCCGCCAAAAGCCGCGATCTCCAAGGAACAGGAATATATCGTGGCAGAATACGAGCCGCCCCACCGCTTCAGTTATTATTTGAACGCGGATTGCAGAACGATCGTCACGTGGAGATTCCAGAGCATCCCCCGGGGCACGCGCGTTCATTACGAGGAAGTGTTTTGCGACGACGATGCGAGAGGGGAGAATTTCATTCCCACCGTGCGCCACGTGATCCGCGAATGGCTGTCCAATATCAAGCGTTACAGCGAATTACGCGGCAGCCGCTGGCGCCGGCTTCTGAAGAAACTGCTCGACCGCTTCTATCTGAAACTTCTTCCCGACCAGCGCCGCACGGTATTGCTGATCCTGTTCATGCAGGCGATCGCCCTGGTGACGTTTGTGATTGCGGCCATCGGCCTCGGGATCGCGGGACTGCTCTTCTAACCCTGTTTCACCGGCTCGTAACAACAACGGAAGCCGGTGTCGTCGCTGCGGTGCATGGGCGCGGCCCAACTGCGATAGGCGCAGCGCGCCTGGAAGCGCGACTCGCGCCACGAGCCGCCGCGGATGACCGATTTGCCCAGCGAGGCCTCGTCTGATTCGGGCATGGAAGTGCAGCCCGTTTCGAGCAGTTTCGGCAGGAGTTCCCGGTTGTGCAGGTCGTAAACGTGAGCCTCGCGTCCGTCCGCCGGGTCATAGGGATACGGCCCGAACAGGGACGAGCACCACTCCTGCACGTTCCCGCTCATGTCGGCCACGCCGAAGGGGCTGTCGCCTTGGGGGGAATACCGGTCGACAGGGGAGGTGCCGTTCAGTTTTTCTTCGTCCATGTTGCAGACGCCTCTTCTCCACTCGTTTCCCCAGGGGTACAGGCGGCCTTCCGGTCCGCGCGCGGCTTTTTCCCATTCGGGTTCGGTGGGCAGGCGGACGGGCAAGCCCGTCTCCTGTGCGGCCCAGGCGCAGAAGGCAATGGCGTCGTAGTAGGAAACGCCAACGACGGGATGGCTGGCCTTTTCGGCAGGGTATCCATTTGTCCAAAACAAGGGGGCGCGGTGCCCGGTCGCCCGGATGAATTGTTCGTACTGCCCGTTCGTGACGGGGTAGCGCATGATGAAGTAATCGGTCACGCGCAGTGCGTGGGCGGGCATTTCGTCTTCGTGGGCCCCGGGGTCACGGCGGCGATCGCTGCCCATGGTGAAATCGGAGGCCGGGATGAGGATGAAATCGAGTATCAGATTGGTCATGGTGTGCTCCTGCATTGGATGGGGATGCGTGTTGTCTATTTTCTGCATGGTCAAAGCATCTTTGCCGTGATTTCTACGCCAACCGGGTGGTTGCCGGCAACATAGCGAATTAGTTCGACTGTGTTCTGTACTTTGAATTTGGTCATGATGTTGGTGCGGTGCACGGAGACCGTCTTGGGGCTGATACCGAGTTCGGCCGCGATCTCCTTGTTGCTCTTCCCTTCGACAATCAACCGCAGCACCTGCTCTTCCCGTTCCGTCAGGCGGTATTCCTCGTTCTTGTGGCGATACCCTTCGCCGGCATAGTCCTGGAGAAATTCGCGGGTGACGTTGCTCGTCAAATAGGCGCCCTGTTCGTAGACCTGCCGCAGGGCGTTCAGCATTTCGCGCCTGCCCGAGCGTTTCAACACGTATCCCGCCGCGCCTGCCTGCAGGGCCGGGGCGATGTATTCGCGGCTGTCATGCTGGGTCAGGATCAGCACCTTCACTTTTGGATATCGTTCCTTGATGACCCGCGTGGCTTCCAGGCCGTTCATGCGCGACATGGAGATGTCCATCAGGACGATATCCGGCTGAGTGTTCCCAACCAGGGCCACCGCGTCTTCCCCGTTGTCGGCTTCGCCCACGACGATGACATCCTCCTGGCTTTCGAGCAGCGAGCGGATGCCGTCGCGCAGGATGGCGTGGTCATCCACCACCAGGACCCTAATCATAAACGAGACTCCTTTCACGAAGCGGGACGAGGATGTGAATCTGCGTCCCGTTGCCCGGGACGGTCAGGATCTCGAGTTCCCCGCCGAGCAATTCGATCCGTTCCTGCATGCCCAGAATGCCCAGGCCGCGCGTGCCGCCGGACAGATTCGCGTCCATTTCCTCGAGGTCTTTTGCGGAGGATGTTTTCAATTCGGCCAGGTCGAAGCCAATGCCGTCGTCCCGGATATCCACCCGGGCCACCTCTCCGGTCAAATCCAGGCTGATTTCCACGTTGCGCGCCGCCGCGTGGCGGGCGATGTTGTTGATCGCCTCCTGGACCACGCGGTAGAGCGTCGTTTCGATTTCGGGGGAGAGACGATGCGAGTCCGTCTCGCGGTCCGAAGGATTGGAATCGGAAACCGCATTCACCGTGACGCGCACGCCCCTGCTTTCCAGGCGGGATTCCACCAGCCAGCGCAAAGCGGGGATCAACCCCAGTTGGTCCAGCATGGACGGACGCAGGTCGAAGATCATTTTATGGATATTGTCCAAGGTATGCTGGGTCAGTTCGCAGATGCTTTGCAGGCGTTCGCGGGTGACGGAAGAACATTCCATCTCCAGGCCATCCTCCGCTTCGTAGAGCAGGGCAGTGAGAGACTGGCTGACTTCGTCGTGCAGTTCGCGGGCGATGCGCTTGCGCTCCTCCTCCTGCGCGGCCAGAGTCTTGGTGAGCAATTCGCCGCGCAGGCGTTCCCTGCGCTGGACCTCGGCATACAGGCGGGCGTTCTCGACTGCAATGGCAATTTGGTTGCCGATGGCAGTGAGCAGCCTTTGCTCCTCGCTGTCGAATTCCAGGTGTCCGCGCGTGCCGACGCACATGCTCCCCAGCGCGCATCCCTTGGTGATCAATGGCACGTGCATCAAAGCGCTGATGTGTTCCCTCCTCAGGGATTGCGCGCCCCGCCCGCGATAGGGGGACAGGTCGGGCACGATCACGGCCCTTCCCAATTCCATCACCCCGCCGCAGGAACCGTCCAGCAGGCCCACCTGATAGGCCAGGCGGGCGGCGTCTGCCGAAAGCCCGCGCGAGGCGCTCAGTTTCAACTGCCCATTGCTTGTATCTTGCAGAAAAATGGCTACGACGTCGATGCCGGCCAGCTGCAGCACCTCGTCCAGGGCGCGATTCAGAATATCCTTTAGGTTGAGGGACTGATTGACGGTGAGCGCCACAGCATTCAGGATGGAAAGTTGCTGGGTACGGGCCTGTACGCGCGTATCCAGGTCGCGGTTGAGGGACTGGATCTCCTGCATGGAGAGTTGGAGGCGTCTGCACATTGTGATGAAACTTTTAGACAGCAGACCGATCTCATCGCGGCGGCGGCCGGTCTGGCTCGACAGTGTGTCGGTCAGGGTACACTCCACCGTCCTGAGCGTAGACGCGTCGAATTGCACTTCGCTGATCTTTCGAGTGGCGTCGGTCAACACCTGGACGGGGGAAATGACGCTGCGCGTCGTGACGAAGACCAGGACGAAAGCCCCCAGGATGGCAAGCGCGCCGAGGATACCGGTCCGCATGGCGATCTGGCGCACGGGAGCAAACAGCACCGCCGAATCGTGCCAGATTACCACGCCCCACGGAACGCGCGAGAGCGGCGCAAACGCAATCACCGTGCCGCTTTCGCTCAGTCCGTCCTCGGTGCATCCCAGGCAGGCCTCCACCATCGGTATGCCTTCGACGTAAAGTTTTGCAAGAATCTTATCTATGGTCTCTACCGTCAACGCCTGTTCCGTGGAGGTACTGCTCAATACCTGCCCGCTTCCGTCCAGGATTTGCAGAGTTCCAATGTGGTCGGGATTCAGGGATCCGCTCGAGAGGAAGATATCGGGGTTGGAGAGGTCCAGCACCGCGGCGAGGACTCCCACAGCCATTCGGCCTGCGCCTCGGTAAACGGGAACAGCGACGATCGCGTAGGGACGCGGAACCCCTTCCGTCGAAATGGCGCGCGCCGGAATGTCAGGGACGACCCGCAGGGACGGGACCTGTGTCCAATCCACACCGGGCAAATCGCTGGTGGCCGCCGTCAAAGCGGAATTTTCATCGAACAGATAGATGCCCTGCACCGATCGGTAATCTTCTTCGACGACCTCTCTCCACGCATCGAGGCTGGCCTGTGGATCCTTCATATCAACCTGCGAGGACAGAATCGTGAGCAGGCCCGAGACCTGCCCCAGAGTCGTATCCAGGTTCTCAGCCAGGATGCGGGCGCGCAGGACATGCTCGCTCAATAATTGCTGGGTCGCCTGGCGGACAGTGGTGATTCCGATGAAGGCAAAGATCGCGATCAGCCCGGTCAGGCCGATGGTGACCAGTGCTCCCATCTTACTGCGCAGGCCGACGTCGAACCATTTTTGGGCGATGACCCGGTTCAGCCGGTCGCGCACGAGCTGCTTCCAACCCGGCATGTCAGAGGGATTTGCTTTCATGTTTTCCTGCCATTCACATGAGTTGGCTCCGGCGGGGGCGGCCATGTACAATAGCGCTGCTTTCCACAGTATTTACAGGTGCCATCCTGATCCAGATTCTCGAAGGCATGCTCGAATTCGCCCATGGCTTCGTACCACTCATAGGTGCGGCCAATGGTTGTCCGCAACGGAGTTTTGGGCATGTTGAAAGCGGAGCGAGACTTGGTTGTATCGTAATAAAAGAACTGCGATTCCAGCCGCAGACGGGTCCCTGTCAATGGGACAGGGCCGCTGGTTTGCGGTTGCAGCATATCGGTCAGGCCGGCGACGAGGGAAACCTGCCAGCGCGGCATTGCCTTGAGCTTCATTCCGCAACCGATCACGTCCGCAATCGTCTGATACAACTGGATGTGGGTCATGTTCTCCCCGCCCAGAATATACCGTTCCCCCACGCGCCCCTTGATCGCGGCTTCGATGTGTCCCTGCGCCGCGTCGCAGATCGGGACAACATTGATTCCTCCCGGCGGGATCAGCGGCGGCGCGCAATGTTTGACCACCTCCACCACCACACCGCTCGAAACCTTGCGGATATCGCGCGGGCCGATGACCGTGGTCGGATTTACAATCACCGCAGGCAATCCCTTGCGGACATATTCGAACACAATTTCCTCAGCCAGATACTTGCTGTGTCCATACACAAACCGTTCAGGCTTGACGTTGAACGTGTACGACTCATCCACCAATACATCGGGATGGATTCCCATCGCCGCGGTCGAACTGGTATGCACCACCCGCTCCACCCGTGACTGGAGGGCGGCCTCCATTACATTGCGCGTTCCCTCCACGTTGACCTGGTACATGCGCTCCACGCCCTGCTTCCAATAGTCCACCACCCCCGCGGCATGGAAGATCACGTCAATGCCGCGCAGGGCGGGGGGCAGGGTCTCGGGTTCCAGCACGTCGCCGGTGACGAATTCGAATGGCCCGCCCTCCAAAAGTTCACGCGACGCGCCGGGCCGTTCCAGGATGCGGATCTCCCAATGGCGTTCCGCCAATCGGATGGCTATGTTCGATCCGACAAAACCAGTTCCACCGGTGATGAGGGCGCGTGTCATGACATTGGCTCAAGCGATACGGCTGTGGGAGAGAACCACTGCAACGTCTCGTGCAGGTTCACCACGTCCCCAACCACAATGATGGACGGAGGCTGGACCCCCACTGCCTTTGCCTGGATATCGGCCAATGTGCCCACGGTGGTTTTTTGCTGGGGCAGTGTGCCGCGTTCGATCACTGCCACGGGTGTGTGGGGCGGGCGACCCGCCTCCATCAACGATGTGACAATTTCAGGCAGGCTTTTCACTCCCATCAGAAAGACGAGGGTATCCACGCCGCGAGCCAGTCCCTGCCAGTCCAGGTGGAGCGGCTCCGAGCCTGCGCTGTGACCGGTGATAAAAGCCACACTGCAAGCCACCCCGCGCTGTGTGACGGGGATGCCCGCATAGGCCGGGACAGCGACCGCGCTGGTCACGCCCGGCACGATCTCGAATCGGATGCCCGCCTCCACCAGTGCCTGCGCCTCCTCGCCGCCGCGTCCAAATACAAAGGGATCGCCGCCCTTCAGCCGAACCACCGTCTTTCCGGCGCGGGCATGTTCCACCAGCAGAGCGTTGATTTGCGGCTGGGGAATGGGGTGGTGATCGGGCATTTTCCCAACATCAATCCGTTCGGCGTGGGACGGCGCGTACGCCAGCAGGTCATCATTGGAGAGGCGGTCGTGTATCACCACATCGGCGCGCTGGAGACACTCCAACCCGCGCAGCGTTATAAGACCGGGGTCGCCTGGACCGCCTCCTACCAGGTAGACCACTCCGTTCTTTTGCGTTACCTTATTTCCGATGTAGTTGTTCTCTTCCATAAATCAGCGCCGCATCTCTTCCATGAACTTGAATGATATCTAGGATGTCCGAATCCACCACCCTGAGTGCAGCCTGTAATCGCTCTTTTCCTTCAGGGAAGGAAGCGATCAACTCCGGTCGCAATTCGCCCATGAGTTCCGCCAGCACGCCATACTCTGGACCGATCAGTTTTTCAATTCGCTCGCGCAGCCTGCGTGCCAGGGCTGGACTGTTCCCGCCTGTGGAAATGGCAATGCTCATCTCTCCGCGTTGCACCACAGCCGGCAGGATAAAATTGCTGTGCTGGGGATCGTCCACCACATTGACCAGACAGCCGCGCCTTTGGGCTTCCTGCCAGACCGCCTCATTCACTGCCGCATTGTTCGTGGCGGCAATGACGAGGTACGCGCCCTCCAGATCGCCATCCTGGTAGGGACGCGGTAAAACCGTGACTTCACCCGCCTCCGCGCGACGTTGCAGTTCAGGAGTCAGCGCAGGGCTGATGATTTTTACCTGTGCCCCCGCACTAATTAGACCTTCCACTTTGCGGGCTGCCACAGAGCCTCCCCCGATGACAATGGTTTGGTGCTTGGGCATTTCTACCAAACAAATTGTGTAATAATTCACTAGATTTTTTTATCACAATGGAATATAAAAGTCAAATGATGGATGTAACCATTTTTTCGGGTCATTTTAGCGGTTTATTTCGGTCGAAAGGCGGCAGAAAGCCATGAAGTTGGTATGGATCAGCCGCGCCTCCGCCCTGGCCCGCCGGCAGACACAGTCGGTCATTTCTGCCCTCGAGGCGGCACATCCCGGCCTGCAATGTGAGGAACGGCTTGTCACCACGCAGGGCGACAAAATCCTCAACAAGCCTCTGCCCGAGGTGGGCGGCAAGGGGCTTTTCACCCGGGAACTCGAAGCGGAATTGCTCTCCGGGCAGGCGGATTGCGCGGTGCATTCCCTCAAGGATTTGCCGGTGGAAAACCCTGCTGAATTGACGATAGGATGCATCCCGCTGCGCGCAGATGCGCGGGATGTGCTGATTTCCGCGCGCGGCTATCAACTGGAGACATTACCCCCGCACGCCTCTGTCGGGACCTCGAGCCTGCGCCGCGCAGCCCAGATCCTTTCCCTCCGCCCGGACCTTCGCATCGAATCCCTGCGCGGCAACGTGGACACACGTCTCCGCAAAGCGCTGGAAGGGCAATACGATGCCATCATCCTCGCGGGCGCAGGTCTAACTCGTCTCGGTTTGGACGCTCACGTCACCGAATGGCTGTCACTTGATGTCATGCTTCCCGCGCCGGGACAGGGCGCGCTGGCCGTCCAATGCCGCGCCGACGATTCGGCCGCACTCGAATTGCTCGCGGCGCTGGACGATCTTCCCACGCGAAAATCTGTCACGGCCGAACGCGCCTTCCTGAGCGGTCTCGGCGGGGGCTGTTCGGTGCCTGTGGCGGCGTATGCGGAAGTGATCAGTGAACAGTCATCAGTGATCAGGTTGACGGGGTTGGTGATCTCGGAGGACGGAAAGAAAGTGGTCAAAGTCACGGATGAGGGGATGGATGCGTCCGCACTTGGAAGGAAACTTGCTCAAACTGCCATCGAACAAGGCGCGGGCGAGATTCTTAAACGGGTCGCTGGAAACAGGTTGTCATGAAGGTGCTCATTACCCGTCCGCGTGCACAGGCAGATTCATTTGCAGACGCCCTTCGAAAAGCAGGTTGCGAACCCATCTTTTTCCCTGTCATCGAGATTCGCCCCATTGAGAAAAATATCGCGCTGGAACGGGCGATTGCCAAACTGGGCTGTTATGACTGGGTGGTTTTCACCTCGGTCAATGGCGTGGACGTGTTCTTCGATGCATTGCCCGCGTCGTTTCATTTTGAACAGGCTGGGGTGAAAGTGGCCGCCATCGGTCCGAAGACCGCGCAGGCCCTGGAAAGCCGCGGTGTCCATCCCGATTTCGTCCCTGCAGAATATGTGGCCGAGGCGATCCTGCCTGGCTTGGGCGACCTGCGCGGCAAGTGGGTGCTCCTGCCGCGGGCAGAGATCGCGCGCAAGGCCCTGCCCGAGGCCATCACTGCGGCGGGCGGCGTGCCTCACGAAATCGCCGTCTATCGAACTGTCCCGACGGAACCCGATTCGGAGGGGCTGGCCCGCTTGCGGTCCGGGGTGGACGCGGTCACGTTCACCAGTCCGTCCACGGTTGCGAACTTTGTCCAAATCGTGCGGGAGGCTGGGCTGAATCCATTGCAGTTACCCAACCAGCCTCTTGTCATTTGCATTGGACCCATCACCCGCGAGGCGGCGAAGGAGGCGGGCTTTGTGTCTGTGCTGTCTGCGGACGAATACACGACCGAGGGGTTGGTTGAGTTGATCGAGCAGATTCACCGTTAGGAGATTTTCAGATGACCCTTAAAGATTTTGACATTGCCACAGTGACTCATTCCAAATTGACGCGTCGGCCGCGCCGACTGCGGGCTACACCTGCCCTGCGCGCGCTGGTTCGAGAAACAGAACTGAACGCACGCGATTTTATCTATCCGCTCTTCGTCCGACATGGGGAAGGGCGGACACCCATCCGCTCGATGCCTGGCGTGTATCAGCTGTCGGTGGAGGAAAGCGTCCGTGAGGCGGAGGCCGCCGCGAGGTCGGGAGTGAGCGCCCTCATCCTGTTTGGGATTCCCAAAGAGAAGGATCCGATCGGGCTGGAAAATTTTTCGGAAGATGGAATTGTCCAGCAGGCGGTGTATGCCATCAAACGCGAAATTCCTGAGATGGTGGTGGTGACAGATGTGTGCCTGTGCGAATATACAGACCATGGTCATTGCGGCATTTTGAATGCAGGTGAAAATTTTCGAATGGGGCTGCCCGAAGGATATGTGCTGAACGATGAAACGCTGGATGTGCTGGCAAAGGTGGCGGTTTCCCATGCGGAATGCGGAGCGGATATTGTGGCCCCGAGTTGCATGATGGACGGGATGGTGGGGGCGATCCGCGCGGGGCTGGACGATGCGGGATTTGTCAATCTCCCGATTCTGTCGTACGCGGTGAAATACGCTTCGTCTTTTTACGGACCTTTCCGCGAGGCCGCGCAGGGCGCTCCGAAGTTCGGCGACCGCAAGTCACATCAGATGGATCCCGCCAACGTGCGCGAGGCATTGCGCGAGGTTGCGCTGGATGTGGAGGAAGGCGCGGATATGATCATGGTCAAACCCGCGCTGGCGTACCTGGATGTGATCCGCGCGGTGAAGGAGGCTTTTCCTGAAATGCCGATGGCGGCGTATAACGTGAGCGGGGAATATGCGATGGTCAAGGCGGCCGCGCAGAACGGCTGGATAGATGAAACAAAGGTGGTGCTGGAAATGCTGACCGCCATGAAACGTGCCGGCGCGGATATGATCATCACCTACCACGCGCTCGACGCGGCGAAGTGGTTGAAATAAGCGTTCACGGAGAAAACCATGAACCTGACTAAATCCATCTCCTTCTTTCAGCAAGCCCAAACCCTCTTCCCCGGCGGGGTGAATTCGCCTGTGCGCGCCTTTCGCGCCGTGGGCGGACAGCCGCTCTTCATCCAACGCGGCGAAGGTGCATATCTCTTCGATGTAGATGGCAACCGCTACATTGACTATGTCCTTTCGTGGGGTCCGCTCATCACGGGTCACGCGCACCCCAAAGTGGTGGAAGCGATTCAGCAAGCCGCGCAGATGGGTACCTCCTACGGCGCGCCCAGCCCGCTGGAGATTGAACTGGCGCGGCGGATTATGGACTTTATGCCCAACATCGAGATGATTCGTTTCGTCAACTCAGGAACAGAGGCGACCATGAGCGCCCTGCGCCTTGCCCGCGCCTACACCAAACGCGAGAAGATTATCAAATTCGAGGGCTGTTATCACGGTCACGCGGATATGCTGCTGGTGCAGGCCGGTTCGGGAGTGGCGACCCTCGGTTTGCCCGATTCACCCGGCGTGCCGAAGATGGCGGCGGCAGATACGCTGGTGGCAAATTACAACGACCCGGCTTCGGTGGAGGCGCTCTTCCAGAAATATCCCGAACAGATTGCGGGCATCATCGTCGAGCCGGTGGCGGGGAATATGGGAGTCGTGCCGCCGCAGCCTGGCTTTCTGGAAGGGCTGCGCAAACTCACTACGCAATACGGCGCTGTGCTCATCTTCGATGAGGTGATGACCGGCTTCCGCGTTCACAAGGGCGGGGCGCAGACACTCTACAACATCCAGCCCGACCTCACCACCCTGGGCAAGGTCATTGGCGGGGGGCTGCCCGTCGGCGCGTATGGCGGGAAGAAGGAGATCATGCAACTGGTTGCGCCGCTGGGACCGATGTATCAGGCGGGGACGCTTTCGGGCAACCCGCTGGCGATGAGCGCGGGTATCGCCGCGCTGGAATTGATTCGGGGCGATGAGGTTTGGAGGAAACTGGAACAGGCCGCGGGTCGGCTTGAGGCGGGAATCGAGGAGGCGGCAAAACGCGCGGGAGTTCCCATCCAGCAGACGCGGGTCGGGACGATGTTCACGACCTTCTTCAGCGAGACGAAGCCGCGAGACTGGAACTCTGTCAAAGGCGCAGATAAAACCCGTTTCGCCCGCTTCTTCCAAAAGATGTTGGAGAACGGCGTGTACCTCGCGCCCTCGCAGTTCGAGGCGGGGTTTGTTTCCATCATGCACACGGACGAGATCATCGAAAGAACAATCGCAGCCGCGATAGCGGCGTTTCACACGGGGTAATCCACAAGGATGCCCAACGCGGCGCACCGAGCCGAGTGAACTGTACGGCAATTTATATTTGCAACTCACCCGCGAATACATCGATCGCTGGAAAGATGAATAAGCCGCGACGGTGTCGAAGATGGGCAAGGGTTTTCACCGCGCATGCGCCTGCGGCTCAGTGCAGGCAAAGCGCGCAGAGAGCACAGGATTTCTTCTGGTTTTTCTCCGCGATCTCTGTGGTGAATTCCGACATTGTTCCCTTTATAATGCACGTCATGCCCACGCGAATCGCATCAACCCTCTGCTTGTTCCTCCTTTTGGCCGCCTGCTCGCCTCAAGCCGCACCAACGGCTGTCCCCGCCGCCGACGCTTCGTCCACGGTCAGCGCGCCCCCTGCGACGGCTACTGCCACCGCATCCCCTGTCCCCTTCTCCCCTACCCCCTCACCGACCAACACGCCCGCGCCGACTGAGACGCCAACCCCCACGCCCCTGCCCACCGTCGAGTCGCTCAAAGCGCGCGTCACCGCAGACCTGCTCTCCTGCCGCTACGGCCCGGGCGCGGAGTACCTGTATCTTTACGGCCTGCGCGGCGGCGCGAACATCGTCCTCGTCGGCCGCACAGACGGCAACAACTGGGTCTGGGTGGAAGGAAAGAACAAATGCTGGGTCAATGCCAAGTTCATCGAGATCGAAGGCGATAAAAATATGCTCCCGGTCGTTTATCCCGGCATCGCGAAACTGCCCGTCTCGCCTTACTATCCGCCGACCGTCGTGTTGAGTGCCACGCGTGAACAAAATCTCGTCACCGTCCGCTGGCTGGAAGTGCCCATCAGCCCCGGCGATTACGAGGACGAGTCCATGTTCACGTATATCGTCGAAGTCTGGCGTTGCGAGGGCGGACAGATCATCTTCGATCCGCTCGCGACCAACGAAGCGACCATCACATTCGTGGACGAAGCGGGCTGCTCCCAGGCCTCGCACGGCCGCGTCTTCGTGCAGGAAAAGCACGGCTTCGCGGGTCCTGCCGAGATTCCCTGGCCATAAAATCTCCCCGCGGATCACGCGAATTGGCGCGGAAAATCGTTGAGATCCGCGTAATCCGCGGCAACAGCCTCAACTCATTCCGCATATAAAATTAAGTATGCAAATTTACGACCTGTGCCTCGCGTGGAACTGGGAACACGACGCCGACTTCGTCAACCTGATGAACGAGGCGTGCGCGGCGCGCGGGCTGACTCTGCTCTCCGTCTCGTCGCACAACCTGACCGAAGTTGTCTCGCGCCTCGCGGGACGAAAGATCGGATTCCGCGTTTACCTGGACCGCGCCTCCGAAGCCGATCCCGCCTACCTGCCGCTGGCGCAGTGGGCCGTGACCCTCGGCGCGCGCCGCATCAACCCGCGCGAGACCGCCAACCGCGCCTACGATAAAGCCGCCATGCACCTTGCATTCCTCGGCGAAGGCATCCCCACGCCATACACGATTCTCTTTCCGTCTTATAAAGACGAACCCTCTCCCCGGCCAATTGATTTGACTCCTCTCGGCAAATGTTTCGCCATCAAGCCCGCGTTCGGCGGCGGCGGCGAGGGCGTGGTGACAGAGGTGTGTAGTTTCGAGCAATTTCTTGTGGAACGGCGCGCGTTCCCGGAACAAGCATATCTGTTGCAGGCATACGTCACGCCGCGCAAAGCGGACGGACTGCCTGCGTGGTTTCGCGTCATCTACTGCTTCGGAGAAATTTACCCGTCATTTTGGAACACGCGCACACACGTTTACACGCCGCTCACCGCCGAGGCGGAGAGTCGGCTCGGGCTGGGCGGCCTGCGCGGGGTCACGGAGCGAATCGCCCGCGTCTGCCGCCTCGATCTGTTCTCCACCGAAATCGCGCTGACCGAGGAGGAGCGCCTGCTCGTCGTGGATTACGTCAACGACCCGATTGACCTGCGCCTGCAATCCCGCGCCGCGGACGGAGTCCCAGATTTTATCGTCAGGCAAATCACTGCGCAGATTGCAGAGGAGGCAAAAAATAACTCGGACGAGTTTTGACCCGTCCGAGTGTTTCATCCGCGCCCAGAGACTAGGGTCTGTATACAAAATACTTTTGAAGGTGGTTGAGTAGGCGGCGGGGTCTCGGTACGCCCTTACGGGCTACTCGACCGCCGCCGTATCGAGACCACAGACTGAATTTGCATACACACCCTAATGATGATGCGCGCCGTGCGCGTGACCGTGCGCCTTTTCCTCGTCGGTTGCGGCGCGCAACGCCACCACCTTGACGCGGAAGTGTAGTTCCTTGCCTGCCAGCGGATGGTTCATGTTCAGGCGGACTCTGTCGCCGTCCACGCTTTCGATTCGCGCATACAACGGCTGGCCGTTTCCATCTTTGAGTTCCATCTCGAGTCCCACTTTGATCGGCATGTCAGGGGGAAAATCCTTGCGGGTCACATCCATGAATGCCTTCGGATTCGTCTCGCCGTAGCCGTCTTTCGCGGCGACGACTACATCTCTGCTCTCGCCAACGGCCATGCCCGTTATCTGGCTCTCGAGGCCCGAGATGATATTCCCCGCGCCGTGCAGGTACTGGAGAGGCTCGCGGCCCTCCGAAGTGTCTATCACCGACCCGTCCACGCGCAATGTATATTCCATCGAAACCACCTGGCCGTCGCCCACAATTAAATCGTTCATGATATTCTCCTTTTCTGGCGGATAGACGCCAGGAATTTACCCGATTGTACCCCACCCTGAAATGAAAAAGTCCCGCCTCGCGCGGGACTTTTCGTCTATCTATCGTTGTCTATGGGTCCTGGATCTGCGCGGCACGCAGGGTGTTTTTCATCAACATGGCAATGGTCATCGGGCCGACTCCGCCCGGGACAGGGGTGATGAATCCCGCCACCTCCTTGGCCTCATCGAAGTTGACATCGCCCACGAGACGGTAGCCGCTCTTCTTCGTCGGATCGGGCTTGGAGTTGATCCCCACGTCAATGACCGCCGCGCCGGGCTTGATCCAGTCGCCGCGCACCATTTCGGTCTTGCCGATGGCCGCGATGAGGATATCCGCCTGGCGGACGGTGCCCGGCAGGTCCTGCGTGCGCGAGTGACAGACCGTCACGGTGGCGTTCTTGCCAATCAGCAACAGCGCCGCGGGCATGCCCACGATGTTCGAGCGTCCCAGCACCACCGCGTTCGCGCCCTCGATCTTCACGCCTGCCTGCTCGAGCAGGTAGATGCAGCCGTACGGCGTGCAGGGGACGAACAGCGGCTCGCGTCCCTTTTGCGCCAGGCGGCCGATGTTGATGGGCGAGAAGCCGTCCACGTCCTTCTCGATGCTGATAAGCTGCAACACGCGCTCCTCGTTCAAATGCGACGGAAGCGGCAACTGAACAAGGATGCCATGGACTTTCTTGCTCTTGTTCAACTTCTTGATAAGTTTCTCCAATTCCTCCTGTGTAACGTCCGCCGGCAGGTGATGGCTGATCGAGCCCATGCCGAGTTCGGCGCAGGCCTTCTGCTTGGCCGAGACGTAGGTGGCCGAGTCGACGCGGTCGCCGACCAGCACCGTGGCCAGCGTGGGCTTGGGCTTGCCCGCCGCGGTCCGTTTGGCGACCTCGGCCGCGACGTTGTCGCGTACCTGCTGTGCGATCAATTTTCCGTCAATGAGTTGTGCGGTCATGGCTGTTCTCCCGGTTGGTGGTTTCCAATATTGTTATGATGATTATACGAGTCCGCCCCTGTGCGAGATAGTGACACATGACATGTAAATTTTGGGATTTTATCCAATCGGAATGAGACGTTCAACCCACCACCGCGCCGGTCATTCCGTCGGCGGTCATCGCCTCCAGGCGCACCTGCGAAACTTCGTTCCAAAGCGGCTTTGGCATGTGAGCCGCCACGCGCAGGTAAGTATCCGTGAGGCCGCTCATGCGCCAGCCCTGCGGTCCATTCTCGAGGGCCGATTCCCACAACACAGACAGCGTATGACCGAGAAAACGCGTCCGATACCTCTGCGCCGAAATGTCGAACGTTTCGCGCAAAACGGCATTGCGACGCTTGCGCAGTTCCATCGGGACCTGGTCCTTCATGCGCGCCGCGGCCGTGCCGGGGCGGGACGAATACGTGAAGACGTGGCCGCCCGCGAAATCAATCTCATGGATGAATTCGAGCGTCTCGGCAAATTCGTCATCCGTTTCGCCGGGAAAGCCCGCGATCACGTCGGTCGTGATTGCGGCTTCGGGCATGACCGCGCGCGCCGCCGCGACCAGGCCGCGGAACGACTCGGGCGTGGTCTTGCGCGCCATGCGCCTCAAAACGGACCTCGAGCCGGATTGCAGGGGCAGGTGCAGGTGCCGGCACAGACGCGGGTCCCGCCACAGCGAGAAGAAGTCCGCCTCCAGGTCCCACGGCTCGAGGGACGAAAGCCGCAGGCGCGGCGTTTCGGTCTCGTTGAGGATGGCGCGGATCAGGTCGCGCAGATGGCAACCGAAATCCCGACCCCACGAACCGAGATGCACGCCGGTCAGCACGATCTCTTTGGTGCCGCCCGCCAGCGCGGCGCGAATATCGGATAACACGTCGGCAATCGGACGCGAGCGCCCGGCCCCGCGCGCCAGGGTCGTGACGCAAAACGTGCAGGCATTGTCGCATCCATCCTGAACCTTGATGAACGCGCGCGTGCGGCGGTGCAGGCCGGGCAGGGGTTCGCGGGCAAGGGGTTCAAGGTCGAAGATCGAAGACCTGCCCTGAGCAAAGTCCAAGGGTCGAAGGTCAAGTAAGTTGCCAACAAGGGAATCTTTAAGGTCGTTGCCAATCACCCGCTTCACGCCCGGCAAGACGGCGGCCTGCTCGGGCTGGAGAGTCGCCCAACAGCCGGTGACCACCACTTCGTCCGCGCCGAGGCGGGCAATGTGCCTGATCTTTTGACGGGAGTCGGAAACGGCCTCGGAGGTCACCGCGCAAGTGTTGACCACCGCGAGGTCGGCCCCTTCGGGCGCGGCGACAATCTCATGGCCTGCAGCGCGAAACTGGCGCGCCATGGATTCGATTTCGGACTGGTTGAGGCGGCAACCGATAGTATCGAGATAGACTTTCATGACATGTGGACTCTTGCCGTCCATCGCCGGCAAGCCGACGACTCAAATCAGGGTTGCATCACAATAAACTTATCGAAGATGATGTCCACGCCGGGCTGGTCGAACGTACCCGCCACGAGGCCCACGTCGCCGCTCGGCAGGGCTGCATCCTGCGCCTGCGCCACCTGGAACCCGTTGATGTAAAACGTGAGTTGACTGCCGACACAGTCCGCGCGCAAATGATTGATGGCCAGGCCGGTGCGGATCGTATCCGAGACCTGCATCTGCTCCTGTCCGAGCAAAGTGACCTGCTCCCCGTTCACCCGGCCGAGGGCGTAATAGCCGTCACTGCTGATGACGAAGAAATAGAATTGCTCGCCGTTCACGCGGCAGACGATACCGGCGCGGTTTTCGTCCGGCCCGTTCAAACGGGCGGTGTCCACTTCGACGCGCACATCGGTGAACAGCCTGCCCGGCGTGGACCAGAAGTTGTAATCGGGCGCCTTGACTACGATGCGGAATACGCCGCTGTCGTAATCCATGATGCCGCCGTCCGCCGCGACGCGGTCCCAGCCGCTGAGCAGGCTGTTGAATTCGTCCTGGAACAGGACCGTGCCGGAGGGCGCGGCGGTCGGCGCGAGGGTAGGAGTGGAGGGCAGGCCGGGCACCGAACACGCAAAAACGGCAAGGCCGAGGACTGCAATAACGAGTGTGAGGCGGGAAGGAAATCGCATGGGGTTGATTTTATCAAATAGCGGCGGCTTACGGAAAATATTGCGCCAGCAGTTGCGCCGCAAATTGACCGACCTCGCCGTCGTCCAGATCGCGGGCGCGGACGAGATGTTCGCGGGCCGACTCCCATTCACTGCGCTGAAGGTAAACCATTGCCAGGTGCAGGTGCGCGGAGGCGAGGTCCGGGTCGAGGCGCAGGGCGTCCATGAAATTCAATTCCGCTACGTTGGCGAGTCCCGCCGCAAGATGCGCCTGTCCGAGCACATCGTAAGATAAAGCGTTGTCTGGATCGAGGTCGAGGGCGATAAACGCGGCGGGAAGCCCCACCTCCTGCACCAGCATGTTGTATTGCACGCAAAACGCAGACAGCAGACGCCAATAGATGGGATCGTCCGGGTTAAGATTGGCGGCCTGCTGATAGGCGGCCAGCGCGAGCGGCAGGTCGCCGTAGGCGGCGTAAGCCTCGCCCAGAGCGGCCAGCATGGCGGGATTTTCTGGCTCGAGTTGCGCGGCGATGTCGAATTCGATCAATGCCTTTCGAGGCTCGCCGACGCGTTTCCAATGCAACCCAAGCAGGGAGTGAACCACAGCAGATTGCGGATCGAGGTCCCTGGCGCGCGTGAGTTCCGCGAGGCCGTCCCCGCCGAGATGACCGCGCGCTTCGCCCAGCCAGGCCCAGGCTTCCGCATTTTGCGCGTCGGACCGGATGGCGCGTTCGAGCAAATCAGCCGCCAGTTCCCATTCGTTGACCAGTCCCAGTCCGCGCGCCAGGACGACCAGCCGCTTCGACTCGTCCGTTTCGAGCGAGGCAAGATTGAGCGTCGTCCGAAGAGTCTGGACGACGGGATCGAACGCAGGGTCGAGCCGCGCCGCGGACATGAAATGCGGGAGGGCGCGGTCGGCGTCCGAAAGGATCAGCAGTAACCCAAGACGGTAATGAGAGGGCGCGTGCTCTTCCAGCGACAGCCAGCGCGTGAGGGCGTCCTGTTCCGCGGCGCGGTCCTTTTGCAGGCGGGCGGCGAGGGCAAGACGATAAAAGAACAGCGTGTAATCGGGATACGCCTGCGATCCTTCCTCCCAGGCCGCCTGCGCGCCGGCGGAATCGCCTCGCTCCCAGCGGGCGAGCCCTAAAATATCCCAGCCCTGCGGCGTTGCGATGACACCGCGTTCGTAAGCGGTTTCCAGCAACGCGAGAGCCTTGCTGCCTTGACCGTTCAGGTAAGCGGACAATCCCGCCCATTCCCACAAATCCGCGCGCCAGGGAAGTAAGCGCGCGGCGCGCTCGTATTCGGCGGCGGCAGTGGAATAGTCCCCGGACTGATGTGCCTGCCCGGCGCGCCGCAGGGACGCATATCCGCTAAAAATCGGAGGCGCGGCGATCAGCCCCAAAACGGCGAGCAGGACGAGGGTCCGGGCGAGAAACGATTTCACACCGACATTATACGAGGGAAAAATGTGGCAAGTCCATTGCCGCAGTGACGAAGCAAAGCGAAAGGCAGTATAATCGCTCCAATGGATTCGTTCTTCGGGCAATACTTTTCCATGCTCACGGCGCCGCCGGGCAACCTGCTTTATCATCTCGTCCTGATTTTTTCCATTGCCGGCGCTTTGCAATCGGCCTTCAATCACTGGCGTTCGAGCGCGTTTCCGCAGGCGCGTCGCACCATGGTCGGCCTGGGGGTGTTGCTCCTGGCGCAGCTCATCCTGTTCATCGTTAGCGGGCTGGGCTGGCAGGGACTGCTTAATCTGGAAGTGATGCTTCCCCCGCTCGACCGGGCCTCCTCGGTGCTGGGCATTTTGTGGATCATCTGGCTGTGGGCCTTTCCCGAACCCAGCCGCGCCGCCGACTCAGCCGCGACCCTGCTGACCCTGCTGGTGGCCACCGCCATGACGCTGAGTTTCGCGGCCTGGATGGCGGAACTGACCTTTGTCCCCTTCAACGCAACTTTCCAGGACTTCGTCTGGCAGGCGGCCTCGATGGGTCTCATCCTGCTCGGGGCGATGATCCTGCTCGTCCGCCGTCCGAGCGGATGGGCCAACGGGCTGGCCGCGCTCGGCTTGTTGTTCCTCGGCCACACCCTGCACCTGCTCGGCGGCCGCGCGCAGGGCGATTTCCCCGGCGCGGTGCGGCTGGCCACCATCGCCGCCTATCCCATTCTATTCACATTACCGCAGCGATTCCCCGCGCCGGTCAGCCAGCCGACCTCGATCAAGCAGGAGGCGCCGGTCCCGGAGAGGCGGCGCTACAGCACAGACCCCAAGACCTTCCACGCCATGCTCAGCCTGGCGGCGGAGACCAACCCCGCCAAGACGAGTCAGGCCATCACCCGCGCCATCGCGCAGACCATGCTGGCGGACCTGTGCTTCCTGATCTTCCTCACCGATAACAAAAATCAACTCGTCATCGCCGCGGGCTACGACTTGATCCGCGAGGAACCGCTCGAAGGCGGCTCGCTGAACAAGACCGAGATCCCCATGCTCGCGGGCGCGATCCAGCGCGGACGTCCGCTGCGCCTGCCGGCCAGCGGCACCTCCGCCGACATTAAGGGGTTGGGCGATCTGCTCGGGCTGGGCAACCCCGGCAATCTGTTGTGTGTGCCCATGCTCACACCGGAGAAAGAATCGATCGGCGGCGTCCTCCTGCTCTCGCCGTATTCCAGCCGCGTCTGGTCCGCGGAAGACCAGGCCTTCCTTGCCAACATCGCCTCCTCGCTGGTGACCATCGTCCAGCGCGGCCAGCAATTGAACACCCTCCAGCAAAAGGAACAGGCCACCCAGCAGACGCTGGAGCAGGTGCGCGGGCAACTGGCCGAGTTCCAGAAAAAGAACGAGGAACTCACCAAACAACTCGAAGAGGCGCTCCAGGCGCCGCGCGCCGATCCCGCCGCGCAGAAACTCATCGAACAGTTACAGAAGGACAACGAGGCCCTGCGCGCCCGCAAGACCGGCCGCCGCGAAGACAGCCAGGTGGAAAAAGAACTGCGCATGACCCTCGAGGAAACGGCCCGCCTGCAAAATCAACTTGCAGAGGCCAACATGCGCATCATCGAACTCGAAAAGGGACAGAAGGCCACGCGCTCGAACGAACAGGCCGAAGTGGTCGCGTCCATTTCACAGGAACTGCGACAGCCCATGTCCTCGGTGGTCGGTTACACAGACCTGCTGCTGGGCGAATCGGTGGGCATCCTCGGCGCGCTCCAGCGCAAGTTCGTCGAACGCATCAAGGCCTCCACCGAGCGCATCGGCGCGTTGATTGACGATCTCATCCAGGTCACCACGATGGAAAGCGGGCTGGCCGAACTCAAGCCCGAACCCGTTGACCTCAACCTGATCATTGACAACGCCATGACCTACACCAGCAGTCAGGTGCGCGAGAAGAACATCACCCTGCACCTCGACCTGCCCAAGAAGATCTCCGCCATCTACGCCGACCGCGAGGCACTCCAGCAGATCCTCATTCACCTGTTGCAGAACGCCGGGGCGGCCACGCCGGTCGAAGGCAGAATCACCCTGCGGGTCCAGACCAAGACCGAGGACAAACAAGATTACGTTCTCATTCAGGTCACGGACAGCGGCGGCGGGATTCCGGCCGAAGACCTGCCGCGCGTCTTCACCCGTTTGTATCGCGCCGACAACGTCCTGATCCAGGGCGTCGGCGATACGGGCGTGGGACTCTCCATCGCCAAAACCCTGACCGAAGCCCAGCACGGACGCATCTGGGTGGACACCGAGCCGGGCGTCGGCTCGACCTTCAGCGTGTTACTGCCCATCGCCACTGACCTGATGTCGCTCGCACAGGCCAAGGGAGCGTAGGATATGCAGGCCCTGCGCCAATTGGGCGGCGGGATTCTCATTGGCATCCTTTCACTCCTGGTGGTGATCGGCGGCAGTTCACTGGCCCTGGCCGAAGGGTACATCGGCCTGCCGCCCACGCCGACCCAAACTGCCTCACCCACCAGTCCCTTCCCGCCCACACCTACGACCGGCGGCCCGACCATCGAGCCGTCCCCAACGATTGTTCCGACATCAACCGACACGCCCGTTCCGCCCACCACCTGCCCGCCGCCGTCCGGCTGGGTGCTGGTGACGATTCAGGTGGGGGACACGCTTCAGTCCCTCGCGGCGCGCTACCGAACCACGCCCGAGTTGCTCGCGGCCGCAAACTGTTTATTCTCCACTGAACTCCTGCCGGGATACGGAATCTACGTCCCACCCACATCGTCCACCGCGCCCCCGGTCGCGTGCGGCGCGCCGCCGGGCTGGATTCAATATACCGTCCAGCCGGGCGACAACCTCTACCAGATCAGCCTGCGATACGGTGTAACGGTCGCCCAACTCCAGCAGGCCAATTGCCTCGCAAACCCGAACGATATTCACGTTGGTCAAAGACTCTGGGTTCCCAATGTGCCAACGATCACACCGCCGGTTACACCTATTGAAATCGAATTCGGGACGGGAACGCCGGAACAGCCTACGCCTGAACCTGCCACCGAGACCCCGACCCCCGCGCCCACCGACACGCCCCAGCCGGCCGATACCACCGCGCCGACTGCAACGGGGACATCCACGCCCACAGCCACGCCGAGTCCCGCTACACCGCCGAACTGATTTCATCCTTCATGCGCTTTCCTTCCCAACGCCTCGCCCTGCTCGCCTGCCTGCTCCTCGCGGCCTGCAGTGGACAGACTCCCACCGCGCCGCCCGTGCAGGGACTGCCGTTCGTGCTGGTCACCGCGGCTCCAAACGCGACGCCCACGCCGACGCCCTTCCAGCCCGTCCTGCCCACACCCTTCCCCACCATCTCAGGCGAGACGTACACCACGCCGCTCCCGCCGCTCGTCCTGCCCAGCGATACGCCCACGCCTCTGCCCACGCCGACTGAAGTCGTTCCTACTGCCGACCTCGCGATTCTCTATCCAACCCAGGCGCCGCCTCCGCTGGCAGTAGACTACGACGGCCCGGACGTGGTCACCTTCTTATTGATTGGATCAGACAAACGCCCCGGCTCCTCGTACCGCACCGACACGATGGTCATCGTCATCCTGCGGCCGCGCGATGACCAGGTCTCGCTCATTTCGATTCCGCGCGACCTGTGGGTTTACATCCCGGGCTGGGAAATGCAGCGCATCAACACCGCTTATCAGCACGGCGAGATCACCGGCTATGCCGGCGGCGGGCCGCAACTGCTGAAAGACACAATCGAATACAACCTCGGCCTGCACATTGACCATACCGCCATGGTCGAGTTCGACGGCTTCCGCCGCATCGTGGATACCCTCGGCGGCATTGACGTGCCCGTGGCCTGCGCCTACACCGACTGGCGGCTCATTGACCCGTCCTACGATCCCGAAAACGAAAACAACTGGCACCTGTACACTACCGGTCCCGGCCTCGTCCACATGGACGGCGACCTGGCGTTGTGGTACGCGCGCTCGCGCCAGAAGTCCAACGACTTCGACCGCGGCCGCCGTCAGCAGGAAGTCCTGCGCGCAATTTACACGACCGCCCTGCAAACAGATACGCTGTCCAAGATCCCGCAACTGTACAGCGACTTCAGCAGTCTCGTTGTCACCGACCTCGGCCTGGGCGACATCCTGAAACTATCTCTGCTCGCGCCGGGCTTTTCCAACGCGGACATCCGCAGTTATTACATCCGTCCGCCCATCGTCACTTCGTGGATCACGCCGGGCGGCGCGTACGTGTTGCTGCCAGATCAGACTGCCCTGCAAAATCTGGTCACGCAGGCGCTGTCCGCTTCGCCTATAGCGGTGGTAAACGAGTCGATCACAATTGAAATCCAAAACGGGACTCCCTTCGACGGCTTCGACGCGCTGGCCGCCACGCGCCTGAACTACGCGGGCTATGAAACGAAAATCATCCCGCCCGACCAGCGCAACATGGCCTACAGCGTGCTCGTGGATTTCAGCCCCGCGCCGGACTATAACCGCAGTCTGAGCATTCTCACGGCGCTGGGACTTCAGCCTGCTAATTTAGTTTCTCTGCCAGACCCGAACAGCGCCGCGCCATATCGGTTGATCCTCGGTTACGATTACCAGCCGTGCTTCCAGCCGGAGGGATTGACGCCGTAAGATAAACCAACATGGAGAAGATGCCAATGAAAAAGCGAATCATCGGCTTGCTCCTGCTCGCAATCCTGCCTCTCACCGCTTGTGGGCTCGCGCCAGCCACGGCCACGCCGACAGCGACAGCGACGATCGCGCCCACCTTCACGCCGACCATGACCATGACGCCAACCAGCACGCCCGAGCCGACCTTCACGCCCACGCCCAGCCCGACTGCCATTCCAATGGAGTTGGTAGCTTCGAGTGAACTGGGAGCCATTGAACTCGCAGTTTCTCTTGGATGCAAGCAGCATTCAGAGACAGAAATCCCCGTGGTTCCAGGTGCTGCTATGAAGTATCTCAAGCGCTTTTCTCCATTCAAGGATAGTATCGGATGGGGAGCGACGATTGAGGACGGGTGCGTTTTCGGGCTTGAATTTGCCAGTTCGGCACCTGATGCTCCGAAGATCGCGGTCTGGTATGAAGATCAGAGCGGTGCCTGGCATCGCATTGCCATTGTGCCGTAAAATAATGAGCCACCCTCTTTTGAGGGTGGCTTTCGTATTTGTGCGTAACTATGCAGTGGAGCAAAGCTCATTTATGGGTCGACTCTACTTCGCCAATCATATTTCGCGAAAACTTCGCGCGACACGGGCTTCGCGGGGTTGACTTCAAGTTTGCGGGAGTTATACTTTTATTGAGCATTAACTTTGTTTATGTTTTTTGAGAAACTTAAAAAGAGTTTGAAAAACAAAAACCTGGTTTTGTATTTTGGTTATGGCATAGCCCTGGTTTTGGCTTTATATTTGGGATTCCAGTTTGTTTCTTATTATCAAGAGCAAAAATCTTTGGCAGAGTTTGGTATTGGAGAAAACAGCAGTTTCGAGCCGGAAGGCACTTATCCTGATGCTTTGTATGACTATGACATGACGCAATACAGATCAATGTTCACTGTTTTGGGCATGGACAAACAAAACAAGACCATGGAGTTAAGGTTTGTCTACCCGGCAAAGTACATGGGTAAAGAAATTCTGGCAAAAGTAAACTGCGCTTTAAAAGACACGACATTGTTGATTAATGACGATCTGGACACTGGACCAGTGTCTTCAACAGTAGAGTTTTATGAAGACGCAAGGATTGTGCCTGGAAAAACAACAATGCAGGGTGTTTGCGAAGACGAGCTGTGTCGAAAAATAACAAAATACTGCGAGTTTTGGATTTAGTTTTTAAAATATGCAAGGGATAAAAGTTTTGAAAATATGGCTAGTAGTTTTTCTTGTTGTTGCTTCTGGGTTTGTTTCTACCCAAACAGTTTTTGCTGGTGGCGCGTCTTCTTGCGGAAGTGATTGCTTTTGTTCTTCATCACAAGATTATGATAGTTGTCGTGGTTACGATACTTGTTCAAACATTGCTGGCGGCAGTGGTAATGCGATAACCGGAATAGCCTTTTATAATGGCGGTTGCGGAGCAAGAATGGGGACAAATTCGCATATTTATGTGTGTGATCCTGGTTCTTGCGCTGTTGGCGGTGGCTCAAACTGGTCGTGTCCTGAATGCACGAATTACCAGCGCGTGAAAGAATGCCGCCAGTCATGCACAGGCGGCTGGGATTCTGCCAGCGGCTGTTCGCAAAACTGCGCTTTGCAGGGCAACGGTAAAAAATGCTGTTCAAAAATGCAGTGCGTGCCGATTCCAAACTGCACCCCGCAGTCAAGCCCGACGCCGACCCCAAGCGTGGATCCGTCAGCCACGCCGTCAGAAACTCCGCCTGCTTCGACAGAGCCGTCGCCGACTCCTGACGCGGCCCAGATCACGAGTTTTGAGATCACGAACTTCAGGCAGCAGACCAGCGGCAACTTCACATACTATTACCAGGTTTTGAAAGAGCAGATGGCTGTTGAGCACCCGAATTACCAGCTCAACCTGCGCTGGACAGCGCTCGGGGCTGACGAGTGCTCTGGCTGGTGCAAATACGTGAAGATTGACGATTATCTGGCAAACCAGAACTTTGACGAGCTCCAGGGACAGGTTTGGGAGTGTTCAAAAGACATCAGTGGTCAGACGACTTTTTCAGGTTCGGTTGATCCGCAAACTGGCACTGCTAAAACCAAGCCGCGAGAAGCGGGCGTGATCCAATATACTTTGTCGTGTTCTGGCGAAGGCGGGGACGATGAGAGCGAACTGATCGTGTTAGGTTGACATTTCTCCCCTTTTTCGCTAAACTATACGCAAAGACTACACGCTATCATGAGGAGGCGTCATGCCTGCTTCAAGTTCCGCACACATCACCTCGCAAACCCTGCTCCCCGCGGCCTTGCGCGCCTGGGAAATGTACCTCAACGATCAGGGACGTTCGCCCAACACGGTCAAGGCCTTTCTCTCGGATGTGGGGCTGCTGACCCAGTTCCTGCCGCCCGACCGCGCGCTGGGCGCGATCACCACCAGCGACCTCAACCGTTTCTTTGAATGGATGGAAAAAGAGCGCGCCGTTCCGTGCAGTCCGAAGACCCTCGCCCGCCGCATCACCTCGACCAAGTCCTTCTTCCGTTGGCTGCACCAGCACGGCGTGGTGATGGTGGACCCGGCCGAAAAGGTCCTGCAACGCTCGGCGATCAGTCCCCTGCCGCAGGTGTTGACCGATAAAGAAGCCGAGGCCGCGCTCCAGGCCGCGGACCAGCACCGCCGCGGCCCCAAACCCGACGCGCGTCCCTACGCGTTATTGAAATTACTGCTGACCACCGGCATCAAGAAGAGCGAATGTCTCGGCATCCATCTCAATCACATTGACCTGGATTCGCCCGGCGGCCCTCTGGTCTTCATCCGCTACGCCAGCCCGGCCAATCGCTACAAAGAACGCAAACTGCTTCTCGACGAGGAATGGATTCCCGCCTACAAGGAGTACCTCGCCCAATACCAGCCTGTGGATCAACTCTTCCCCTGGTCGCCGCGGCGGCTGGAGTACCTGCTGGAAGACATCGGCGAGGAGGCAGGCCTCGACAAGCACCTGTCCTTCGACATGTGCCGCTGGACCTGCGCCTTGCGGGATTACCGCGACGGGCAGGAGATCGAAAAGATTCGCCAGAAACTGGGGGTTTCGAAAATCCAGTGGCGCGAGATCAATCTCAAATTGAGGCAGTTGAGTGAGATGAACGAATAATAAAAAGGGCGACCCAATGGGTCGCCCCTACTTTGCTTTTGTCAGGGTGAAATACAAAATCCTGCGCGAGTCCTGCGTCACGCGGAATGAATGGGCGGGCTGGTAACCGGGGATCCACGCGATCTTCTCCCCCGCGCACAACAACGGCCAGCGGTCGCGCGCCCGTTGCGGCAGTTTCTCGTTCGTGAAAAAATCGGATAGTTTCTGTGTATGACCGCCCATGCCGAGCGGCTCGAAGCGGTCCCCCTCCCGGCGCGGCCGCAGGAACAAGTCGCCCTCGATGCTGTCCGCATCCAGCCAGACCTGGAACGGGTCCTCGTTCTCCTGAATCTGTTCCCATGCCAGCGCGGGGATGTTCCACTTCTCCGCGGCCAACACCCAACTCCCGGAGAGTTGGAGTTTCTCGGGCAACGCCACCGGAAGCGATTCGACTCCTTCGGGAATCTGCGGCCAGCGGTCGAATGGCAGGGTCGCTTCGGGGCTGACGATGTAGATTTGGTCGGCTTCACGCAGGAGACGTACGCCGCGCGTCAGATCCGTCTGCCGCTGGGAGGAGTCCGCGAGAAAAGCGGAGGCGCGCTCGAGCAGCGCGTAGGTGACCTCGGCTCCGGGGTGGATTTGCTCCATTGCGCGGCGCACCAGGTTCCGTTGGAGTCCGACCGCGAGACCCGCCAGGGCGGTCGAGTCGAAGATGACCAGTTCGGAGCTTTCCTGCACCGCGCATTGTTCCCACGCGGCGTCCGCCGCGGCCGTCAAAATTTCGTGGTCCGCGGCGAGACTTTGGGCGGTTCGCAAGACAGCCTCGCGGAAGCGCGGGTTGTACGTCTCGAGCGTGGGGATCAGCAGGTGGCGCAGGCGGTTGCGCAGAAAGTTGACTGACTGATTGCTGGGATCGTGGTGCGGGCGCAGTCTCTGCGTGGCGCAATAGAGGACCGTGTCCTCGTGCCAGACATCCAGCAGCGGGCGGACGATGGGAATTTCGGGATCGAAGGTGGGCAGGATGGTGCGGTAGGCCATGCCTTTGAGTCCCGTCAGGCCCGCGCCGCGCAGGAAGTGCATGAGCACGGTCTCGACCTGATCGTCTGCAGTGTGGCCGACGGCCACGGCCTGCGCGTTCTGCTGGCGGGCGCGCTGGAAGAGAAAGCGATAGCGCAGCGCGCGCGCCGCGTCTTCGAGAGACAGGCCTTCTTCTTCCGCGTAGGCGCGCACATCGGCGTGTTCGATGACCGAGGCCAGCCCGAAGCGCGCCGCCATCTGTTCGACATTGTTGGCCTCGATGTCCGCTTCGGGGCGCAGTTTGTGGTTGAAGTGCGCCACGATGACGCGGTACCCCGCCTGGCGCAGGACGCTCATCAGGCACAGGCTGTCGGGTCCGCCCGACACACCGACGATGATCGGTTTGGCCGGGTCGAGGCGGCAATGATCGTGCAGGATGGAGTCCATGCTGGGGAGCATAGGTCAATTAAACCACAAGCCGAGTGAAACGGGGATTGGGGGATGAACGCTTTCGCGCTACTGCGCCGACTTCCTCCTCATGTTCCTCTTCCCGTTAGTCTTTTTCACGACGGTTTTCTTTGCGGTCGTCTTCTTCCCCTTCGCCTCTCCGGGATGCTTCGCGGGAGACGATGTCGCGGCAGGCTTTTTTGCCGAAGTTTTCCTGCCCGCGCTCCCCTTCTCAGCGCCCTTCTTGGCGGTCGTTTTTTTCTCGATCACACGCTTCTTCATCGTTTCATTCTTCAATTTGACGCGGCTCGGTGCAGGCTTTTCTCTTTCTTCATCCCTCGCGCCGAACATCTCATCGAACTTCCTCTGTACCGACTCCACCCCCGCGCCGTTCAACGCGCTATTCACCATTCCCCATCTTTCATCATCCACAAACCGCCAATCCATGAAGACGTGATGCTGGTAGGCATGCAACTCAACGTACAGTCCCTTTCGCCAAATGTCCTCGCATGAGCGGATGTACTCCAGACGCGTGACGTAATCTTTGAAGATGACATAGCCCTCGAACGGCAAACTCAATCCCTCAGCCAATGACTTCTGCCTCAGTTCGCCCGAACCTTTGTCGAGATACGCGGCGGAGGTCTTGATCCAGCCGCGCTCCTCGGCGAATTTGTTGTGATAGATGACCAGTCCGCGTTCATCGTTGAACACGTTTGAATAAGCAAAGACGTTTTCATCCACCGCGCCATTCGCAGTGAAGAGGTCGTAGAGGAAGAAATTCTCCACATCGGCAAACAGATAACGGCGGTGAAGGATCGGGAAGATCTTCCACTCGTGGCCGCGAATGAGCCCCTCGTTCGGCGTCTCGTCCCATTTCGGCTTGCGGAACTCCATCCCGTATTTTTCGCGGAAGCCCTCGATCTGTCCGTGGCCGAACATGGGCAGGCCGGGCAGGGTGGCAAGCACGGTCGCCACTCCAAAATATTTATCGCCGTCGCCGAACTGTTCGACCGCGGTCTTTTCATCGGGATTGTTCATGAAGTTGACATAGCGCTTCAAAATCTGCGGATCGAACTCCAGTGTATTCTTGATTGCCAGGCGGTATTTGGCGTTATCCTCGTCCCTCAGCATGTGCATGAACGCCGAGTTGTAGACTCGATGCATCCCCAGCGTGCGGACGAAATAACCCTCGAGCAGCCAGAATGCCTCCGCGAGAAGGAGCGTATCTGGGACTTCCGCCGCGACGCGGTCCACGACCTCGCGCCAGAACTCCTGCGGAATGGCCGCCTCGAACTCGGACCTGGTCATGCCGTGCTCGGCCCGTGAGGGAATCGCGCCGCCCGCGCCGGGCTCGGGGAACCACAGCCGCTGGATGTGCTTCTTGGCAAGCGTCATCGCCGCGTCGAAGCGGATGATCGGAAAATTCCGCGCCACGTGCAGGATGGTCTGTATGACGGCCTCGCGCACTACGGCTTTGGAGTAATCCAGCTGCGCGGTGTCGTTCCACGGGAAGGAGGTGCCGTCATTGCCGTGATAGATATATTTAGTTTCGTTGGTTCCGTAGTTATGCAGTTTGAAAACTACCGAAGCGTCGGAGTGATTGTAGTAATGGTCTTCGAGAACGATGGCGACACGGGAGTCGTCGGAGAGATTTTCGGAGTTGAACGTATACGCAGGATATGGCGGCTGGTCGAGCGAGAGGAACCAGTCCGAATGCTCGATGACCCACCGCGAGTCAATGCCCATGTGATTCGGGACCATGTCCGCGGAGAGGCGGATGCCGCGCTGCCAGGCGCGGCTTCGCAAATTCTCCAATGCTCCCCATCCACCCAAATCCTCTGCGATGTCATAAGAATAAAGCGAATACGCCGAAGCGACCGCGTCCTCCTGTCCCATGCGCTGTTTGATTTTCTGGCTGGCGCGCGAACGTTCCCACAGACCGATCAGCCACAAACCTGTGAAGCCGCGATCACGCAGAATATCCAATTCTTCATCGGGGATTTGATCCAGCGTTCTGATCCAGCGCTGGTGTTTCCGCGAGAGTTGTTCGAGCCAGACGTAGGTATTCTTGGCGATCAACACCAGCCGCGGCATCCATTCCTTGTCGGGACTATAACGCTCGTATTCAGGCTCGCCGAAATAGGTCGGGACAGGCGTCTCGCCGCCCGGGCCGCCGACGCCGAAACGCTTCACTTCCTCCTTGACGAAGTCCAGCCCGCGCAGGAGCCGCGTCACAAAGTCCGCGCCGAGCACGTCGCCCCAGCGGGCGATAATGTATTCCAATTGTCCCGCGAGCGAATGCGGGGAGACTCGCGCCGGGGCGCGCAGCACATCAACCAGCGACTCTCCCCAGCCTTCCGCCTTCGACATTTGACCAAAATATGTTTCCAGTCCTTCGATCATCTTTTCGTAGGCGGTCTCTTCCAACGGCTGGTCGTCGAAGAGTTCCGTCAGCGGCGCGGCGGCGGGATTGATGTTATGCAGGTTGAGGAGCAGGAGTTCTTCGAGCGAACGCGCCCTCACCCCTAGCCCCTCTCCCTGAGGGAGAGGGGAATCCAAATATTCCTGCGGCTTGACCTTCCCGCGATAGACCGACGCCGTGGGGAACTCGGAGACAAACGTCAGTTGAGTCCCGCGCACGGGGTCGGTACCCAGGCTCTGGTCCAGGAAGGAGGCGGCGCTTGTCATTTGCGCGGGCGCGGCCTTTCGCTGTAACAGAAGCCGCAGGGCCTCGTCAATCAGTCCCAGCGCGTACAAGTCCGCTGCGGAAACATCCATCTGCGCGGCCACGCGGCGGGCGTCCTGGATGGCGGCGAAACGCAGACTTTCGAGCAGGTAGTGATCGCGTGCAAAGCGGGAGAGGTGATATTCGGCCATGTTTCAATGATACTGCATAAGCCGAAGACGCGTATCGTTTTGGAGTATACTTCTTTCGCTCATGACCGCGATTTCGCTGGAATTCATCTACCTCGTCGGGCTCTTGATCCTGGCCGCGCTCTACCTGCCCACACTGGTCTTCGCGTTGCGCCGCGCCAGCGGACAGGAATTTGCCGCTTCGCTCCTCGGCCTGTACGCGCTGACCGCCATGGCGCTGACAGTGGTGGAAGCTTTCTGGTACGGCGGAAGCCTGGCCGTCTTGAACCGCCGCGCGCTCACCGACCTGCAACAGTTCGGCGCGTTGTTCCTCGCCTTCCTGCTGATTCTGATCACGCGTACCTTCCTGCGCCGCGAGGCATGGAGTTGGCTGATCGCGGGCATCTTGCTCGCACTCGGACTTGCCGCGCTGGGCAGTAATCTTCTCGCAGGCCTGCCCGAAGTCCTGTGGACGAACGGCCGCGTGATGCTGCCGCGCGAACGCCTGCCTCTCGCGCTGACCATCCTGGGCTGGATTGTCTTCACCGGCGGCGCGTTGTGGAACGTCCAGCGCGCCTTCAGCCGCCAGCGCCAGCCTCTGCACCGCAACCGCCTCTCGTACTGGCTTCCTGCATTCATTCTCATTCTGGTTAACGACGCCATGCTGTTGACCGGCAGTTGGGTGCCGGGCAATCCCCTGCGCCTGGCCGCTACCATTCTTATCGGCTATGTGGTCCTGACGCACAACCTGCCGGACGCGCGCCTGATCCTGCGGCGGGTGTTGATTTACATTATCACCACCCTGCTCATCGCGGGATTTTACATCCTCGGCACGCTCGCCACCCAGCCCCTTGGCGCGGCCTCGAATTACAATCCCCTCGTCGTCGGCGCGGGCATCGCCTTGCTGCTGGCCATGTTGTTCACGCCGCTCCTCGGCCTCGTCCGCCGCCTGGTGGACCGCTGGCTGCGCATCAAAGAGACCGACGCGGGCCGCACGCTTCACCAGTACAGCGAGTCCATCAGCAACATCCTCGACATGCAGAGGCTCGCCAGCGTGGCCGTGGGCATCATCATCGAATCGATGGAATTGACGCGCGGCTTCCTCTTCCTCGTGGATGCGGAGGTCGGTCCGAACGGCAACCGCACCTATCGCCTGCGGGCGGCGCGCACCGACGGCGAGCGCCAGATCCTGCCCATCGTCCTGGAGGAGACCAGCCCCATCGCCAAACATCTGCTCACGGAACAAAAACCGCTTCTTCAATACGACCTGGACCTGCTTCACGCTTTCCGAGACATTTCCTCGCTGGAGCGGGAATGGTTTACCCGCCTCGAGACCGAAGTGTACGTGCCCATCTTCGCCAGCCGCCGCTGGATCGGACTGCTGGCACTGGGTGCGAAACTTTCGGGCAACCGCTACAGCGCGGACGACCTGGTCACCCTGGCCGCGCTCGCCAACCAGACCGCGGTCGCGCTCGAGAACGCGCGCCTGGTCGAAAATCTGATGCGCCTCAACCAGGAAGTCCGCCAGGCTTACCGCGAACTGGACAAGGCCAACCGCGCCCTGGAGCGTCTCGACCAGACCAAATCCGATTTCATCAGCATTGCCTCGCATGAACTGCGCACCCCGCTGACGGTCATGCGCGGCTACACCGAAATGCTTCTCGAAGATTCGGGGCTCAATCCCAACGTGCGCGCAGTGGTCAAGTCTCTGCATGACGGAACCATGCGCCTGCACGAGATCATGGATTCGATGTTCGACATCGCGCAGATCGACACGCGCACCCTGCAGCTGCATCTCCAGCCCGTTGACACGGCCGCGCTGATTCAGGAAGTCAGCAGTAAACTGGCGAAGAACGTCCTGGAACGCAAACTATCGTTGACTCTCAGCCTGCCTCCCCTGCCAACGGTCAAAGCCGACCCGAACATCCTCAAGAAAGTATTTTCACATCTGCTTGGCAACGCCATCAAGTTTACTCCCGATGGCGGACGGATCGAAGTGACCGGCCGCCTGGCCGCGTCCAACGGAAACGACCTGCCCGACGGCGGCATCCAGATCACGGTCCGCGATACGGGCGTGGGCGTGGACCCGTCCTACCACGACGTGATCTTCACCAAGTTCTACCAGCCCGGCGAACTGGGCAAACATTCCACCAGCAAGAGCCGCTTCAAAGGCGGCGGCGCGGGACTGGGACTGGCGCTCTCGAAAGGCATCGTCGAGGCGCACGGCGGGCGCATCTGGGTGGAAAGCCCCGGCCACGACGAAGCCAAATGCCCGGGCAGTCAGTTCCACGTGCTGCTGCCGCTGGCGAAACGCGAGGAGGGCCAATCCAACCCCATGGGCAACGCGGTCAGTTTGAAGATAGAGGGTAATAACGGTTCGGGCGGAAGTTAAAACAAAATTGGCCTCCCATGAGGGGAGGCCAATTTTACGAGACTGTGTTCGGCTACGGCGCAACATATGTGGAAGCGAACGGCGCGTTCAGCCCGCAGACACGGATGTCGTCGAAGTACATCACGGTGATGGACTTGTCGGTAAACGGGCCGATCCAGATGCCGATGGTCTTTTCGGGTAGCGGCTCGGGGTCGGTGAAGTCAATGACCGGTTTGCCATCCATCCACATCTGCACGTTGCCCTGGAACACGGAGAGTTCAACGTAGTGCCAAGTCATCGCCACCTGCTTGAAGCCGCCAGACTTCACCCGCTGATCGGAGGCAACCTGGTCTGCGCTATCGAACAAGGTTCGCATCAGATGCACCTGGCCTTGCCCTCCCGCGAGGTTGAAAGAATAGGTGGCGCGGATCAATTCCATTCCGCCGAAGGTGAATGGGCCAAATGAGTTCCACCCAAAACTCGGCGCGGTGGGGCGATTGACCATGAACTTCATACGCCAGACCGCATCGCCAAACAAACCGGGGGCGCCTCCCATATTTCCCTGTGCGTAGTTCGCGCCCAAGTAGGCGTCGTTGCCGTAGTTCGTGATCTTCGTTGCGTCAATCGTCCACACCGAATTGGCCGCATCATCCGCCGCAGGACCCACAAAGATGGCGCCCGGATTGTTGCTATCCCCGTGCCAATCTTGCGCTTCGCCGTCTTGATAATCCTCCACATAGAGAAGCGACTCGCCCGCGCCACACGCATCCGAGGGCAGAAGTCCGAACGGGTCGCGCTCCAATTTGACAACAACCTCGTTCGGACCGCGCTGCAGGTTGAACGACTGCTCGCCCTCGAAATACCCTTGCGCAGAGACAGTCACAGTTCCAGCCGGACTGCCGAGGTCGGTCCACGCAGCCTGACCAGAGTCATCCACCGCAACGGGTTCTTCATTGCCCGATTGTGGGAAGACCACCAACGCCCCCGCGATGGGATTCCCCTCCGTGTCCGTTACCCTGACCACGAGGTCGTACGGGACGGGTGTGGCAGTTGGCGTCGGCGGAGGCGTCGGAGTCCATGCCGAGGCAGTCATGGTGGCGATCTGTTCGGCGGATGGACCACAGGCTGAAAGCAAAACGAGCATCACGCCCCCAAAAAGTATCAACGGGTGTTTCATGGTTTTCTCCTTTGGCATAGCAAGTCAATGCTTTTGGGAATGCGGAATCCGTCTGGGAGTCAATAGATCCCCGGATACATTCAAATCTCATTCTATATTTTCCTACCCTCAACTCAAATGACTTTTATCACATTTTCCCGTATCAATGCGCGCCATAAATTTGTGACGGCTGTCAAAATTTATTGTACAACAGTTTTGAGTTGAATTCAAATGACAATTGACTATGCTGTTCGCAGTGATAATCGTAAGATTAAGGAATACAGGAGAGCCCATATAGCATACACGCTTGTGTAACTTCCTACCTCCTTCTCGGCCATAACCCGCCAACCAGCGCGTAAGCCAATCCGATCAGCAGCAAAGAGAATTTCACCGTCGCGCAGATATTCGCGAGCCGCGGCCAGAGCGCCTGAAAATCTCCCAACATGAGTTGCCAGAGCGCAAAATTTTCTGCCGCGTCGAAGAGGGCCGCGGCCAGCGCGCCCCATCCCAGCCACACGCCGACTCGCGCGAACGCACCTGCGCGCCGTCCCGCCGCGAGCAGGACGCCCAGCGAAAGCGTCAGTGCGTACGCGGGCATGAAGAGGTAGTCCAGGCCGAGGCCGAACGCGGCCACCAGGCGGGCATACTCGCTCCACGAGTTGACGATCTCCACCGACGCGCCGGGCGACCATGCCAGCTCAAACGAGACGATCCCATTCGGCGCGGCGGGAGTCCGCAGGGGCTGGTCTAACACGCGGAAAACGGCGAACAGGATCAGGGTCAGCGCGAGAAGCGAGAAGAAGAGAGGTTTGCGTTTTTCCGCTGGAATGAATTCGAGAGGATGTTTCATGATATTTCCTGTAGGGCAGTCCTGCGTGACTGTCCTGATTTTTAGCGCAAGGGCAGACACGCAGGTTCGCTTGCAGTCCGCCCCTACAAATTCTTGCGATACACACGATGATTTTTGTATTCCACGCCGTTCAGGTTCTTCAGGTCGGCGCGCATCTGCTCGGTGGTCTCGGCCACCTGGGTCATCTCTACGTGACGGAACTGCTTGAAGCCCAGCAGGGTCAGCCCCATTTCGTAATAAAGGATCGCATTACCGCCGTGACCCTGGAACTCGGGCAGGATGCCCATGCCGTTGACCGCCACCGTGTCGGTGCGGCGCAGATCGAGCAGGAGGCCTGCCAGCGTGAACAGATTGAGTTTACCTTTGGCGCGCTGTAACGCGGCAGAGACATCGTGGAAGGCGAACAAAAAGCCGACCACCTCTCCCTCGTGCACGATGATCTTGATGAGGCGGTGATCGGCGATGGTCATGATATTCTCCACCACGAAGTCAATCTCGCGCGGTGTGAACGGATAATACTCCCAGTTGCGGACGAACGCCTTGTTGTAGGCCTCGCCGATGCGCGGCGCCCACTGGATCAGTTCCTTCTTGTTCTTGAATCGCTTGACCTGCAAGTGGCCGCGCTCCAGGGCGCGCTGGGCAATGCGCTCGACGCGTTCGGGAATCTTGAACTGGTCGGCGGGCAGGAAACAGGAGACGAAGTCCACTTCTTTGACAAATCCCTGCGCTTCCACGAGCTGCTGGTAATACGGGAAGTTGTAATTGAGCATGGTCATCGTCTGGCGGTGCTCGTGACCGAAGACCAGAATCCCGTAGCCGTCCAGCGGACCCATGCCCTTCGGCCCGACGAGGCTGTCCAGTCCGCGCGCCCGCGCCCAATCAAAGACCGTGTTGAACAACGCGGTCGCGGCTTCGAGGTCGTTCTCGCATTCGAAGAAATAGAAGTCCGCCTTTTTGGTGTTGTGATATTTGTTGAAGGGCTTGTTCTCGATGGCGGCGATACGCCCCACGTCGCGGCCGCCGCGCACTGCCAGAAAAAAGTCCACGTCCGAATGTTCGTGGAAGGGATGCTTCTTGCGGTTCAACTGGTTGTAGGCGTCCACATCCAGCGGCGGCACCCACTGCGGACAGTCCTTGTAGAGGCGGTGCGGCAGTTGCACGAAGCGCCTGACTTGCGCCCTGTTGTCCGTATCCACTTTTTCGATGGTGAGCATAATGAGGCCTCCCGAAAAATGAGTTGCTACCAGTATATAACACTTTTTGTGATATAGTCGCGCCCACTATGAAACTCGCATCCCGCCTGGCCGCCCTGACCGAGGGCCTGCCTCGCGCTTACTGGCTGCTTTGGGTCGGCACGCTCATCAACCGCCTGGGCGGGTTCGTCGTCCCCTTTCTCACCCTTTATCTCACCAGCCAGCGCCAGATTCCCGTCAGCCAGGCGGCGTTGATGGTCTCGCTCTTCGGCGCGGGCTCGTTCGCCGCGCAACTCACCGGCGGCGAACTGACCGACCGTCTCGGCCGCCGCCCGGTTATGCTGACCAGTTTCCTCGTCACGCCGGTTGCGATGATGGCGCTCGGCCTGGTAACCTCCGTCCCGCTCATCGCTGTCTGCACCCTCCTGCTGGGATTCTTCACCGACCTGTATCGTCCCGCGGTGGGCGCGGCCATCGCGGACCTGGTCCCGCCCGAGGCGCGCACGCGCGCCTATGGATACAACTACTGGGCCGTCAACCTGGGATTCGCCATTGCCCCGCTTCTCGCGGGACTCCTGGCCGGGTATAACTACCTGTATCTGTTCATCGGCGACGCGTTGACCACCCTCGTCTTCGGCCTGCTCGTGCTCTTCGGCCTGCGTGAGACGCGTCCCGCCGCGGCCGAACACGCCGCGCACGTCACCCTCGGCGAGCGCATGACTCAACTCAAGCGAGAACCACTCTTGCTGTGGTTCTCGTTATTGGCCTTGTTCTTCGGCATGGTCTACATGCAAAGCAACGTGACTCTCCCACTGGATATGCAGTCACATGGACTCGGCCCAAGTCTCTACGGCGCGGTCATTGCCATCAATGGCATTCTCATCGTGCTGGTGACCATCCCTGTCAGCAACGCGGCCGCTCACTGGCCGCGCTTCGAGACCATCGCCATCGCGGCGCTCCTGCTGGGTTTCGGCTTCGGCTTCAACGTCCTCGCGGACGACCTGTCGCTTTTCGCCGTCGGCATCGTCATCTGGACTCTGGGAGAGATTTTGGGCACCGCTGTCGCCCCGGCCATCATCGCGGACCTCTCCCCCGTCGAACTGCGCGGACTATATCAGGGCATCTTCGGCTCGGCCTGGGGGCTCTCGTTCTTCATCGGCCCCCTGCTGGGCGGATGGATTTATGAACATCTGGGCGCGTCCGCTTTGTGGATCGGCTGTCTCGGGCTGGGGATTCTGCTGGCGCTGGGCTACCTCGTCATGAGCGCGCCCGCCAAAAGGAGGATGGCGCGGGCCCAGGGTCCAGAATGAGGCGGACGACCTGTCCGTGGTATAATCAGGCCATGCCCAAAGACAAACCGCCTCTCGATCCCGATGAAATCCTAGTCGCCGAGTTCGAGTACATCGCCAACAGCGCCTTCCAGGCCAACGAGGACCGAAGCAAGGCCGCTTCGTTCTTTTTGATCTCGGTCGGTTCACTGGTAGCCGCCATCTTTGGCGCGCAGGAATTGAGCACGCTGGAGGAAGTACCGCTCACGCTGTATCGCGTGCTGGCGGGATTGTTCCTTGTGCTGACCATCCTCGGCGGGCTGACCATCGTCCAGTTGGCGCGTCTGCGTCTGGCATGGACCGAGGCCGCTCTCGCCATGAACCAGATCAAGGATTACTACGCCAAGCGGATGGAACTTGATCTAATGAACGCTTTTCGCTGGCGAACGAAGACTCTGCCGCCACCGTACAAGCCAAATAGCATTTCTTATTACACCGCTTTGGAAGTGGCCCTGTTGAGCGGGTTGACATTCGGCGCGTGCGTTTACTTCCTGCAACTGGGCATTCCCTACACAAATTGCCTGTGGGCATTTACATTGAGTTCGGGCGCGCTGGCATTCATCCTGGGGCTTTTCATATACAAACGACTCTTGAGCAAAGGGAGAAGACCATGAGCAAATATCACACCGGCACCGAGGAGTTCCGCGTGGACGGCGAGCAACTGGTCGGCAAGATCAAGGAACTGCTCCACCAGGGCAACATCCGCCGCATCATCATCAAGGACAAGGACGGCAACGTCCTCATCGAAGTCCCGTTGACCATCGGGGTGGTCGGCGCGATCCTCCTGCCCGTCTGGGCGGCCATCGGCGCCATCGCCGCACTGGTGGCGGAGGCAACCATCGTCGTCGAGAAAAAAGATGCGTGAAATGAGAGCATCGTTTTACCCGCGCTTCGCAGGGATGATCGCACTGGCCGTGTCGATTCTGTCCGTCCTGCTGGGCGGAATCGGCTGGGCGCTGGGCTGGCGCACTTCCACCCAGTTCAGCAATGGATTTTTCATCGGCGGGGCCGTGCTTATTGTGCTGGGTGTCTTCTCGGTGATGGGCGGCTTTGCCCAGCGCGCCGATTTCAAAATGACGTACGCCCGCACGGCCAGCCCGGCCAACATCGGGGAACGCGCAAAACAAATGGTCGCCGACATCAACCAGGGCTATAACGCCCTGATCTTCCTCACCTTGACCGGCGCGCTGTTGATCGGCATCGCCGTGTTAATCCCCAACCTGGCAGGATAATCCATGCCCCGCGACTACGCCGCACAATCCCCCACCGCCTTTCAACGACTGCCCGAATACGCGCGGGACGATGAATGGATCCGCGCCTTCCTGCGCGAGGCCAAGGTCGGACACATCGCCACTTCGCGCGACGGACAGCCGTTCCTGAACCCCAGCACCTTCTGGTACGACGAGGCGAATCACCGCATCATCTTCCACTCGAATATCGCGGGACGCGTCCGCTCGAACATCGAGGCCAATTCCAAAGTCTGTTTGGAGGCGAGCGAGTTGGGGAAGATGCTCCCATCCAACATCGCGCTCGAGTTTTCATTGCAGTATCGCAGTGTGATCGTCTTCGGCACAGCGCGGATTCTGGAAGGCCCCGAAGAAAAACGCGCCGCACTGTACGGCCTGATCCAGAAATATTTCCCGAAAATGACCGCGGGAAAAGAGTATCGCGAGATCACCGACAAGGAACTTGCACGCACATCGGTCTATGCCATTGCCATCGAATCGTGGAGTGGAAAAGAGAACTGGAAAGACCGCGCCGACCAATCCGACGGATGGCCCGCGCTGGATGAGAAATGGTTCGAGTAAATCTACTTTCTCACCACGCCCAACCCGGGGCCATCAGGCAACGTCATCTTCGCCCCCTCATACGTCAATCCGCGATACGGATCGTTCTTGATCAGCAGCGGCCCGTCCAAATCGGCATAGTCGCACAGCGGCGCCAGGTGCGCGGCCGCGGTCACACCTACCGACGACTCGACCATGCAACTGAGCATGATCTGCATATCGTGCGCCCGCGCCGCGTGGATCATCCTCAGCGCCTCGCGAATCCCCTCGCTCTTCATCGTCTTGACCACTACCCCATCCACCGCGCCCGCCAGTTTGGCGACATCGCGCGAGGTCTTGGCGGTCTCGTCCGCGAAGATGGGCGTAGTCACCTTCTGCGCGCGCAGTTTCTCCTTGAGCCAGAAGAAGCCTTCCACGTCATCCACGGCCAGCGGCTGTTCGACAAACTCCAAATCATATTCCGCCAGACGCGGGATGAGACGAAGCGCCTGCTCGCGCGTCCAGCCCGCGTTCGCGTCGGCGCGCAGTTTCGCGTCTGTCGCTTCGCGGATGGCTGCGACCATTTCCTCATCGCGTTCGCTCCCCAGCTTGATCTTGATGATGGGATAACCGCTCTCCTTCGCTCGTTCCGCCATCGCGGACGGCTCGTCCATGGCGATGGTGAAGGAAGTCAATGGCAGGTTCTTCGGGTTCAATCCGAATAAACGATACAACGGCTGGCCCAGTCTCTTTCCCCACAGGTCGTGCAGCGCTTCGTCAATCGCCGAGCGCGCCGCGCGTGAACCGGCAGGCCGACGCGCCAGCACCGCATCCAGGTCGAAGGGGTCCTCGCCCAAATCGGGCACAGACTTGAGATACGCAATAATGCCCTCCTGCGTCTCGCCGTAATACGGAACGGCCGCGGCCTCCCCCACCCCGTCGTCGAGATAGACCAGCACATTACGCCGCTGGTCGCTCGCCCCGTGCGCCACGCGGAAGGTGGTCTTCAAGTCGAGCGTAATCGGTTCCCAGGATAACTTCATCTCGCCTCTCCAATTCATTAAACACAAAGGGGCACAAAGTCAACGAAGGTGGTTTGAGCGATGATTACAGTTATTCCTTTTCGATCATCGTCTGCGCTGGTCAAAGACAGAATCGAATGTTGCGCCGCTCATTAAACTTTGTGACCTTCGTGTCCTTCGCGGTTAATGGATATTTTTATCCTTTCCCATCCAGGAACCCCAGCACCCTCGCAAGCCACTCTTCGCGCCGCTCCACATGTACGTTATGTCCCGTCGCTTCGGGGATCCATAACTCGGCATTGGGAATGTTGTTCGCGATGTACTGCGCGTGCCCGTCGGGCGCGTTGACCACATCCTCCGCGCCCTGGATGACCAGCACAGGCCTCTCCACGCGCGCCAAATCGGCGGGCGAATAATTCGGCTCGGAGATGATCTCTTTCATCGTCAGCCAAAGCAGGTCGCACCAGTACCCCGCGCCGTTCACTTCCTCGTGCAGACGAATCATCTCGTTCATCATATCGGGATTGTTCTTCGCCACGTACTCCGCGTCCATCACGATCGGCTCACGCTCGACGAGATAACGCGACACGTACGCGTTGGCCGCCTGCGGGATACACGTCTGCACCGCGTCGGGATGTTCCATCAATGTCACCAGCGCCACGTTCCCGCCGTTGCTATGGCCGATCACATGTGCCCGCTCATACCCCAACGCGCGCACGAACGCGGCCGCGTCGTCCGCCAGTTCCGCGAACGAATAAGACTTGCGCGGGTTGTTCGATTTCCCATGCCCGCGGCAATCGGGCGCCAACACCCTGTAATGCTTTGCCAACGCCGGTGCGATCTCCGCCCAATCCGTCCGCCCGTCAACCGTCGAGCCGTGGATCAGCAGGATGGGCACGCGGCCCGGACGATCCTCCCCATACGTCTCGTAAAAAATCCTCGCACCATTTACCTCGATGAATGCCATGCCGCAATCTTAACACAAACGCAGTAAAATCAGGCCATGCAAAACAAACTCGCCGACTTCGCCAAAACCGTGGACAACCGCACCTCGCTGTTCGACGTGCAGGTCGAGACGATTTCCGATGGGACCCTCATCCTCCGCGGACGCGTGCTCGACGCTTCGCAACTGGACGAACTGCCCCGCCTCTTCCCGGACCTCAGGCTGGACACCGCCTCGATCCGCGTGCTCGACCGCCCGAACCTGCCGCGCCGTCACATTGTCACCAACCTGACGGGGCTCTATGAGAAACCGACCTTCGGTATGCCCCTCTCCAGTGAACTGACTTTCGGCACTGAGCTGGAGATTCTGGACGAGGAAGGCCGCTGGGCGTTCACGCGTCAACGCGACGGGTATCTCGGCTGGGCGTACGCGCCCTTCATGGCCGGGGGACCCGCGCCCGCCGCGACGCACCTCGTGCTCGCGCCCGCCGTCGAACTGCGCGCCGAGGCGGACCAGACCGGCGCGGTCGTTACGCGGCTGGTCAGCGGCACGGGCGTGACCGTGACGGAGGTGCGCGGCGAGCGCAGCGAGTGGTCGCGCGTGGAGGCGAACAAATCGGGCTGGCTCCCCTCGCGTCATCTGCGCGCCCTCGCAGACCTCCCGCAATCCATCGAGGCGCGCCGCGCAATGCTGGTTCAGGACGCGATGCGCATGGTCGGCGTGCCGTATCTGTGGGGCGGCGTCAGCGGCAACGGAATCGACTGCTCGGGCTTCGTCCGCCTGCTCCACCGCTGGATCGGCTTCGAGGTCCCGCGCGACGCGGACTTGCAGCGCGACGCGGCGCATCCCGTCGAGCCGCCGCACGAAATCGGCGATCTGTTCTTCTTCGGCGAGAGTGGAAGCGCGCGCAAGGTCACACATGTGGGCGTCGGCCTCGGCGGCTGGACGGTGATCCATTCCTCGCGGAAAAACAACGGCGTGTACGTGGACGATCTGCAGCAAGCCGACTTCCTGCGCGAGAGTTATCTGGGCGCGGGCAGTTTTTTGAGGTGATGGTTTCATGAAATCTTTTCGCAAAGAACTCTGGTTCAACATCCCCTCGCGGCGCGGGTTCGTCAACATCACGCCGCAGGTGGAGGAGGCCCTGCGCGAGAGCGGGATTCGCGAGGGACTGGTGCTGGTCAATGCGATGCACATCACCGCCTCGGTCTTCATCAACGATGACGAACATGGCCTGCATCACGATTACGAACAGTGGCTGGAGCGGCTCGCGCCGCACGAACCCGTGAGTCAGTATCGCCACAACGACACGGGCGAGGACAACGCCGACGCGCATCTGAAACGTCAGGTGATGGGACGCGAGGTGGTGGTCGCAGTCACCAACGGCCGCCTCGATTTCGGTCCGTGGGAGCAGATCTTCTACGGCGAGTTCGACGGCAGAAGAAGGAAGCGCGTGCTGGTAAAGATCATCGGTGAATGAGATTCCAAAGCCTGGAGGCCTTGGAGTCCGCGCCTAATCGAGGGCAATGCCTTCAGACATTGCAAAGGAGATAAGATGCGGCTGAAAAATAAAATTATTGCTACACCGGTGGCCGAAGATGTGGAAGACCTCGAATATTACGTTCCGCTCATGCGCTTGCAGGAGGAGGGCGCAACGGTGCTCACGGCCGCGCTCGACCTCAGGCCGGTGCGCGGCAAAAACGGACTGACCATCACCCCCGATGCAACCATCGAATCGCTCAAAGCCGGTGAACTTTACGCGCTCATCATCCCCGGCGGCTGGGCGCCCGATAAACTGCGCCGCTACGATGTCGTGAAGAATCTCGTCCGCGAAATGGATGCGGCGAAGAAAATTATCGGCATCATTTGTCACGGCGGCTCGATCGCCGTCTCGGCGGGCATCGTCCGCAAAGGCGAGCGCGCCACAGGCTCGACGGGAATCAAGGACGATCTCGTCAACGCGGGGGCAGTTTGGGTGGATGAACCCGCCTTTCGAGACGGCAACCACGTTTGGGGTCGGGTGGTGGCGGATATTCCCGCGTTCTGCCGCGAGTTGGTGAAGGCGCTGTCAGAGTAGGTCAGATGCGGAAATTAAAAGCAGCGGACGTTGTGAGGAACGTCCGCTGCAGTTCCATGAGGGCGGCGGGAAGGTTAGTGGCTTATTACCAGCACCGCTTCCTTGGAGCAGGTGACCTGTCGCTTATCGCCGATCTTCGGAAGTTCGAGGAAGGGATTGTTGAAGGTGTCCATGTTGAAGAGGGTGTTGCCGATCTTCACCTGGATGCGCACAACCGCGCCGAGGAAGGTAATGTTTTCGATGGTGCAGTCCAGCACGTTGTCCTTCTTCTGGTCGTCGGCAAAACTGAAACGTTCGGGGCGGACGGACATGCGAACCTTGTCGCCTTTTTGCCTGCCGCTCAGATCATCGGCGGAGATAAACTGGACGCCGTCCATGCTAATCACCCCCCTGGCAGGGTCAATCACTTCAGCGGAGGCGTTATTCAATGTGCCGACGAAGTTGGCGACAAAATTCGTTTCGGGGAAGTTGTAGATCTGGAAGGGCGTGCCGACCTGCTCGATCTTTCCCGCGTTCATCACCACTACGCGGTCCGAAAGAGATAGCGCCTCCTCCTGGTCGTGGGTGACGTAGATGGCGGTGATGCCCAGTTTGCGCTGGATGGCGCGGATCTCGGCGCGCAGGGAGACGCGAATCTTGGCATCAAGCGCGGAGAGCGGCTCATCGAGCAGAAGCACGTCGGGGCGCAGGGCCAGAGCGCGCGCCAGGGCCACTCGCTGCTGCTGTCCGCCCGAAAGTTGGTAGGGGTAGCGGTGGGCGTAGTCGGACATGTTGATCAGGTCCAACATCTCCTTAACACGCTGGTCAATTTCCGCGGCGGATTTTTTCATGATTTTGAGGCCAAAACCGATATTACCCGCCACCGTCATATTCGGGAAAAGCGCATAGGATTGAAATACCATGCCGACATCGCGCTGGTTGGCCGGCATATCGGTAATATCCTTGCCGTCCATGATAATGCGGCCGCTGGTGGGCGTTTCGAATCCCGCCACCATGCGCAGGGTGGTGGTTTTGCCGCAGCCGCTGGGACCGAGGAAGGAGACCAGTTCGCCTTTCTCGACGTGCAGGTTGAAATCGGTGACGGCTTCGGTCGCGCCAAATTTCTTGCCAACGTTATTGATTTCCAAGAATGTCATGATAACCTCGCTTCTTAGTGCGCGCCGGCGACCTGTTCCTGCCCGCGTCCGCGTCCGATCCATTGCAGTAGGCCGATGGAGGCCCAAGTCAACAGGAAACTAACCAGTGAAAGTGCCTGAGGTGTGTAGGCGCGCATCGAGCCGATCTCTTCCATGTAGGGGCCGAAGGCCGGCCAGTACAGCAGGGAGGCAAAGGTGAATTCGCCCATCACGATGGCAAAGGTGAGGAAGACGCCGCTCAGGATGGCCACCCGCAGGTTGGGGAAGATGACCTGTGTGAGGATCGTCCCCCACCCCGCGCCCAGACTCAGGGCGGCCTCGGTAAGGGTGCGCACGTCAATCGCGCGCAAGCCTGTATCCACCGCGCGGAACATATAGGGCAGCGAAAGCACGATGTAACCGGCAATCAGCAGGATGGGACTGCCGATCAGCACGATGGGTGGACGTCCGTACAGACGGATGAGACCAAAGGTCAGCACCACCGCCGGGACGACGAACGGCATGAGGGTCACAAATTCCACAAAGGGGCGCGCCTGGGGAAGTTTCCAATGCACCCAGTAGGCCGTCGGCACCACCAGAAGCGTGCTAAAGGTTATGGTGAGGATCGCCCAAAGGACTGAGTAGCCGAAATTGAGGAAGAAGTTGGGGTCGGTGAAAGCCACGCGATAGGCTTCGAATGTGTAACGATCCTTGATCATCTTCAGGCTGAACTCGAAGGTGGAAATGAGCGGCAGGAAGAAATATACCATGCCGATCAACAGAATGATCCAGGCCCAGATGTTGATTTTCTTCATCGGATCCACCTCGCCGTGCGCCTCTGCATCCAGATATAACCAGCCATGGAGAGGCCCATAATTACGATCATGCCCAGCGCCAGGGCGTTACCCAGGCCGGGGTTATACAATACATCACCCTGGATCTGCGCGCCGATGAGAATGGTGACCAGATTGATGAAACTGCCCGAGAACGCGTAGGCGGTTGCGTACGCGCCGAAGGCATTCCCGAAGAGCAGGATCATCGTTCCCAGCAGGGAAGGCATCAGAATGGGGAAGGCCACATAACGCCAGTAATGATACGAATTTCCGCCAAGATTCTCGGCGGCCTCGCGCCACTCACGCTTCAGGCCGTCTAATGCGGGAGCCATGATCAAGACCATCAAGGGGAACTGAAAGTACATGTAAACGATGCTCAGCCCCCACATGTTATAGATGCTGAAACCCAATTCCCGTGTATTGATGTTGAAGAGGGCCTCGACCCAACGGGTAACCAATCCGGCGTTGCCCATGGTGGCGATGAATGCGAATGCCAGCGGGACACCCGCAAAGTTCGAGGCTACGCCCGAAAAGGTGGACATGAAGGTGCGGACGCCGCGTGGCAGGCCTCCCAGCACCACCGCATAAGCCAGCAGGAAACCGAAGATTGCGCCGCCAACAGCCGTAATCAGGCTGATTTGCAAACTGGTCTTATAGGCATTGATAATATCCCGCACGGTGAACAGGGCAATGATGTTATCGAACGTAAAACTGCCGTCATTGGCCTGGAAACTTCGATAGAAAATGGAGAGGGAAGGTAGGAAGAGGAAAACAATCGCGAAGAAGAAAAACGGTGCGACCCCAACCCAATCCCAGTTCATTTTTTTTGACGGAGGTTTGGACAAGTTGTCTGGGATGTTCACGATCAACTCCTTTCAACGCTTTGAAAAGACCCCAAAGGTCTTGGCGACCTTTGGGGTCCACATGGGAAGGGGGTTACTCGCCGAAGACGACTTTGCGCCAATTCTCAGTGATGTAGGCCTTGGTCTCGGTCAATTGCTGAATGGTCGGGAAGAACGCCTTCTCGTAGGCTTCGGCGGGCGGCAGTTTATCCAGCATCTCCTGCGGGATGACGCCGCGCTTGGCCATGTCGTTGAAGCGGATCGGGTGAGCGTAGCCCTTGAGGTACAGGTTCTGCCCCTCGTCGGACATGACGAACTCCCACCACAGGCGGGCGGCATAGGGATGCGGCGCGTAGGCGCTGATGCCGCCGGCATACGGTCCCGCGAGCACGCCGGTCTTCGGCACGACGATGTCCAGTTCCGGGTTGCCCGCCAGGGCGTCGCGGTTCGCGAGAGCAAGATAGTCCCATTCCATGACGATGAGGGTCTCGCGCTGGGCGATGCGTCCCTGATCGGCAATGACGGGGATGAAGTTGCCCGATTCGTTCATTTCCTTCCAGAACTGCAAACCGGCTTCCGCGGCCTTGGTGATATCGCCGCCCGATCGGGAAAGTCCCGCCGCCAGCACCGTCTGCACCGCCTGGTTAGATTTCAGCACGTCGCCGGCCATGGCCACCTTACCCTTGTATTCCGGCTTGAGCAGGTCTTCCCAGTCCTGCGGCGTGTTCTCAATATCGGGCTTGACCACCTCGAAGACCAGCACGCCGTAATATTCGGCCCACCAATAACCTTCGGGGTGCTTGGCGTCGTCGGGGATGCTGTCCCAGGTGGCAACTTTGTATTTGGCAACCAGCCCGTCCTTCATGGCAGTTTCCGTATGCGCCACACCGATGTCAATCACGTCCGGAGCCTGCGGGCCTTTGCTGTCTTTGTTGGCGCGGATGGCTTCCAACTCGTCTGCGGACCCCGCATCGGGGTTCAGTTCGTTGATCTTCAGACCATATTTCTTTTTGAAGGTCTCGATGATCTCGCCGTAGTTCGCCCAGTCGTGCGGCAGCGCGATGGTGGTTAACTCACCCTCGGCCTGCGCGGCCTTGATCAGGTCGTCCAGCGGAATAGTCTCGCCGCTGGTCAGGTCAGGACCGGCAGCCCCTCCGCCTTGCGGACCGCACGCGGCCAGATAGGCCATCGCGCCCGCGGAGACGCCGGCCAGTTTGAGGAAGTCACGGCGTGAGATCTTTCCCTGATTGTTTGATGACATCTTTCTCTCCTTTGAAATCGGATTTTAGAAACGACCATTCACCTGAAGTTGAAGGTCATCTATATCTCTCGAGGGCGCCTCCTTTCGCTACACCAAATCATTGTAGCATCATCGTCGAAGCAAGTCAATTTCGACGGACGGGAATCGACAAGCCCTTAACCGAACCATAACACAGCGTATCATCTCGGACCCTCGGCGGGCGCGGGCGTCGACGCGTCCGCGCCCCCGAAGTATAAGCGCTACTCGACCGGAATCTCCTTGTAGACCTTGTCCACGTCAATGCCCTGGCCCTTGCGGTAGGCGTTGAAGCCGTAGTAGATAGCCGCGGCCAGCGCGTACATGATGATCATGAACACCATCGAGGTGCTGTTCTGCCAGCCGATGCCATAGAGGTAGCCCGGGTCCCAGAACCAGACGACCAACAGCCAGTCCAGGAAGGCGAAGAAGATCAGCCCAGCCGCGGTTACCAGCGGGATTTTCTCCCCGGCGAGCATCTTGCGTCCGACGAACACCACCACGTAGACCAGCACGCCGATGTTCAGCAGGCTGAGCAGGGCAATGAGCGCGATCATGGCCTGGGTGAGGCCGGTCTGGTCGCCCCACTGGGCAAAGACCTGCATGGCATAGTCATACGTCAGGTAGACCAGATAGCCCGCGCCGACGACGAAGAGCGCCATGATGATCCAGTTCAGCCACGCGGGCAGGCTGTATTTAGCCACCGGCGAACCGTCGAAGACTTCCTTCTGCCGCCACGGGAGCAGGATGGCGGCCAGCGTCGTCCCAAAGAAGGTGACGGCGATCACCAGCGTCGCGTCCAGCACGATGGACTTGAAACTGAAGATATTATACGCGTAGAGGATCGAGATGATCACCGACGGAATCACCATCAACAACAGGGCATTGATGGGTGTCTTGGTGCGCGGTTCGATATTCGAGACCCATTCGGGCAACATGCGGTCGAACGCCGCGGCGAAGATGACGCGCGTCGAGGAGAGGAACACCGTCCCCGACCAGCCAAACCACCACATCCCGACGAGGAAAACGATCAGGGTTTGCAGGAAGCGGCTCGAGGTCAGGAAAGTAGCGAACTGCACCGGGTAGGGCCAGACCGGGATGGGAACGTCCGTCCCATAGAAGACGTTGCTCCAGAACGCGCCGTTGGCGTTGATGTAGAAGTCCCAGCCCATGGTCTTGTCAATGAGGGCGAAGAAGATGAGCGCAAGGACGGTGGTCACGATAACCGCCCAGGCCATGCCCCAGAAGTTGCGCTTGTAGTCGGTGGCACCGCGTACTTCGCCATAGAGGGTAGAACCCCAGTTCGGCCACAGGTTGAAGAAGGTCATCATGGGCACCATGGCCATCGAAGCGCCCAGCGCGATCATGCCGAGGGGACCAAAGGTGGTGCCTGCGGCCTGCCCGGCGGCAATGGTATCGGCATAATAGTCCGCGGCGGAGAGGTTATACAGCGCAGGCAGGTTGGCATTCAGTCCGGCGATAAAGGCATCCTTGTTTCCGAATAGAAGCAGGCCGAAGACCATGATGAGGCCGACCATACCGAGGTAGAAGCAAAACTTCTGTACGCGGGCATACCACTTCATGCCGACCGCGATGTAGACGAATACGACCGCGCACACCAGCAGCATGCTGATCAGCTGGCCTTCACTCGTGGTGGTGAACCACAAAGCGGTCTTCGGCGAGCCGAGCAGGGCAGACATCGGCGTGAGGAACTCGTAGGCCAGCATCTGTCCATAGAGCGGCACCCACAGCCACAGGATGAACCACCAACCGGTGACGCTGAGCAGGAAGCCGATGCCGCGCCCCAGAATGCGGCTCTGCCAGACGTAGTCGCCGCCGGCGCGCGGCATGGCCGAGATCAGGCTGGCATACACAATGACTTCGAAGATGGTGAACGCCGCGCCCACCACCACGGCTGTGCCGAGACTGCCGCCGAAATACCAGCAGTACGAGAAGATGAACAGGCCGAGCGTGATCAGGTTGATGGAGAACGTGGCGTAAATGAAGGCATCGAACACCGACCAGGCCCGCACCAGCCCGCTTGCCTTGCGGACGAATAAGGATACTTGACTCATCTGAATCTCCTTTGCAAGATTGACTTGCTCCATCCCAACCGAGGGGAGGCGAATGGAAGACAGACTGTATCTGCTATCTTTCGGGGCAAGAACTTATAGGCGTCCTCCTTTCAACGTAGGGCAAGGTAATATCTTGCCCTACCCCGTTGTTAAAACGTAAGGGCCGATTTTTTTCGGTTGAAGTTCAACGACCGCGCCGTGCAGGATGCCCTGCTCGTACATACTGCCGGGATTGATGCACAGCGTCTTCTTGTATTTGCGCGTGCCCTTGCCCTCGTGGATGTGTCCGTGCAAGCCGAGCAGGGGCTGATATTTATCAATCACAGCCAGCACCGATTTACTGCCAACTGGAATGAGAGAACGGCCTGCATACGCGGGGCGCAGGTCTTTCGTCAATTCGGGCGCCTCGTCGAGGCCGCTGCCGTAGGGAGGCGCATGAAGATTGAAGACTGCGTTGGAGGGATTCTTCGCTTTGGCAATCACCGCCTCGATGCGCGCCAGCAGTTTATCTTCGGGTTCCTCGCGATGCGTATTCCACGGCGTTGGATTCGACCAGCCCGAACTGACCATCTCGTGATGCTCGTCCAACTCGATGACCTGGCCCTCCACGCTCCGCACCGTCCTGGAAGCCGCGATGGCCGCGTCGATTTCGAAGACGTCGTCGTTGCCCGGGCAGACGAAACAGCGGATGCCCGTCCCGGCAAGTTTCGCGTCGGCGTAGTCCATCCATCTTTGAACGGTGGCCATCACCTGGTCCAGAAAGAGCGCGTCGGAGCGTCCCGGTGTGGAGGAGATTTCGTTCACCTCGTCGGGCGTGGTCACGTAGGGATAGTAGCCGCGGTTTTGAATCGTCGCGGCCATCTTTTCCACTGCTTCCTTGCCCTCGAGGATGGATTCTTGTTCGAGCAGGGTGACTTTGTATTTATCGCCGCCCTGCGCGATGATGGGCACGATGGCCTTGCCGGTCATATCGCCGCCGAGGATGAGAACATCCACTTCGTAGAATTTGGCGGCGCTGATGAATTTCTTCCAGCAGATTTCCGAGCCGTGCACGTCGGTGGCAAAGAAGAGTTTCATGCGGATTCCTTTGGTTATTGTTCTCCGTCATTGCGAGGAGGGCGATTTTCCCGGCGAAGCAATCCCCGTACACACGAGAGATGGCTTCGCCGCTTCGCGGCTCGCAACGGCAAATCAGAGCTACTTCGGCGCTTCCAGTATTCCCGCGATCAGATTCGGGAACTCGACGCGGATGCGGGCTTCCACCTCGTCCGGGAAGACCACCGTGCTGGCCTTGGCAAAGATTTCGTTGGCGCGCTGCATGGCGTGAGCGTGCGTATCGAGCGAACCTTTCTTTTCCCAGATGGTGCGCGCGTCGCGGTCGGCGAGTTTGGTGAGCAGGGCTTCGGTCTTCATCCGTTTGGCGGTGTGCGGACTCATCATGAACGAGCCGCCGGGTTTTACCTGCGCGATGACTTCCAAAGCCAATTCCTCGTCATTGACGTTAATGCCGCGTTTCAGGCGCTTGAGCATCTGGAAGATCTCGTCGTCAATCACGGCCTTGGCGAAATCGAAGGCTTTGAGCGCGTCGAGCAGACCGCCCGTGTTGAACATGTCCGCGCCGCCAAGCAGGCCCGCAACAATGGACATGCCGGTCTCATAGCCCGATTGCGCGTCGTTGATCTTGGAGTTGGTCAGGCCGACATAACCTCCACTTGGCACATTATAGAAGCGCGCCATCTGGGCGAAGGCCATGTGGAGCATTCCGCATTCGATCCCGCCCGAGGCGTACGCGCCCGTACGCATGTCCGCGACGGTCGGAAGCGACGCGTATATCGTCGGCGTGCCTTCACGGCACATCTGCATCAGTACCGCCGCGGCCAGGAATTCCGCGTTGCCCTGCGCCAGCGTCCCCGCCATGGACATGGGCGAGGTCAGCCCGGCATTCGGCACGATACTCGGGTACACGGGCAGTCCCTTCTCGCTGAAGAACATGATGGCTTCGGTGGAGAGATGATCCATCGTCAGCGGCGAGACGACGGGGCAATAATGATGCGTGACGAACGGCCGCTCCATGTACGCGGCCTCGCTCCCGGCGATGGCGTACAACATCTTCATCACCGCTGCGGCGTCGTCCATGTCCTTCGTCGTCGAGCGGATCGGCTTGAGACAATATTTCAGCGCGGGATAAAGGCGCGCCAGTGTGAACTGTCCTTCGGGTGCGTCGTCCGCGAGGGTGGAGACGGAGAAGACATCGTACGCGGGCAACTCATTGACAAGATGCGCGATGCGGGCGATGTCGTCCGAGCGGGCGCGTCGTTCGCGACCCGTGACCGGGTCAATGATATCGGGCGCGGAACTGCCCGTGACGAGGATCGGCCTGTCGTCGGGGATGGTGCGATCGAATTTCGGGTCGCGTCCGCGAAAGGTGAATTTCGGCGGGAGCATCTTGCGGTATTTCTCCACCACCGCGCGCGGAAACTTGACGATCTGGGTCTCAGAGTCAACCTTACAACCGTGCTTATCAAAGATGCCGCGCGCCTTTTCGTTGCGCACCAGCAAACCGACATTTTCGAGAATCTCCAGCGAGGCCTCGTGGATGCGTTCCACCTGTTCCTGCGTAAGAAGGGTTGCGAATTCCATGCGATAGATTCCTTTTCCTCTAAAGTTTTTGCTTTCCATTTCGGCGCGAGGCCGCCAGCGCAATGCGCCGCCGCGAGGCGGGGGAGGTTTTGGCAACTTTGCGAAAGCGGTTCTCCTTGAACAGCATGCGTTCGACTTGGAGTTGGGCGGCGACAGGAAGGATTTCTTCCACGGGGAACATCTCGAGCCCGGCGCGGGTCACCTTCAGCGACGCGGCCGCCGTGGCAAAACGCGCCGACTCCTCCAGGCCCCAGCCGTTCAAATGGCCGTAGATAAAGCCCGCCGAAAACGTTGCCCCGGCCCCGCAGGCATCCACAGCCTTGACCCTGGGAGCATGAACGCGCACGACCTCCTCGCCCCGCGCGACCAGGCATCCTTCGGCGGCCATGGTGATCAGGGCGGTCTCGATTCCGTTTTTGAGCAGTTTGCGCGCGGTCAGGAGCAGGTCCCTTTTCTTGCCGAGTTGCGCCGCATCGGTGACCGCCTGGCAAATCGCCACGCGACCGGCGAACTTCTTCAGGATATGGGGATGCTCATGGCCATGCTCTATATTTAGAAACACTGGCACGCCCAATCGGTTCGCCTCCTGCACGGCCCTCAGAATGTGATCGCCGTCGTACCAGTCCACGTAGAGAAGTTTGGAGCCTTTCAATAGGGAGAGATCGGCGGTGTCCAGCGTGCCCAGGATCTGCGGCGAGCGCTGCCAGAAATACGTGCGCGCCCCGCGGCTGTCCGAAACGTCCACTTCGACGGGTGTCTTGTAATCCGTCGTGAAGCGGACTTTTCCCTTGACGCCCCACGTTGCCAGTTGACGCGCCAGGGCATGTCCGCGCGGATCGTCGCCGACGGCCGTGCCGATCATGCCGGACGACATGCCCCACTGCCGCAGGAGGCAGGCCACGATGGCCGCGTCGTCGAAAACGAATTCATTGACCTCTTTCACGATTGCCCCGGTATTACGGCGAGGCAGGCGGTCAATCACCATGATGGAGACGTGGGTTAGCATTCCGAAGCCGACGTAATCAATGGTCATGTAATCTCGTAGTCTGATGAATCGAATGGTCGGTAGTCGTAAACGGCAACTCCCAACGCCAGTTACCATTTACCAATCACGAGCGAAGCCTCTCGCCTTTCGGATCGAACAGGACAGTGGGAGTCACCTCCACCATCTTGCGGCCTTCGATCAACTCGGCCTCGAAGCGGCTGCCGACTTTGGCGAGATCAATCGGCAGGTAGGCGTAGAGGATATTCTTCTTCACAGTATATCCCCATCCGCCGCTGCGGACGCGGGTGAGCACTTTGCCTTCATGGTGGATGGCTTCGCCGCCGTAGATTTGGGTGTACTCGTTCCCATCCACGACGAGTGTGCAGAGCTTGCGCTTAATGCCTTCGGCTTTTTGTTTGGCGAGCGCGGCCTTGCCGATGAAATCTTTCTTGTTCAAGTCCACGCAGAAGCCGAGGCCGCCTTCGTAGGGCGTTTCGAGCTGGGTCACGTCGGCGGTGTAATAGCGATAGCCTTTTTCGAGTCGGAGCGCGTCCAGCACTTTGTAGCCGCCGACCTCGATCCCGAATTCCCTGCCCGCTTCGAGCAGCATGTCCCAGACCATCGTGGCGCGGTTGTATGGGACGTACAACTCCCATCCGAGTTCACCCGCGTAACTGACGCGCTGGGCATAGACCTTCGCGCCGTTGATTTCGATCTGCTTCGTCGTCAGATAAGGATGCGCCTCATTAGACACATCGGAACTTGTGACCTTTTGTAACACGGCACGAGCCTTGGGTCCCCAGATTGGCAAACAGGCCCACTCCTCGGTGATGTCGCGAATCGCGACCTCGCCATCCTTTTCGTCCACGTGCATTTCCAGCCACGATTTGTCGTTGCCGATGAAGGCCGATCCTGTGATGACCCAGAATCGGTCCGCACCGAGGCGCGTCACCGTCACATCCGCTTCGACGCCGCCGTTCGTGTTGCAGAACTGGGTGTATGTTGCGGAGCCAATCGGCTTGTCCATTTCGCTGTCCGCGACTCGATTCAACAAAGCCAGCGCACCCTTGCCAGTCACTTCGAGTTTGCTGAACGGGGTCAGGTCGTAGAGGCAAACGCGTTCGCGCGTGGCGGCATGTTCCTGTCCGACTCGGTCGAAGAACGGCGGCTTGATCCATCCGCCCCAATTGCGCTGATCCTCTCCCATCCGCCGCGAAGGTTTGCCAGGCTCGAAGTAGTTTACGCGCTCCCAGCCGAATTTTTCGCCGAACACCGCGCCGAGTTCCTGCAAGCGATGATGCACAGGGCTGATGCGGTGAGGCCGCGCCCACTCGAACTCGTCATGCGGGAAGCGCAGGCGGTAGTAATACTTCACGCACTCACGCGTCCGTTCGCAGGCATATTGCGGATCGGCATAATAGTTCGCGAAGCGCGTCGCCTTGTAAGCGTACACATCCATCGTCGGCTCGCCGCCGATGATCCATTCGGCCAGAAGTTTTCCAACGCCGCCCGCGCCGCCGTAGCCGTTCAACGAAAATCCCGCCGCCATCCACATGCCGCGCACGCCCGCCATCGGTCCCAGCACGGGCTGGCAGTCGGGCGTGTACGCGCCGGGGTGACAGACGAGCGTGATGATGCCTGCCTGATCGAGGAACGGTAATCTTCGGATCGCGCCCTCGAGCAGTTGTTCGAAGCGATCCATATCCGATGGAACGGTCGTCCCGCCGTGTTCCCACGGCACGCCGTCAATCCAACGCGCCAGCGGATTCGGCTCGTAGCCGCCGATGACCAGCCCGCCCTGCTCCTGCCGCATGTACACCAGGTTTTCGGGGTCGCGCAGACACGGCGTCTTCGCGTCGAACTCGTGACCCGGCACCGCTTTCAATGCGATGTGCTGATGGTCAACGGGCGTGGTCGGGAAATGCAGACCCGCCATCGCGGCGATGCGCGGCGCCCACAATCCCGCGGCGTTGACGACCAACTCGCATCGAATTGACCCCTTGTCTGTCACCACCTCCCGAACCTCTCCCTTCGCCGAGAGTTTGATCCCGGTCACGCGCGTGTTGGTGTAAACCGTCACGCCCAACTCTTTCGCGAACTTGACCATGCTGTTCGTGACCGTGTATGGATCGAGTTGGCCGTCGCGCGGCAAATAGATCGCGCCATACAGGTCTTTCTTCGTGATCTGCGGCATGATCTTCACCGCCTCATCGGGACCGATGACCTCGCATTCCAGCCCCAGCGCTTTTGCGCGGCTGACGCTTCGTTCCAAATCCTTGAGCGACTCCTTCGTGGACGCGACGCGCAGACTCCCGACGTGGTCGAACAATCCCAACTCGCTGTACAACTCGATGCTGTACATGCGGAACTTCAACATCGTCTGCGACGTGGCGAACTGAGTCACCAGTCCCGCCGCGTGCGACGACTCGCCGCTGGCGATCTCGCCCTTCTCCAGGAGAATGACGTCCGTCCGCCCCATCTTCGCGAGGTGATACGCGATCTGCCCTCCGACAATCCCCCCGCCGATGACTACGATTTGTGCCTGGTCTTTCATGTGTGCTCCTTCGGAGTAGACAGGTATACAGGTACACAAGTACACAAGTACACAGGTCAACTCATTGTTTTGGATTATCTTTCATGCCTTCATTTTCATCCAGATTAGATTCATCTGGAGATATTTCGTAGTCTGTTTGATCTTCAGAAATTTTCCTGTCGCCGTAATCCTGCGCGCCTTGACGCTGGCGGCGGACATAACTCATAAATCCATTCAGGGCTTGCTCGGTCTGGCGAATCGATTTGTAAAGCGATTCAAATTCGGGCTGGGCAATGTAGTTCAATACATTCGCGTCGATCAATCTTGCCAGTGTCTCCATCAATTCGCCGCGCGCGATGGAGTAATAATGCAGGCTGTCGAGATAATGATAACGTCCGTAGGCTTCGCCGATATTGGCCGTCACATTCTTCGAGCAACGACGGATTTGCGGATACAGATCATATTTTTCATCGGAGGGCAGAGTCTTGGAAAAAGCATGTACCTTCGCCATCACTTCCAACGCGAGTTGATAACATTCCAAATCCTCAAACCCGCGCTTCCCCTTCTCGCCTGGCGATTGGTAAAGTGGTGGTCGTTCGGTCATGGTTTCGCCTTGTGGGGTACACAAGTAGACACGTACACAAGTCACCTGTTTACCTGTGTACTTGTTTACCTGTCTACCTTCCCACGTCCCTCAGCCATCCCTCGAACTCATTTGAGTCCATCTTCTCGACAGCGCGTCCCCATCTCTCAATCGCCCATCCCCAAAAGTCATAATCTATTTTTGAGATCTTCGCCTGGATGGCGGCCCACAGGCCCCAGCCCACATCGGACATGATCATGTTCAACTTCATGCGGGCGATCATCGCGGGAGTCGCCTCGCCGAAATACGCCGCGCAGACTTCGCGAATCTGCTCCTCGTTGAATTGCATCTCCTGACAAGTGTTCCCCAATTCAAAGGTTGGGTCGTTGTTGCCGCTGTATTCGTAATCAATCAGCCATAATTGCTCGCCATCGTCAATATAATTTTCCGCCAACAGGTCGTTGTTGCATGGGACGGTCGCCAGGGGCTTGACGAACATCGCTTTTTCGATGCGCGTCACCGTCGGCATTCGGTCGAGATAACCGTCTGGGACGCGGATGTCGCGGTCGCTGCAAATGCCGAGATAATATTCGGTGAGGCGGAACATGTTGAAGTCCAGGAGGAAGCGGGGGCCGGCGTGTAATTTCTTGATTGCCTGCGCCATGCGCGTCGGCATCCCGGGCGCGGACAATGATTCCTTCGACATGGTTTTCCCCGTTAAAAATTCCAGCACCATCACGTTGTATGCGGGCAGATGATACAGCACTTTCGGCGCCACGCCCGCCTCCGCCGCGGCCTTCGCATTGTGATATTCGTTGGCGCGGTCCACGGCGAGCAGTTCCGTACTTTCGCCGGGCACGCGAACGAAAAACGGAGTCCCATCCACCTCCACTTTGTAGTTCGTATTCGTCAACCCGCCCGAGAGCGGCTGGACGGAAATATTTTTTCCACGCCAGTCTTCGATTTTGGACACGACTTCGTCAATGATCGCCATAAATGCTCCATTCCTGTAAGACCCTAAAGGTTTTTGAAACCTTTAGGGTCTTACAAATTACCGCTTACTCAGGCGGAATCTCCTTGAAGGCGTAGTCCACATTGATGCCGCGCGCTTTCTGCGCGTTCTTGGCGAGGAGGTACCAGATACCCGAGAAGACCAGCACGCCGAAGACGACGGTGTAGGCGAGCGTACTGGTGAGACCCAGTTGCGAATAGAGCATGAACAGCATCACCATCACACCGCCGAGGATGAAGCCGATGACGCCGAGAATGGTCACCAGCGGAATGTTGCCGATCTTGTACTTGGCGCCGGGGGAGGCCTCGTACACATCCTTGGCGCGGTAGGGCAGCAGCGCGCCCGCGAGACAGGTGATGACAAACACATAGCCGCAGGCGAAGGTCACACCGAGCGTCAGGCTGACCCAGCCTGGATACAGGTTATAGAGCAGGATGACCGGGATGCTGGCGATGAAATACGCCCAGTGCGCGTTGGCGGGCGTGTGCCGCTTCTCGTCCACTTTGCTCACCCATTCGGGAAGCAGGCGGTCGAGCGACATCGCCACCATCACGCGCGTCATGCCGATGTAGCAGTTATGCACGATCTGGTGCGAGTTCAGGATGTAACCGATGCCGATGATGATGACCACAAGCGGACTCGCTGTCAGCGCCACGGCGATGATGTTCGGCCACAGCCAGAAGCCGGCAATGGTCGCTTCGCTCACGCCGGACCAATAGCCTGCTCCCGCTACATACAGAAATTCCGTGCCGACAGCTTTCTCCAGCGCGGCGGCGAGGATGGCAAGCAGGATGCCGGTGAAGATCAACGAGCCGACGATGATGAACATCTGGCTGTTGAAGGAGCGCGCGTTCTTGATCTCGCCGTTCTGCTGGGCGGAGTAGGTGGCCCATTGCAGCGACGTCCACGCGATGGGCGCGACGAGAATGGTCGCCAGCAGGCTGAAGGGCGGATTCAAATCCACGCCTGCGGCGGTGGAGGCGTCAATCGCGGTCTGCACGAAGTTCGGTACGCCGCTCACCGCCATCGCGAAGGCGTCAATCTTGCCCATCGAAGTGGCGGGGCTGTTGACGAACAACACCACCAGCATGGTCAGGAAGGCGACGATGGTGCCGATGATCATCACCACCTGGAATCGGACATAGTTCTTGAATCCGCTGATGAGGATAAGCGCAGACACCAGGGCATTTAAGATGCTCGTGATGATGATGCCCCAGGATGTGGTGAACCAGATCCCGAGATTGGACATCGCCGCGTTTCCCGTCGTCGCGCCGAGACCGAGGAAGAGCGGCGCGAAGCCGAGATACGAAAGCAGCCAGCCCGAAAGCGCCACCCATTGCAGAATCCAGATCACGTAGCCGGACATCACCACAGTGAACGCCGCGCCGCCGCCGAACACGCGGCTTTGAAACACGTAGTCGCCGCCCGAGCGCGGCAAGGCTGTCGAAAGCCAGACGTACACGAAGGCAATCGGAATCTCGATCACCATCGCCAGCAAAATACCCCACACCAGTTTGCCGCCCGGCAGCGCGCCCGGCGCCCACAGGTACGTCCACGGGAAGATCAGGCCCATCGTCAGGATGTTATAGACGAAGGCCGAGAACGGAGACATGACACGCACCAACCCCGAGGCTTTTCGGGTGAAGACTTCAGGTCTTGCCGTAGCAGTAGCCATTGCATTTCTCCTTTGGGTTGAAAAATTTCAACGAACCGTTACTTGCCCGTCATTGCGAGCGGAGTTGGTCGAGTAGCGAGCGCTCTTTGCGAGCGTATCGAGACCAACGGAGCGAAGCAAACTCCTCATCGTGGCGGGGATTGCTTCGTCGGGAAGAGCGCCCTCCTCGCAATGACGATAACCGTTTTTTATAACATCACGCCATACCTGCCTCCTGTGCGAATTTTCCTGTTCATCCGCTCGTCATTTGATACCCCACAATCTCGCCGTCCGCAAAATTCACCAGACAGCCGCGTAAGATTCCCTCTCCGTACTCGCTGCCCGGGTTGATGCACGTCGTCCGCCCGATCTTCGCCACAGACTGCGATTCGTGGATGTGACCATGCAGCCCGAGCATCGGCTTGTACTTCTCAATCGCTTCGCGCACGGACCTCGAACCTGCCCCGTGCATGACGGGTTGTCCGCCCTGAACGATCTGCTCCGGCGGATCCTTCGTCCAATCGAGCATGGGACAGGTATCGAGCGTGGAATCCTTTGGCGGATCGTGGAAGTTAAAGATGGCCTTGTTCATATCGGGGACTTTGGCGGCCATTTCTTCGATCATCCTGCCGAGTTCCTCCTCCGAAACTTCGCGGGGCGTCTTCCACGGAGTCGGTGTGCTGAGACCGACCGAGATCATCGAATGATCGTCGTCCACCATCACCATCTCGTTCTCGCAGGCGATGAGCGATTGCGCGCCCTCGCGCTTCAACGCGGCCAGCACGTCCCATTCGTCGTCGTTCCCGCCCGTGACGAAGCACTTGATGCCCGTGCCGTTGAGCCGCTCCTCGGCTAAGTCCACCCAGCGGGATAATTTCTGCCGCGCCTCCTCGTGGAAAAGTTTGTCAACGGCCTTGGGGTCTGCGGATACCGAGCGAAACTCGTCCTCGTCCATGATCTTGTAATAAAAACCGAGAATGTCCAGGCGGCCGATCAGCCCGTTCAATTCCTCCTGTGTGGAGAGATGCTCGACGCGTCCCTGCAGCGTGGCGCGATGATGTCCGTTCGATTCTTTGATGATTGGAATGAGCAGCTTGCCCTGGATGTCCCCGCCCATGACCAGCACATTTGCCTCATAGAACTTGCCCGCGTTGATGAATTTACGGTAAGTGCGTTCAGAACCGTGGAGGTCGGTTGCAAAAAAAAGACGGGTTGGTTTCTTGCCGGGCTTTTTCGAGAAGAATTTCATTCGGCGCTCCATGAGCAGGAAGGTTACACAAACACACAGGTAAACAAGCGACGTGTGGACCTGTTTACCTGTGTACCTGTTTACGTATGCACTTGTATACGAGCAATCAATGTCTCAACATCATGTTCTGCAAGTTCCTCGATCGCCGACGGATCGAACTTATCATCCGTGACGAGTTTGTCAATCTCGTCGATCGCGGCCACCTGAAAATTGGAGACCACCCCCCATTTGCTGTAATCTGCCACAACGATAATCTCGCCTTTTGTCCGTTCGATCATGGCACGGACGACCTCCGCTTCGGCGTTCGTCGGGACAGTGCCGCCGTGTTTGAGGCTGATCCCGTCCACGCCGATGATGGCTTTGTCCGCGTAAACCTGCCGCAGGTTCTCGATGGCGAAGCGCCCCGCAGTGGATTTGGAAGTCGGCTGGTATTCGCCGCCGAGCAGGTGATGTTGGAATCCCGCCTCGCCCAATTCGAGCGCGGCGTTCAGGTTATTGGTAAAAACGGTAATGTTGGCGTTCGCACGGATCTGCTGAATAACCTGTGTCGTCGTCGTGCCGCTGTTGATGAACACGATGTCCCCGTCCGCGATAAGCGATGCGGCCAGCGCGCCGATTGCCCGCTTCTCTTCGGGATTTTTTTGGACCCGTTGCAGGTATTCGGGTTCGGAAGTGAGCCGTTGGTTGAGAATTGCCCCCCCGTGCGTGCGTTCGAGAATCCCTTCTTGCTCCAGCCATTCCAGGTCGCGCCGGACCGTCGCTTCGGAGGTGTCCAGCATTTCACACAAATCGGCCGTCCGGGCGATCTGATGAACCGCCAGATATTCCTGGATCCGCTCTCGCCGCTGGGCAGGGATGAGAGGTCTGCTCATTAAGTTGGGTCTCAATAGTGTGAACGAAATTGAATGCTTTGATGATTCATTATATAAGAATCTGAAGAAATTTGCAAGTTTTTGTATTTTTCATTATAATATAAGCGTGTATATCCTCCTGCAAGACAGGGGAGGAATATTCGTTCAGTCAGGCAGGATTCTCGATGGCTTGCACAGGAGCAGTATATGACAAATAGTCCGGTTGGGATGGGTGAACAGAATCAGGCCGAGCGCGATAAATTCGAAAACGAATTGAAACGCATCCTCAAAGCCAGCGACGATGCCGGGATTCTCCTGCGGGTGATCGGTTCGCTGGCTTTTCAGTTGCATTGTCCCCAATTCGGGTATCTTCAGGCCGCCATGGGACGCGCCTATACCGATATTGATTTCGGCGCCTACCGCAAGCAGACAAAACAGATCCAGGAGTTGATGGCTTCGCTGGGTTACAGGGAAAACCGCGAGGTCTTTATTGTCTCTGAGGGCGAGCGTGCCATCTACGACAAACCCCAGGCGGGCCTGCACGTGGACATCTTCTACGAAAAACTCGATTTCTGCCACACCATTTTTTGGAAAGACCGCCTCGAAACCGACTCCCCCACCATCCCGCTCGCGGAACTCCTGCTCGAAAAAATGCAGATCGTCCAGATCAACGAGAAGGACATCATAGACACGATCATGCTCCTGCTCGAACATCCCCTCGGCGGCACGGACAACGAGACCATCAACATTGACCGCGTCGCCATGCTGTGCGCGGCCGATTGGGGCCTGTGGCGCACCACCACCATGAATCTCGACAAGGTTCGCCAGCTTGCGCATACCTATCCTCAATTAACCACCGAGCAAAAACACAAAGTGGAATCTCAGGTGAATGAGGCCCTGGCACATCTCGACCAGGAACCCAAATCCCTCGCCTGGAAACTGCGCGCCCGCGTCGGCGACCGCGTCAAATGGTACAAAGATGTGGATGAAGTCCATTAGCGAAGGAGACTGGTATGACAAAGCTTGTCCATGACCTCATGCACCCCGGCCTGCTGACTTGCCGCCCCGATTCCACTCTGGGCCAGGTCGCGGCGTTGCTGAACCAGCACCATGTCCACGCGTTGATCGTCACCGACCGCGACGGGCGCGTCCTGGGCATTATCTCCGACTTCGATCTGCTGGCCGGTGAATGGCTCTCCTCCGACGCGGAAAGCCTCGCCGCCATGCGAAAACTGACGGCGGCGGATTTGATGTCCCACCCGGTCGATTCAGTAGAAGCCAGTCTGCCTCTATCCGAGGCCGTCCAGGTATTAATCGAAAAGGATGTCAGCCGCCTGCTCGTTACGGAACGGGGAAAACCTGTCGGGATCATTTCCCTGTCCGACTTTGTTGCCAGCCTGGCGAGGGCAGAAAAACCGTCGCGCGAAACCGTCGCGGATGTGATGTCCGATGCCATCCTGGTCTGTCGCGACCAAACACCGATCCTGTCGGCGGCGCGCACTATGACCCAGGCGGGCTGGCGCTCCGTCCTCGTCGTGGACGCGCGGGGCAAACCCCTGGGCGTCGTCAGCGGCAAGGACCTGCTCCCATTCGTCAAGAACGGGATAGACACGAGTCTCACCGTAAGCGACGTGATGCACCCTGCCCTGACGATTGACATCCACGCCAGCCTGCGCGAGGCCGCCGACAAGATGATTCGGAACCATCATCACCGCCTCGTCGTCGTGGACGATGTCAACCCCGAGGCCTTTCCGCTGGGGATCGTCTCCTCCTTCGACATCGTGGCCGAGATGGCACGCCCGGGCTCGGTGTGGCAAAAATGATTTAACCCACAAGGTATTGCCGAAAGGTAATACCTTTATATTTTCAAACAAACCATCGGACTATCAGACCAGGAGATTACATGACTACGTTACCAAAGCACGCGCAGGCCGTCATCATCGGCGGCGGAGTGGGCGGGGCGAGTATCGCCTATCACATGGCGGACATGGGCTGGAAGGACATCGTTGTTCTGGAACGCCACGAATTGACGGCGGGGTCAACGTGGCATTCGGCGGGACTCGTCGGGCAGATGCGCTCGGACGCGAACCTGACGCGCATGATGCACTACAGCACCGACCTGTATCGCAAGTTGAAGGACGAAACGGGCGTGGACACCTCGTGGCGCGAAGTGGGCGGAATCCGCCTCGCTTCGTCGCATGAACGGCTGGAGGAGACCAAGCGACTCGTCGGGATGGCGCGCTCATTCGGCGTGCCGATGGAATTGATTACGCCGAAAGAGGCGCAGGCGATGTTCCCGCTGATGGACATCACGGGAGTCGTCGCCGCGGCATACACACCCAACGACGGCTCGATTGATCCGACGGGCCTCACCAATGCGCTCGCGGCAGGCGCAAAGATGCGCGGCGCGAAGATTTTTACGAACACCAACGTGGAAGCGATTCGCTTGAAGAACGGACGCGTCAGCGAGGTGGTGACCGATCAGGGCACGATCCAGACCGAGGTCGTGGTGAACGCCGCGGGGTTGTGGGGACGCGAGGTCGGCAAGATGGTCGGGTTGAATCTGCCCGTCATTCCGATGGCGCACTTGTACATCATGACCAAGCCCATCGAGGGAGTCACGCACACGTTCCCGAATTTGCGCGATCCCGATTTGCTCGTCTATTGGCGCGAGGAGGTCGGAGGGTTGATCACGGGCGGGTACGAGCGGCAGCCCGCGACGTTCGGCCTGAGCGGAATCCCGCGCGATTTCAAATTCCAGCTGCTCGCGCCCGATTGGGAGCGTTTCGCGCCGCTAATGGAAAACTCCATCCGCCGCGTGCCTGCGATTGAAAACGCGGAGATCGTCAAGCTGCTCAACGGTCCCGAAGGCTTCACGCCCGACGGCGAATTTTTGCTGGGGCCGACTTCGGTCAAGGGATTCTGGGTGGCGTGCGCCTTCTGCGCGCACGGCCTGGCGGGCGCGGGCGGGATCGGCAAGGTGATGGCCGAGTGGATCATCGAAGGCCATCCCGAATGGGACGTGTGGCGGCTCGACGTGCGGCGCTTCGGCCCCAACTACGACAGCCTCGATTACACTGCGGCGCGCACCATCGAAACGTACACGCAGTATTACGACATTCACTTCCCCGGCGAGGAGCGCATGTCGCGGCGCGGGCAGCGGCTCTCGCCCACGTACTTCCGATTGCGCGATCTGCGCTGTTCGTTCGGCGAAAAGTTCGGCTGGGAACGCCCCAACTGGTTCGGTATCTATGAGGAAAAAGCCACGCACGGACATGAGCCGCGCGGCTGGGCGCGCCACAACTGGAGCCGCGCCATCGGCCACGAGCATTTGATGACGCGCGAACACGCGGGTCTCTTCGACGAAACCTCCTTCAACAAGTTCGAAGTGCGCGGCGCGGGCGCGCTCAAGTTCCTCAATCGCGTCTGCGCGAATCAAATTGACGTCCCCATCGGGACGGTCGTCTACACCCAATGCCTCAACAAGCGCGGCGGCATCGAGTGCGATTTCACTGTCACCCGCCTGGGCGAGGAAAAATTCCTCATCATCACGGGCACCGCGTTCGGTCAGCATGACGCGTCGTGGCTCTCGCTGAATATGCCCGACGATGGAAGCGTCACGCTCGAGGATGTCGGCTCGCAGTACGCGTGCATCGGCTTGTGGGGACCGAAGGCGCGCAAGATTTTGGAGAAGGTCACGACGGACGACGTGTCGAACGCGGGCTTCCCGTACATGACCGCCAAACGCATCACCGTCGGCGACGTCCCCGCGCTCGCTTCGCGCGTGACCTATGTGGGCGAACTCGGCTGGGAATTCTACTGCCCGATGGAGTACGGCCTGCGTCTGTGGGACACGCTTTGGGAGGCGGGCGTCCCCGAGGGGATGGTGGCCGCGGGTTACAAAGCCATTGATACGCTGCGGCTCGAAAAGGGTTATCGCTACTGGAGCAGCGAGATCAGCCCCGACTATAATCCGTACGAAGCAGGATTGGGATTCGCGGTTAAACTTGACAAACCGGACTTTATCGGTAAAGAAGCGCTGCTGGAAGCCAGGAAAAAAGGCTTGACGCGGAAACTGGTCTGCATGTCCATCGCCGACGACCGCACCATCGCGCTCGGCAAGGAACCCATCCGCGCGGGAGAGGACATCATCGGCTGGGTGGCCGCGGGCGGATACGGCTACTCGGTGAAGAAGAGTCTCGCCTACGCGTACGTGCCGATGGAATACAGCAAGCCCGGCACAAAATTGACAATTGAATTCTTCGGTGAACGCATGGCGGCGGAGGTGGTCGCGTCGCCGCTGTGGGATCCGAAAGGTGAGAGGATACGAGCGTAGAATTCGGACGCTGCGCGCATGGATGAACATAGATTGTTTTCCGCGTCCATTTGCGCCCGTCTGCGTTCCAATTTGAAATAAAGGCGCCGTATAAAAATCAAACCAAAGGAGCATTTATAGCCATGTCTGATCTCGCCATTGACCGAGCCATCGCCAAAGTTCCGTTCCTGGCGGGATCGAAGAACATCAAGAAGACTCCCCTCAGCGGCGGAATCACCAACCTGAACTTCAAAATAGACGCCGACGGGAAATCGTACGTCATCCGTCTGGCGGGGGCGGATACGGATAAACTCGGCATCAAGCGCGATGTCGAGTATGCCGCGAACAAAGCCGCGGGCGAGTTGGGCATCGCGCCGGAGGTGGTGTATTTCATCGAACCCGAGGGATACATTGTCACGCGCTTCGTCAACGGCAAGCGCATCATGCCCGAGGAGATCGTCAAGCCTCACAACCTGATGCGGGTGGCCAGCAAAATCCGCCTGTTTCACCGCCACGGCCCCGAACTGAAAGGCGAATTCAACGTCTTCCGCCGCGTCGAGATGTTGACGAAAACCTCGCAGGCCAACAACTGCAAATTCCCGTTCGATTGGGACTGGATCATGCAAAAGAAGCGCGAGGTCGAGACGGCGTTGCTGAAAGACCCCTACATCCCCACGCCCTGTCACGACGACCTGCTCAACCTGAACTGGCTGGACGAAGAAGTGCCCGGTGAAATCGGCGAACTGCGCCTGCTCGACTGGGAATACGCAGGCATGGGCGACATCTTCTTCGACCTCGGCAACTTCTCCCAGCACCACCGCCTCACCGACGATCAACAGCGTTTCTTCCTCCAATGCTATTTTGGAGAAGTCACCCCGCAGAATTTCGCCCGTATGAAACTGATGGAGCCGATGTCCGAGTTACACGAGGCCATGTGGGGAACAACGCAGACGGGAATCTCGACGCTGGAGGAGGATTTCCAGGGCTACGCAGACTTATGGTTCGGACGTCTCCGCCAGCACATGACCGATTACCGCTGGGAGCAGTGGTTGAAGGATGTGGCGGGAAAGCCCGCAAAGAAGAAAAAGAGGAAATGAATGGTAATTGGTAATCGAAGAACTCAAACACAAAGTTCACAAAGGAGACAAAGGTTAATGAGTGGCGCAACGAGGCGATTTCTTTTTGACCATCACGCGTGATCATCAAAGGCAAACCAACATCATCGTCACTCAACCTGCTCGTTGTCTTCGTGTTTAAACCAATAAAGTAACTACCAAAAGGAGTACCAAATGTCCATCGCAAATGCAAAAGAGATCATGATCGAGGCCGCGAAGAAAGGTTATGCTGTCGGGGCGTTCAACGTCACTGACCTGCTTCAGTTCGAGGCAGTCATCGACGCGGCAGTCGAAACGAAGTCGCCCGTCATCGTGCAGACTTCGGTCAAACCGTCCCAGTTTTTGGGCGCGGATGTGCTGGTGTCCATTTACCATACGCTCGCGCAAAAGGCGCCCGTCCCCGTGGTGCTGCATCTCGATCACTGCACCGAGATTGATTACTGCAAGAAGTGCGCCGACATCGGCTACACCAACATCATGATTGACGCCTCCAAACAGCCCTTCGAAGAGAACATCCGCCAGACGAAAGAGGTGGTGGACTACTGCCACAGCGTCGGCAATATCTCTGTCGAGGGCGAACTGGGGACCGTTTCGGGCGTGGAAGACCAGGTCAAGGTCGCGGAGGACGAGGCGCAGTTGGCGAATCCGCAGCAATCGGTGGAATTCGTAGAACGCACGGGCGTGGACATCTTCGCCCCCGCCATCGGCACCGCGCACGGCGTGTACAAGACCAAGAATCCGAAAGTGGACTTCGACCGCCTCGCCACCATCAACAAGATGTTGAACGGCGGCGGCATCAAGACCCCGCTGGTCGTCCACGGCGGGACAGGCCTGCCCGAAGACTACATCAAGAAACTGCTGGCGGCGGGCGGCGCAAAGTTCAACGTCTCCACCGAGTTGAAGCATACGCTGATTGACGCCAAGTACGAGTACATCACCGCACACCGCGACGAGTACGACCCCGGCAAGATTGACAAGGTCGTGCGTGAAGCGACGAAGAAAGCCGTGATGCACTGGATGGAGATGGTGGAGTCGGTGGGGAAGGCGTGAGGCGAGATAGGAGATAGGAGTTAGGAGATAGGAGTTAGGAGATAGGAGATAGGAGATAGGAGTTAGGAGTTAGGAGATAGGAATTAGGAGTTAGGAGTTAGGAGTTACGTATTGCGTGTTGCGTAGAGCGTAACTGTTGGATTGAAAACAACCTTTGATACCGTCATTGCGAGGAGTGAACGAAGTGAGCGACGAAGCAATCCCCGCGCAACATCCAGGAGATTGCTTCGTCGGGAAAATCGCCCTCCTCGCAATGACGATGACAGGAATAAAACTGCTTTCAGGAGAAAACGAATGACAAAGAAAATTGAAGAATACTACGCCCCGTGGGTGAAGGGCATCCCGATGTACATCTCGAACCACATCGAACTGGCATGGAAGAAGCCCGAATTACACCGCATGATGTCGAACGAGAATCCGAATCCGCCCTCGGACAAGGTGATCGAGGCGATGGTCAGGTATGCCAAGATGGCGCATCGCTACCCAGACCAGGGCTTGATCGTCCGCACGAAGATCGCGGAGATGAACGGGCTGGACGGTCCCTACAACGTCATGCTCGGCAACGGGTCGAGCGAAGTGTACGACAATATCTTCCGCATGTTCATCATCCCCCAGCAGGACGAGGTCATCCAGCATACGCCTTGCTTCGGCATCTACAAACTGCGCGGCACGCTGCTGGGCGCAAAGATGGTCAACGTGCCGATGATTTATAAGGACAATTACCTTCATTTTGACCCCGACGGCATTCTTAACGCCATCACCGACAGGACCAAGATCATCGTCATTGCCAACCCGAACAACCCGACGGGCAACTTCATGGCGCCCGAACACTTCGTCCGCATCGCGGAGACGGGCATCCCCTTCGTGATTGACGAAGCCTACGTCGAGTATGCGGGGCTTCAAATGTCGCAGGTGGCGTTGACGAAGAAGTACGAGAACGTGATCATCACGCGCACGCTGTCGAAGGCTTATGGCCTCGCGGGGATGCGCTTCGGATACGCCCTCGGCGCGAAATCCGTGATTGACCAGATCAGCGGTTCGCTTCTTCCCTGGAACGTGGGGACGATCCCGATGTGGGCGGCGCTGGCAGCCTTCGAAGATCAGGAGGGACTGGCATATCGCGTCAAGTTCAACAACGAGGCGGTGGACTACATCACCGAGTCGTTGAGCGTGATCCCCGGCTTTGTCATCTTCCCGTCCAAAGCAAACTATCTCCTGTTCGATTGCGGGAAGACAGGACACACAGGCAAGGAAGTCCTCGCCTTCGCCGAGAGTAAGGGCATCATCCTGCGCGGCGAGACCGAGAAGTACGGCTCCGACGGCTGGTTCCGCGTCACCATCGGCACAAAGGAAGAGAACGAGTTGTTTGTCAATACCATCCTTGAGTTTTTTGGGATGAAGAAGTAAGGTCATTGCGAGGAGCGAAGCGACGAAGCAATCTCCTCATGCCAGGGGATTGCTTCGCCCACTTCGTGGGCCCGCAATGACATGGAGGCAACCATGTCACAAATCAAAGCAGTGTTCTTCGATCAGGACGGCGTCATCATTGACACCGAGCGCGATGGTCACCGCGTCTCGTTCAACATGACGTTCAAGGAATTCGGCTTCGACGACGAGTGGAGCGTGGACTACTACCACGAACTGCTCCAGATCGCGGGCGGCAAGGAACGCATGAAGCACCACTGGAAGACGAAAGGCTTCTCGAAGCAGATGACCGAGGAAGAGATTGATGCGCTCATCCCGCAAATGCACAAGCGCAAGACTGCGCTGTTCGTGGAACTGATCGAGACGGGAAAACTCCCCCTCCGCCCGGGCATCCACAGGTTCATGAAAGAGGCGCTGGAGGCCGGCCTGAAGATCGCGGTCTGCACCACGTCCAACGAGCAGGCGGCCAAGGCCATCACGGAGAAGATCCTCGCGGATATCAAATTCGACCTCGTCCTCGCGGGCGATGTGGTCAGCAAGAAAAAGCCCGATCCCGAAATCTACAACCTCGCCCTCTCGAAACTGGGGCTGAAACCCGAAGAAGTCTTCGTTGTGGAGGATTCCAAAAACGGTGTCGCGGCGTCGAAGGCCGCGGGGATGAAGACCATCGTCACGACGAATGGCTACACTGAAAAAGAAGACGTGAGCGCGGGAGACGTGATTGTCTCCTGCCTGGGCGATCCCGACGGCGAGAAGGCCGCCATGCGCAAAGGCGACCTGCCCGGTTTCGACGGCGTGGTGCACGTCAAACAGTTGGTGGAGGTGTTCTCGAAGGGGTGATTCTCATAAGGGACGATTTTGGAAATCAGACAGACCGACCGGGAAACCGGAAGGTCTGTTTCTTTTCCGCCAGTTAGAGGCGCGGGCAAATCATTGACCGCAATTGCCTTCATGGAACGACACACCTCAGGCTAAAAGATAAATCGAACTGCCGCCAGATAAAGTCCCGCGGAAACGAACGTCGTAGCGGGGATCGTCAAGATCCAGGCCGTAATGATTTCCTGTACCAGCCCCCAGCGGACCTTGTTTGCCCGTTCAGCCGCGCCGATGCCCATGATGGTCGAATTGATGATCTGCGTGGCGCTCACCGGCCCGCCGAAGAGCGAGGCGGCGAGGATCACCATTGCAGACATCACCTGCGAGGTAAAACCGTCCACCGGGCGGATTTTGTAAATGAAAATGCCCCCTACCGTATGGATCAACCGCCAACCGCCGACAATAGTGCCAAGCGCAAGCGCGGAAGCGCAGAGCGCGATGACCCAGACCGGCACGGCAAAGACCGATAAATACCCCCCAGCCGCCAGCGCCAGCGTGATGACGCCCATGCACTTCTGCCCGTCATTACTGCCGTGGCTCAATCCCAGCGCCAGAGCGGTGATGATCTGGGCTTTTTTAAAGAATCCGTTAATGCGCGGCGTTGCATTTTGGCTCAGGGCTCTCACGAACCTGAACAATAGGAACGCAAGGACAAAACCGGCGATGGGAGACACAAACAGAAAAATCAGAATCCGAAACAATCCGTCGGCCTGAACCGCCTGGGCACCCGCCCGCATCGAGGCCGCGCCGAGCAGGCCGCCAATCAGGGCGTGGGAAGAACTGTTTGGAAGCCTGACCAGCCAGGTGACCAGTGCCCACAGGATCGCGCTGGCCAGCGCGACGACAATGACCCGTTCGTTGACGGCCGCCGCCTCGACCACGCCGCGGCCGATGGTCTGCGCGACCGCCGCGCCGAAAATGAACGGGCCGGAGAATTCGGCCAGCGCGGTCACACCCAGAGCCACGCGCGGCGAATACGCCCGCGACGAAATCAATGTGGAAACCACATTCCTGGAATCGTGCATCCCGTTCATGAAACTAAAGCAAAATGCCAAAGCGATCAGAACAATAAGGAGCGGAGGCATGAAAAATAACTCCCTCGACCACGCGCGCTGTGCAGAGGTACAGGAAAGTATTGAAGGGTCACGCAAGGATGCGGCCAAGGAGAACGTAAACGCCCGCCGCGGCCAGCGCGGTCGCGGGGATAGTCATCACCCAGGCTGTGACAATCTCCTGCGCCACACCCCAGCGCACCTTGTTCGCCCGTTCCGCCGCGCCGACTCCCATGATGGCCGAACTGACCACCTGTGTGGTGCTGACGGGGCCGCCGAAGATGGAAGCCGCCAGGATGACCGCGGCCGAGGCGAATTGCGACGCAAACCCGTCCACCGGGCGGATCCTGTAGAATTTGCCGCCCAGCGTGCGAATCAAACGCCAGCCGCCAAGCGCTGTCCCGAGCGCGATCATCAACGCGCAGGTAAAGATGACCCAGATCGGCACTTGAAAAGTGGACAGGCTTCCGCCGATCACCAGCGCGAGGGTGATGAGTCCCATCGTCTTCTGGGCATCGTTGGTGCCGTGGCTCAACGCCAGCGCCAGCGCCGTGACTATCTGACTCTGCCTGAAGAAACGGTTGATGCGCGGCGTCGCATTCCAAGACAGAATGAGCGTCAACCGCAAGATCAAATATCCGACCAGAAATCCAATGATCGGCGAGGTAAAGAGCGCGATCAGGATCTTCTCGAACCCCGCCATTTGAACCGACCGCCAGCCGGCGCCCATGATCACCGCGCCGATGAAACCGCCGATCAGGGCGTGGGAGGAACTGCTCGGGAATCCCAGATACCACGTGAGAAGATTCCATCCGATCGCGCTGACCAGCGCGGCGAGCAGGACCCGCTCGTTAATCGCCTCTGCCGCGACGATCTCGTGGCCGATGGTCGTAGCCACCGCCACGCCGAAAATGAAAGGGCCGAGAAAATTGGCGAGCGCGGTCATCCCCAGCGCGAGGCGCGGCGAAAGCGCCCTCGAGGAAAGCATGGTAGCGACCACATTGCTGGAGTCGTGGATCCCATTGAGAAAGTCGAACAGAAGCGACAGACCGATGACGACCCAGATGATCATGGACATGGACCCGGCTCCGGAGGATTCTGTAGCGCGATACTCATATCGTCCCTAGCTAAATGAACTCCGCGTTACGCGATCTTCACGACAATATCGGCAATGACGTTGGCCGCTTCGTCGCCGCGGTCGGCCGCATTGCTCAAATGGCGGTACACCTCGCGCAGTTTCAACATCCGCACCACGTGCTGAATGTCCTCTGCCCCGCCAAACAGGTCGGCCAGCGCCTCGCGGTAGACGCCCTCCACACGGTTCTCCAGCGCCTTGGCGCGCTGGGCGTGTTCGTTGGAAACGCCGGGGTGATTCTCCATGCGATCCACCGCCAGCAGAAGTTCGTACGCCGCGTCCCGCAACAGGGACGCCATTCTCTGCATGTAGGTGGTCGGTTCCACCTTCAGGATTTCCATCTCGCTGACCGTGCTGTAACCATAGTCCAGCACATCGTCAATTGTGCGCGATAAGGCGAAGAGATCCTCCCGGTCGAACGGGGTGATGAAGGTGCGATTGAGTTCGTCAATGAAGATGCGGCGCACCTCGTCCGCCTCCTTTTCTTTGGAGGTAAGCAGGGCGGAGGCCTGTGGATCGAGCGTCGTCAAGTATTTGCTCAATGCGTCCATACCCTCCAGAGTCAGGGCGGCCTGATCGTGGATCAATTGGATGAATCTGTTCTGGCGCTTCTTGAATAACCTGCGCATGGATAAGACTCCTTCACAAGTGTTAAAAGGATTTTACACCAATTATGCGGAGACAAGGTCTATTGTGTATACAAATATCGTTCCATATTCTTGGCAAAGTGAGATAAAATCAATACGATGACGACCGATTTCTTCACTGCCATCAAAAAGGGCGACTTCGGCGAGGTGAAGAAACGCCTCGAATCGGACCCCGGCCTGATCCACGCACGGGAGAAAGGCCTCAGCCCGATTCTGGTCGCCGTTTATCACCGCAAGGCGGAGATCGCCGAGTTCCTTGCGGGAAAAGCCGTTATTCTCACCGTCTTCGAGGCCGCCGCACTCGGTAAAACCACGCACATCGTCCGCCTGCTGGCACACCAGCCCGAACTGGTCAACGCCTACGCCGACGACGGATTCCAGCCGCTGGGACTGGCCTGTTGCTTCGGTCATTTCGAGACGGCCGAGTATCTCGTCAAAGCCGGGGCGCTGGTGAACTCCCCCTCCCGCAACGCGCTGAACGTCACGCCCCTGCAATCCGCCGCGGCCGGCGGCCACCTCGAGATTGTACAAATGCTTTTGAAAAACGGAGCCAACCCAAACGTCCGCGAGAACGGAGGCTTCACTCCACTCCACGCCGCGGCCGAGAACGGCGATGTCGAAATGATCCACGTGCTGATTCTCGCGGGCGCCGATCTGCACGCTAAAAGCGCCGACGGCAGGCTTCCGCTCGACCTGGCGCAGGCCAACAGTCACACGGCTGCGGTCAAGGTCCTGAAAGCCGAGATCACGAAGCGTTTCCGCACGCCGCTATGAGCGCCCGTTTGTCGAAGCCTCGCGACCTTGCTCTGCCCTGAACGTAAACAGGAGTAGCGCAAGGTCTTTTGAATCCCCAAGAATTTAAGGAGAATGCAATGAATCGCACACACAAGTTTTTGACCGTCTTCGCCCTGTCTGCCCTGCTGACGCTCGCGGTGGCGGGCTCGGCTCGCGCCCTCGACGGCCGCACGGGCGGAGACATCGTCATCGCCGCGGACGAGGTGATCAACGACGACTTGTATGTCGCGGCCGAAAACTTCACCCTCGACGGAATTGTGAAAGGTGATGTGGTCGCGACCGGCGCGGTCATCACGATCAACGGCACGGTGGAAGGCGACCTGATGGCGGCCGGACAGGTGATTGTCATCAACGGCGCCGTGACCGACGACGTGCGCATCGCCGGGGCGGCATTAGTGCTGGGCGGCAATGCCAGCATCGGCGATGACTTGATTGCCGCGGGCGCGAGTCTGGAGACGGAGGACGGCTCGACTGTCGGCGGCGAACTGGTCGTCGGCAGCGCGCAGGCCCTGCTGGCCGGAGATGTCGCTGGCGATGTCCTGGCCGGGACAGCCGCCCTCGAACTGCGCGGTTCCTTTGGCGGCGACGTAAAGGCCTATGTGGATGTGACCGAAGATACTGAATCCTCGCTGCCTCTCAATATGTACATGACCAACGTCCCCGTCACGATTCCGAGTGTCCAGCCCGGCCTGACAGTGGACGATGGCGCCAGCATCGCGGGGAACCTGGACTACACCAGTTACAAGGACCTGCCCATCCCGTCCGGCGTGGTCGGCGGCGAAGTGACTCGTACCGCGCCGCAGATTGATGAAGAGGTTTTAGAGACCCCACCCACCCCGGCGCAAAAAGCCGCCAGTTGGAGCCTCGACCTGCTCCGCAGGATCGTCACCCTGCTCCTGTTCGGCTTCCTGCTCGCCTGGCTGGCGCCGAAATTCATGCAGGGCGCAATGGCAACACTTCAGGGCAAGCCATGGCCCAGCCTGGGATGGGGTGTGGTGGCATGGGCCGCCTTCTGGTTCCTGTTGCTCTTGGGCGTCTTCGTGACCATCCTCGGCGCGGTCGTGTTCGGCTTCTTCACGCTCGGCAGCGTCAGCGGGACGATTGTCTGGGTAGGCATTCTGGCGATCTTCGCCCTGATCCTCGCCTTCGTACTCGCGACCGCCTTCCTGACGAAGATCATGGTCGGCTGGACGGGCGGCAAATGGATTCTGGGACGCTTCAATCCCGCGCTCGCCGAACACAAGGTCTGGCCGTTGGTCGTGGGCGTGATCATCGTCGCAGTCCTGGTTGCCCTGCCCTTCGTCGGCTGGCTGTTCAACCTGCTGATCGTGTTCTTCGGCCTCGGCGCGCTGTGGCTGTTCGGACGTGAGGCGATGACCGCTCGCAAAGCCGTTGGATAACAACTCGATTCAAAAAACCAGGCTTCTTCGAGAAGCCTGGTTTTTTTTAAGTTACTGGCAGTCGATCGTGTACGTGATCAACTGGACGATTTTTTCACTGCGCCCCACAACCTCATCCGATTTATTCACGCCGACGAACTGGACATCGAACCAGGCCAGGTGTTTGCGCAGGTCGGGATGAATATCCTCGCCCTTGAACACGCGGGTGAACACGCCTTGTTCCTGGGGGTCCATAAGGCCGCCGTTCTTCCACTCGGTGATGTAGGTGCCCTGGCGATCCTCGATACGGTAATAAAGATACACGTTGACGACATACGGATCCGCCGTAGTTACCGTGAACGTGATCTCCTTCGGCAGACAGCGCAGGGAGAACGCGTCGCTCGAGGCGCTCATGCTGGTAAACAATCCGCCGCCCAGCGCGGGATCAATGGTGAGCGGGCCGCCCGCCGCGGGAGGTTCGGTGGGCGCGGCTTCCGTCGGCTGCTGAGTTGGCGTCGGCTCGGGCGTATTCGTGGGAACGGGCGTCGCCGTCGGCACGGCCGTCGGCGGCTCAGTGGGAATAACAGTGACCAGCACGGTCGCAACCACCACATGCGCTGTCGGCGGCACCGGCGTCGGCTGGACAGTAACAACTGCGCTGCATGCTGTCAATGCCAGCGCAAGCGTTGCAATCAGGATTCTCTTCATAAAAACTGCTCCTTTTCCTAAAATCATTCTAAGTCAAGTGAATATTCCGGCGGTTAACCCATTTGGGTTAATCAATCCTTACAGTTTTGTTATTTGCGCGCGTCGCGATGACCTCTCTGTCTTTCTGCCCCGCCGGCCAATCAGACAAGTCTTATCAGGTATAATTTCCTCCATGCTCACACCCGAACAGATCGAGACCCGTCTCGAACGAATTCTCTTAAAGGTTCAAAAGCCCGGCCGCTACGTGGGCGGGGAATATAACATCACGGTCAAGGACTGGGATACGGCTCAAACGCGCGTCGCCCTCGTCTTCCCCGACATTTACGACATCGGCGTCTCCAATGTCGGTTTGAAGATCCTCTACGATCAGGTTAATCAACGCAACGACGCGCTGGCCGAACGCGCCTACGCGCCCTGGGTGGACATGGAAGCCCTGATGCGCGCGGACGGCATACCGCTCTATACGCTCGAATCAAAACGACCCCTGGCCTGCTTCGACCTCATTGGGTTTACTCTCCCCTATGAAACCCTCTACACCAACGCGCTCAACGTGCTCGACCTGGCGGGCATCCCCGTCCGCGCCGCGGACCGCGACGAGACTCATCCCATCGTCATCGCGGGCGGACATTCGGTGATGAACCCCGAGCCGATGCACGCCTTCATGGACGCGTTCGTTATCGGCGAGGGGGAGGAAGTGATTCACGACATTATTAATGTGATTCAAAAATACAAAGCGTCATTGCGAGGAGCGCAGCGACAAAGCAATCTCCGCGGCGATGATGAGATTGCTTCGCTCCCCGCTTCGCCGGTCACTCGCAATGACATGTTACTGGCCCTCGCCAAAATCCCCGGCGTGTACGTGCCGAGCCTCTACAAAACCCATTACATGGACGACGGCACAGTCTCGCATGTGGAGACTCTGGCCGAGGGTATTCCCAACCCCGTCGTCAAACGGCTGGTTGCCAAACTGCCGCCTCCGCCCACCAAATTCATCGTGCCAAATATCGAGATCGTCCACAACCGCGTCTCGGTGGAGATCATGCGCGGATGCACGCGCGGGTGCAGATTCTGCCATGCGGGCATGATCACGCGCCCGGTCCGCGAACGCAGCGTGGACGAGATCGTCGCCGCGGCCGAAGAGGCCATCCGCTCCACAGGCTTCGAGGAACTGGCCCTGCTGTCTCTTTCATCGTCGGATTACACTCACGTCGTGGAACTGGTCACGGCCATCGGCGAGAAGTTCAAGGACAGGCATCTCACCGTGTCCCTACCCTCGTTGCGCATCGAATCGGTCTCGATTGACTTGATGGACAAACTCCGCGATCGCCGCGGCTCGGGCTTCACGCTCGCGCCCGAGGCCGCCACCGAACGCATGCGCCGCATCATCAACAAGTTCATCCCCGATGAAGACATCCTCAACACCACGCGCGAAATCTACGCGCGCGGCTGGACGACCATCAAACTTTATTTCATGATCGGCCACCCCAGCGAAACGCTCGAAGACGTGCAGGCCATCGCGGACTTGTGCAAGCGCGTCATCAGCGAGGGACGCAAGGCGATTGGCATGAAAGCCAAACTGCACGCGGGTGTGAGCACCTTCGTGCCCAAATCGCAGACGCCCTTCCAATGGGTGGCCTGCGACACGCGCGAACAGGTGCTGGCGAAGCAGGCCCTGCTCAAGCGCGAACTGCGCGACAAAAACATAAAACTTTCATGGACAGAACCCGAGGACACCCTGCTCGAAGCCTGGCTCTCGCGCGGCGACAGGAGAATGGCCGAAGTGATCTACAGCGCGTGGAAGCGCGGCGCAAAGTTCGACGCGTGGGGCGACCAGATGAAATTCGACGCATGGATGGAAGCCTTCACCGAACACGGCCTTGATCCCGCCTTCTACACCCATCGCCCGCGCCGCACCGACGAGATCTTCCCCTGGGATCACATCACCGCGGCCGTGCGCAAGAACTTCCTCTTCCAGGACTTCCGCCAGAGCCTCGAAGGCCAGATCCGCGTGGACTGCCGCCTGAACTGCTTTGCCTGCGGTATCCTGCCCACCTTCGCCAATCTGCGCCGCGACCATCCCGGCGAAGGCTGGAAATGCCCCGACGTAAAAAGCCCGCGCAAGGCGTTGATCGAGCATTCGACAGCCGGTGAACCATTGCCAATGGTGGGAGACTAATGAGAAAGTCCCAACTGCTCCTCCGCCTGCAAAACGAACGCGAGAACTGGGAACACGCCCTCAATTACGTCGGCATTCGCCTCAGCATCGGCGGCGTTTCGGGCCGCTGGTCTGCGCGCGACATCCTCGCCCACATCATGGTCCGCGAGCATTACCTCGCCGACCGCCTGCGCGAAATCCAGCGCGGCGAGTCCCTGCCGCCCTGCAAGACGCAGGACGAACTCGATACGTTCCTCGATGAATTCGGCTACCCCGATTTCGAATCGCCCCTGCTCCCCGAACACGAAGCCAACGAATGGGCCGTTCGCAAATATCGCAACACTCCCTTCAAGGAACTCGTGGCGCTCGAAATCCACGCCTTCGACGCGGTTTATGAGGCGGTCAAAGAGTTGAGCGAAGAGCAGCTCAACGAAAATAAACTCTTCGCCCGCGTAGCGCGCTACACCTACGAACACTACCGCCATCACGCGGCCGACATCCGTAAACGATTCAAATTCCCCGTCAAACGCTGATGCGCATCCGCGTCACCTTCTCCAAGACCGGCGCGCTGCGTTACACCGGTCATCTCGATCTGCACACCATCTGGGAACGCGCCGCCCGCCGCGCCGGGCTTCGTCTCATTTACAGCCAGGGCTTTCGTCCCCAGCCAAAGATACAACTCGCCTCGGCCCTCCCGCTTGGCTTCTCCTCGCGCTGTGAACTGGCCGATCTCTGGCTCGACGGCGAAGCCGATCTCGATTCCCTGCCCGCACGCTTACAGGCTGCCATGCCCTCCGGCATCGGCATCCTCGACGTGGAACGGGTAGACGAACGCGCCGCGCCGCTCCAAACCCGGTTGCTGGCCGCGGAATACGAAGCGACCCTGCCCGACGACTTCGACGCCTCCTCCCTGGACCGCAGGCTGACCGCCGTTATGGACGCCGCGTCCCTGCCCCGCGAGCGCCGCGGCAAAACCTATGATCTGAGGCCGCTAATTGAGAACCTCTCCCTCACACCGCCCCCCCTCATCCCTTCGGGACACTCCTCCCATTTGCGAAGCAAATGGGAGGAGAAGGAGGGGGGTGTGAGGGTCTTCATGCGCCTCGCCGCCCGCGCCGGCGCGACCGGCCGCCCCGAAGAAGTGCTCGACGCGCTGGGCATCCCGCCCGAGTCCGCGCGTGTCGAAAGGATTCGCTTGATTTTTAATCCAGAACCGGTAAAATAAGGCTATTTCATGTGCAAATCGGGTTACGCTAAACACTCAAGTAGAGGAGAATCACAATGGCTGCAATAGGCGCAATCATCATCGGCTTTGGCACGGCGTTCGTTTTTGCCTGGTTCCTGTACTGGCTGGATCGTTACGAAAAGGAACCGATCCTGCTGTTGGGGGCAACGTTCATTTGGGGAGTAGTCGTTGCCGCGGGAGGGGCATTCATCATCAACACGGTTCTGGGCATCGGTGTATACATGTTCACCGGCTCCGAAGGCGCCACCGACCTGGCGACCGGCTCGATCATTGCCCCGATTGTGGAAGAGAGCCTGAAGGGGCTGGCGGTCTTGATCGTTTTTCTGCTCTTCCGCAAGGAATTCGATTCCGTTTTGGACGGCATGATCTATGCCGGTATCTCCGCGCTCGGATTCGCCGCAGTCGAAAATTCATATTACATCTACACCTACGGGTTTTCGGAGGGCGGCTGGCAGGGCTTTTGGTTTCTCGTCTTCGTGCGTATCATCCTGGTCGGCTGGCAGCACCCGTTCTACACGGCCTTCACCGGCATCGGCTTTGCGCTCGCCCGCCAGAGCAGGAGCATGCTGGTCAAGTTCATTGCACCGCTGGCCGGTCTGGGCGTGGCGATGTTCACACACTCGTTCCACAATACGCTGGCCGGCTTCTCCAGAGGACTCGAAGGCCTGGCTCTCGGCACCTTCCTGGATTGGAGCGGCTGGTTCTTCATGTTCATTTTCGCGATCTGGATGATCGCGCGCGAGGGGAAACTGATGCTAAAGCACCTGCAGGAAGAGGTATCGGCCGGGCGCATGACCGCCAGTCAGATGAAGCGGGCCTCCTCGCCGTTTGGCTCGGCGTTTGCCTTCCTGGGCGGACGCGCCGCCTCGCGCTTCTATCAGGTCTGCGGGGAACTAGCGCACAAGAAGGAGCAGTTCGCGAAACACGGCGACGAAAGGGGCAACGCGGCCATCATTGAATCCCTGCGCGCCGAACTGGCCGCGCTCAGCCCGCAGGTCAGAGCCTGATTCGCTCTTGCAGGGCAAATTGTCAATTTGCCCTGCAAGAGGTAAAATCTTCCCGCTTGCCCCCGTAGCTCAGTGGACAGAGCGTCGGCCTCCGGAGCCGAAGAGGACAGTTCGAGTCTGTCCGGGGGTACTCAGCACCGTTGCCTCAGCGGTGCTTTTTCTTTTTCGCGACAAGAGAACGAAAGACCGTGCGCTGGTTTGTGACATAAATCATGATTGAAGGGAGGCGTCATTTGTGATATTGTACATATACGGGGGAGGGGAGGTTTTGTCTGCGAAGTCTGTCCGGGAGGGTCAGATGTCCGATAATTGGAAATGTCCACACTGCGGCGCGATCAATCCCAAGCCCGGTTACCTGTTGCGGCTCATGCAATTGGCGCAACAGACAGGGACAATCAGGCTGGGAAAGAGCGACGCCCCGGAACCGCGCTGTTCACAATGCGGTTTTACAGCGGATGCCAATACAATCCTCGCAGGGGAATATGATTATGCGGAGGAATCGGCGCCAGAGCGGCCACTCAAAGCTGAGAAAGCAATAGCAAAGACTTTATCCACCCCGCCCCGGTCCGACCGTATTGCCTTGACAGTTGTGGGTGGACTGGCTGTTGCGATGCTCTGTCTTGGGGTCGTATTCGCAGCGGGCGTCGGCGTGTACCTGCACCGCGCAATGGGGGAAGAGACTTTGCGGTCACAGCCAACCTCGGAAAGCGCCGCCTCCCCTCGGGCGTCCGCCATCACCCCCACACCGGAATTGACCGTCCGGATGCTTGGCAGCGCCGAGACGCAGAGTCTCATGGAGAGGCAAAACATCCCTTTTCTGGCGCGCAAAGCGATCGAACAGTATAGCGCCGAAGAACTAAACCAAGTGGGGAAAACGCTCACTTATACGATCTACCTCGACAACTCGGAACCTCTCGCATGGGGAACGGGCTGGTGTACCACGACCGAGGCGATCCTGTCCCAGAATTTCGAACACATTCAATATACTTTCTTCCTGAACGGGAAGAAGGTTCCCATTGATCAATTCGTCGAGGCCGAATACTACTCCGAAGAGCTGCAGGGTTTCTGCCGCGAATACTATACCGTTCTGACGGATTGGATGCCCGGCGAGCATTTGATCAAGACGATTGTCGCGTACGACCAACCCATTAATGATGGCTGGGACGATTACCCAGCCGGTACAAAGACCTTTGAATATCGCGTCATTGTCGTCCACTGATCCGACCAACAGATTCGCGTAGTAGGGAGTGTCCACCATCCAAGACATAACCTGTCACACCTGCACTTGCGTCAGGTGCAAGTGTTGCGAACCCCGAGCGCAGCGAATGCGCGAAGCAATCCCCGAATTCGCGGGGAGATTGCTTCGCCGCAAAGAACGCTCCACGCAATGACAGCGGCCCTTGATTTCGGTGTTAGACACTCCCTTCAAGTATCCTGCATGGATTGTCATGGAAACGAGGATGAAATGGCTGTTCTACTTCTTTGCGGCTTGACAGAAGAGGAAACATCGGCCTTTCTTGAGGCCGAGCGCTCTCTAATCGAATCGCTTACCGCGAAAGAGGGGCTGGCGGAAGGCAGTCATGTGAGCACCTTCCGATTGAAGGAATTGCCCGACCCAGATGATGCCGAGCGGCCGAACCAACTGGCCAGGGACCTGCTTGGCGTATTCGGATTGGCCAACGAGCCATTTCAAATCCTGTTCATGACCCACAATGGATATTCTTTCATGGCCATCCTCGCACCGGGGGCGGCGCCTGCCGAGGCGCAGGAAAAACCCGCCGCCGTGGAGAAGCAACCCAAATTGAGTCTGCCACGCATTCGCTGGCAGATTCCCGCCTATATTGCAGGTGGTATCGTCCTGCTGGCGGCCTTATACTACGGTATTGGCTTCTATCTGACCCGCCGAATCAACACCGACTACACCAATCGGGACTGCGAGTCTGTTCGGGAGATCGCAAAACCGACCGAAAAATTCTATCCGCCTTCTATCGCGCCGTTCGTCCTTCCGGCCCTGGCTCAGGCAGGGGAATGCAACGTCTATCTGACCGCTGTTCAGTGTCAGGAGGCGGGAACATGGGAAAGCGCCCTCGAGAGTTACGAAAACTACCTTGCAAACTATCCCGCGGGCATTTATGTGACCGAGGCGCGGGAAAATGCATCCGCAACGTTGCTGGCCTGGGCCGAAGAACAATTCGAAGACGAAAAGTACGATAAGGCGGTTGATCATCTTCTAACTCTGTTATACAAGTATCCGGAAACGGCGTCTGCTGCAACCGCAAAGACCCTGGTGCCCAAATACTATGTGACATGGGGAAAGCAGCTCCGTGCAAATTATGATTATTTGGAAGCCGAGGAGGTATTGTGGGATTTCCAAAAGTGGGCAACCCAGAGCGGCACTGAGGAGGACGAAAAAAACGCCAACCTGGAACTCGCCTGGCTTTATTTGCAATGGGCAAGAGACCTGGCCTATTGGGAGGATTATGAAAATGCGGTTTCCACTTATGAGATGGTCCTGGATTTAGAGCCGACCCCAAGGCTATCTAACGGCCCATCCTCATTTGCCCTCCAAGAATTGCCGCCGGCCCGCGTGGGTTGGGGAGATGAATTGATCGCTCAAAAGAAATTCGAGGAGGCCATCGAACAATATCAGACGGCAATTTCGTCCACAAAGCAACCAGCAACCAGGTCGGCCATTCAAGATAAAATAGTGCGGGGATATATCAAATGGGCTGACTCATTGGCAGACTCGGCAGATTTCTGGGGGGCGCTCAAACGGATTGATACAGCCGAAAGCCTGGCTGAGAACGAGAAGACCAAACAGGAGGTCACGGCGGCACGCACACAAACATTAGAGGCTTTCTCCAAATCCCAGGGGAGGCAGGCGAAAGCGTATATGGCGGAGGTCGCGGAGGCTTTGGTCGAGGATGCGAAAGTACCGGAGCTGCCAATATTCGGAGTCAATACGGAGAGTGTGCGCATCTATCCCCTCATCGGCGGCGACACTCATTTTCACGGGGCATTTGGGGGAATAGCGGAAGACATTCTCCCTCCGACACCGGGAGAGATGCACTACGTGGCCTACATTACCGAAGAGGAACGCGTCATCGAATCCTGCGCCTATTATTACGTGAGCGGCGGCGGGTACGCTGGCGCAATCAAACGCCATCGGTATTACTGGAAAGTGAAACTGATTGACCTGAAGAACGGCAAGATAGTCAGATACAAGGAGATCGCCGGCCCTGCACCGGACATTTGCCCTTACACGACATATGTTCGAATAGATATTTGGGGCGAGCCGCCGAATCTGGCGGATTTAGAGGCCTGGCTGCGGACCATTGTGAAGTGAAAAGTCCCAAGTTCGCATCGCTTCTAAATTAGACCTCTTGCATAAGTGTGCCATAACAGGCGCACGGAATCCGAAACAATCGAACAACTAGAAGTCATCTCAAAAATAAGCGGTTGTCATTGCGAGGAGGGCATAGCCTGACGAAGCAATCCCCAATTCTACGAGGTCACCTCGTTTTCAAGGAGATTGCTTCG
>JBBIKC010000009.1:0-81559 GCA_037445635.1 Chloroflexota bacterium
GATGCGGCTTCGTCCGCTCAAATTTCTGCTTCGCCATTTCTTTCACTCTCCTTTTCTGACAAGAATACTATTTGCCAGCAATCCTAGAGCCCATGGTGGGAATTGAACCCACGACCACACCCTTACCAAGGGTGTGCTCTACCGACTGAGCTACATGGGCCTGTCCTTGCTGCCAGCCTGCGGCTGGAGTGGGCGGTGAAGGATTCGAACCTCCGAAGTCTTCTGACAACTGATTTACAGTCAGTCCCCTTTGGCCACTTGGGTAACCGCCCGGGTCAGGTTGTTAATTGTTACTGGTTCGAGTTCAAGGCCATCGCTGGTCTTGAACGCCAACCAATAACCATGGAGCCGACGACGAGAATCGAACTCGTAACCGCCCGCTTACAAGGCGGGTGCTCTGCCGATTGAGCTACGTCGGCAAGTCTGCCCGGTTTTTAAGCAGGCAGATTATACCAGCGCCCTTACCCACCTGCAAGGTTTGGGCAATTAAATTGCTCCAGAGAGTCTGGAGCGACAGGTCGAGAGTTTATCAGGGATTGATGAGAGCGTCAAGCCTGCGCGGCGCGATGCGACAAAACCGTGCGCCTCTTGACAAATCGCAGAATTACTGTAAAATATAGAACAAAAGTTCTATTCATGAAGACCAATCGTTTTTCCCTCGTGCTCGAATCCCTAGCCGAACTTGCCCCCGAGATCAGCGCGTCAAACGCGGACCCGCGGCCCGCCCTGCCCGGCTTGAACGAGGTTCTGGCCGAATTATCGCCTCTGCCGGCCTACGCGTTGTTTCTGGGTCTCGCGGAGGATGGACTCCCCGTCCTGCTGGATTTACGCGATTCGGTGCCGGGCCCGCTTCTCGTCGCGGGGGACGCGCAGGTCGGCAAGACCGCGTTCATCCAAACGCTCGCGCTGGCGGCGGCGCGCGTTCATGATCCGCAAACTGTTCAACTCGGAATTGTGACAAATAGGCCGCAGGAATGGGAGTCATTGTCCAACCTGCCCCATTGCCTGGGCGTCCTCCCGGCACAAGAAGCGGGATCGGCCGAGTTCATCACTGCGCTTCACGACTGGGCGCACAACAATCGCCGGGACAGTCAATTCATCCTGCTCTTGATTGACGACCTGAGCGCCATTGACGGCAAGGAGTTCAAAGCAGATCAGGCTTTGCGCTGGCTCCTCTTACGCGGACCGAGCCGCCGCGTGTGGCCAATCGTGACCTTGACCAGCAACCGCGCCGGGCCGATCCTGCCCTGGCTCGATTTCTTCCGCACGCGCATCTTCGGAAAATGCAAACCGTCGGAAGGACGCGACATTTTGATCCGCGATGGCGCAAACGAACTGGAGTCCCTGCTCCCAAATGCACAATTTGCACTGCGCGAGGGCAGGAACTGGCTGCGCTTCTGGATTTCGCGAATGGATTAGGAAAGTGATGATGAACATTGGAATGCTCTGGTACGATAACGATCCGAAGACCAGCCTGATTGCCAAGATCAGGGCCGCGGCCGAGTACTATCACAAAAAATACGGGCTGACGCCCAACCTCTGCCTCGTACACCCCAGCATGTTGGATAAGACCCTGCCCGACGGCGGCAAGGTGACAATTCGTCCCTTTCGCTCCATTCTGCCCGGGCACTTATGGATCGGAATGACCGACAAGAATTAACGCGGGACAGCCGCTTGGCTTTCTCGCCTTAAGACAAAAACGACGCGAACTGGCCGCGTCGTTTTTGTTCATCCGACTGCCGCAACGATCGCAATGGCATGACTGTGACTGTGACTTAGGCTCACCGACCATTCAGTCAACCCCTGCTCCTTGGCCATTCTTTCCGCCGCGCCATGCAAGACCAGCCGCGGCGCGCCCGACTCGTCGCGCAGGATTTCGATCTCTTTCCACGTCACATCGCCGATGCCGCAGCCAAGAGCCTTGGCCGCGGCCTCCTTCGCGGCGAAGCGCCCCGCAAGCGATTCGAGACGGTCGCCGCGCTCCTCCAGCTCGCGCGGCGTGAAGATGCGCTGAAGAAAACGCTCGCCGTGCGACGCAATCGCAGAGCGCACTCGTTCGATTTCGATCAGGTCAACGCCAGTTGCAAGTTTCATCGATTTCTACGGCCCGGCTGTCGCGATGGCCAGGCGGTCGGGGTCAATGTATTTGCGCGCAGTCTCCAGCACCGCCTCCGGCGCGACAGCGCGCACCAGGTCCGCGTAACGCTGGTAATAGTCCAGTCCCAATTCGAAGCGTTCGATGTTCAACAACGCGTTCGCCACGCCGCTGTTCGACTCGAGCGAAAGCGGCAGGCGTCCGATGTAATTCGCCTGACTGTCGGCCAGTTCCTCGTTCGTGACGCCATCTTTGACAAAGCGTTTCAGTTCAGCGACGATTAAATCCGCGGCTTTCTGGACATTGGCCGGGTTCACGCCCGCCGAAACGTCCCACACACCCGGACCGATTCCCGCGCTCAGGCTCGAATAAGCGTAATACGCCAGCCCCGCCCTCTCGCGAACCGCGTCGCCGATGCGCCCCATCAACCCGAACTGACCCAGCACCGAGTTGCCCAGTGAGGCTGCCATGTACTCAGGATCCTTGCGGCGCGGACCGGTCGTGCCAATGATGATGTCGGTCTGGATCTTGCCGGCAATCGCATGATGTTTTTTTACTGTCCTCTCTAATGGCTTAACAGGCGGCAATTCGGGCCGCGTCTCCTGATTCGGATTCTGCCAATCGCCGAGGGCGCGCGCCACCTGTTCCACCGCGGCCTTCGGCTCCACCGCGCCGACGACGGCGATGACCATCTCGCGCGGGCCGTAAGTGCGGCGATGGAAATCAACCAGGTCCTCGCGCGTGATGGCCTGGATCGTCTCCGGGTATCCGTCGTCGGGACGACCGTATGGATGATCCTCGAAGACGATCTGATTGAAGATCAAATCAGCCATGTCGGCCGTATCCTGGGCGCGGATGGCAAGACCGGTCAGTAGTTGAGCGCGCAGGCGTTCGACGTGCTCGGATGGAAAAACGGGCGTCCGCAGTGACGCGGCCAGCAGGTCGAGCAGGAGCGGCAGGTCCTCGGCAAGGGCGCGCCCGCTGAAACTGGAGGTGTGCGTACCCGAGTCAAAGCCGAGGCTCGCGCCAACCGACTCCAGCGCGTCGTAGATCTGCTGGAAATCGCGCTCAACGGTGCCGCGCATCAGCGAGGACGCCGTGAAGTCAGCGAGACCCAGCTTCTCGTCCGGCTCGAACAGACTGCCCGAGGTGAAGAAGCCGCCCAAGGACACGGACGGGCTGTTGAAGTTGGCGCGGCTGAGGATGGTAATCCCGTTGGGCAGGGTCTCGCGCAGGATGTCTTCCGGGCCGGGGAGGGAAAGCGTGGATGTCATGCGGCGTCTCCCTTGCCGGTCGGAATGTAAGTGCCAACCACGCGATTCTGCGGACGGTAATATTGGCGCGCCACGCGCTGCACGTCGGCCGGAGTGACCGCGGCCAGTTTATCCAGATAGGTGAGGAACCAATCGTACGTGGCGAACATCTCGGCGTAGCCCATCCAGAAGGCCTGGTTGCTGATGCTCTCACTGCCATAGGCAAAGATGGCGCGCGCCTGCTTGATGGCGCGTGCGATCTCCGCCTCGCTGACGGGTTCGTCCTGTACGCGTTGGAGTTCGGTGTCCAGCGCGGCGAGAGTCTCCTGCGGCTTGCGGCTGGGATGAATGGTGAACGAAAAGGTGTAGAGGAACGGGTCAACCGTCGCGCTCGACCCGCCGGACATGCCGACCGACAATTCCTTTTCGACGATGGCGCGATACAGGCGCGAGGTCTTGTTGGAGATGCCGCCGCCGAACATGTTCAGGTTCGAGGGACCGGCCAGCAGGCTGTCCAACACGGAGAGTGGAAAAAAGTCGGGATGAGAAGCAGGCGGGAAGTGGTAAGCGACCTGCAGATACGTCGTCTCGCCGGGACCTTCGACGGTGAGATTGATCTCGCCCATCTGCTCCGGCTCGGCGCGGGAGAGACGCGGCGGCGGCGGCCCGGCAGGAATCGGCTCGTAGAGTTCGCGGATGCGCGCCAGCATCTTCTTCGAGTCGAAATCGCCCGCCACCGCCAGGACCGCATTGTTCGGAACGTAATAGGTTTTGTAATGTTGATACAGGTCGTCGCGGCTCATGCTTTGCAGGTCGGCCTTGTCGCCGATGATCTCGTGATGATACGGATGGACGCGGAATGCGGCATGCTGGACTGCTTCGCCAAGGCGGAACATGGGCTCGTTCTCGTGTCCCTCGCGCTCGGAGATGACGACCGTGCGCTCGGATTCGACCTCCTCCACGTCGAAGAGGCTGTTCACCATGCGGTCGGCTTCGAGGCGCAGGCCCAGGTCTATCTTGTCGGCGGGCATGGTCTCGAAGTAGGTGGTCCAATCCATGTAGGTGAAGGCGTTCCATGTGCCGCCATCGCGCGAGACGGCCTTGTCGAGCACTTGTGCGGGGAACTGGGGAGTGCCCTTGAATTGCATGTGCTCGGTCCAGTGGGAGATGCCGGTCCTGCCGGAGGCTTCGTCCCGCGAGCCGACGCGGTACCACACCCACGAGGAAACCAGCGGGGCGGTATGGATCTCTTTGAGAAATACGGTTAAACCGTTGGACAGCGTAGTTCTGCTAAAGTCTTTTTTCATTCAACTCCAGAATTATTGACAAATGGGTGTTCCCTGCCTGGATTTGGCATCCGGCTTCAAAAGGCAGTACAACGGCTCGATAGTCTCCTGCAAGCCGGCAAAAGGAACCTGCAGGTCGGTCTCCGCAAGCGGGATGTCAACGTTGATGTCGTCCACAGGAACGGTTGCACTGACCGGCACGATCAGTTGCAGGTTGATCGGCAGGACCGTCCCGGCTGGAAGGATGATGCTGGTCGGCGCGTTGACGATGTTCAGGCCTCCGGTCTGCAAGGTGACGCGCGCCCCGCTGATGCTGGTATCCTCGCTCAGCACTACCTGGGTGGCTTGTGAGATAGACAGGTCGAATTTGACCGGGATGGGCGGCACCTTGACCTTCGTTTCGATGTGCGCCTGTTCCATCTGCTCGAAATTGTCGTATAGCCCGCCGACCAATTCAACCGGCATGTTGCCCAAGCCGAGCAGGTTGTTGATCTGGAGGTTCAACTTCGAGACTTGAAACCACAGGATGATGATGATGCCGACCAGCACAGCATCCACGATGAGCGAGATCGTGCCGGTCACGGTCCAGAAGGGAGGGCCAAGGCGCTTCAGGCGTTCGCGGGCCGGGACGCGTTCGCGCGGCATCCGCTTGGGGCGCGGCTTGACGGGAACAGGCTGGGGCGGCGGCGCGCCCTTTTTCTCGGCGCGCGGCAGGAGGTCCAGCGGGGAACGTTTTTCATCGGCCGGCGGCGCGGGCGGCATCCCGGCTTCCCGTCCAGCTTCGAGAATGGCTTTCATCCGGCTGGTCTGTTCGGGTTTGTTGGAGTCAGCAGGCTGGGACATATGGCCTCCTCAAGTTGCGGTGACTAATCTTAACACATTACGGGGCATTTGACCCAGTGCATCACGAGGAATCATGGATGTTTTTCACTTTGAAGAGACGGACCGGGACGCTACAATCAAAACTGTAACGCCGCTTGTCCGGAGCAGATTTTTCCCATATAATCTACCCGGCTTTGGAGATTTTTTCACAGGAGGAACTCGTGACGGAACAACGCTATTTTGTCGCGGTGGTGGGCGCGGGCCCGGCCGGCCTGTTCGCGGCGCGCGAACTGGCAACCCAGGGAGCGCGCGTGGTCGTCTTCAACCGCGATATCAAACCCGGCGGGCTGGCCGAATACGGCATCTATCCCGCCAAACACACCATGAAGGAGGGACTGCGCAAACAGTTCCGCCAGGTGCTGGGACATCCCAACATCGAATACTACGGCAACGTGGTCATCGGCACGAAGGGCGACCTGACTCTGGACGACCTGCGTTCGGCCGGCTTTCAGGCCATCCTGGTCACGGCCGGCGCGCAGGGCACCAAGTGGCTTGGCCTGCCCGGTGAAAACGTGCAGGGCGTGTACCACGCCAAGGACGTGGTCTACTTCTACAACCGGCTGCCGCCCTACCCGCAGAAGGATTTCCTGTTCGGTAAAAGGTGCGCGGTGGTGGGCGCGGGCAACGTGATGGTGGACATCGCCCGTTACCTGATCCAGGAATTGAAAGTGGACGAGGTGGTGGCGGTGGTGCGCCGCGGCCCGGCCGAGGTCAAGTTCGACAAGAAGGAAATGGAACATGTCATCGCCAACCTCGACCTGGAGGCGCTGGACAAGGAGATCGCGCGCGTGACTCCCGTCATGCAGGCGGTCGGTCAGGACCCCGCGGCGGCGCGCGCCTCGATTTTGGAGGCCCTGCCGAAGGCCGCTCCCAAAGTCTCCGAGACGAAGTTCCGCTTCGAGTTCCTGGCTTCGCCCGTGCAGATGATCGCGGACGAGAAGGGCAAACTGGCCTACATCGAACTGGAAGACAACACGCTCGAACTCAAAGGCACCGACACGAAAGCGCGCGGCACCGGCAACAAGCGCCTGCTGGCCGTGGAGACGGTCATCTTCGCCATCGGCGATAAAGTGGACGATACCTTCGGCCTGCCCGTCGAATGGAACGAGTTCGTCAAGAACCCCGCGCCGCGCTTCCCCGTGGACGGAATCTCCTACGAGGCCTACGACCCGCAGACCAAACAGCCCATCGCGGACGTGTTCGTGGGCGGCTGGTCGCGGCAGGCCAGCAGTGGACTTGTGGGTTACGCGCGCAAGGACGGCACCAACGCCTCCAAGGCCGTGTGGCAATATTTACAGACTCTCCCGCCCAACGGCGCGAGCACGGAACGGCTGGGCGCACTGCTCGAAGGCGCAGACAAGCCCATCGTGCGCAACGCGGACATCAAGAAACTGGAGGCCGTCGAGAAGGCCGAGGCCGAAAAGCGCGGGCTGGAGGAATTCAAGTTCGCCAGTAACGAGGAGATGCTGAAGGCGATTGGGATGTAAGTTTCTGAAGAGAAAATAATCGTCGGTCGGATAGGTTCATCCGACCGATTTTGTTTTGCGCGGTCGGAGAGCCAGCAATTCAAGCCATGCTTTCAGCGTACTTCTCGATGCGTTCAATGGCTTCGAGAATATCCAGCAATCGCTCGCGGTCGCTTCTCATAATGGACGGGCTTCCCTCAACACTTGCGGTTTGATGCGCGAACGCAGCCCCGCTTCCATCACGACATCCACCCGCATGCCGAGCAATGTCTGAAGTTCAACCAGAAAACGGGCCAAGTCGAGCAAACTACGCCCCGCTTCAAGATTGACTAGAACTTGTCTCAAAATACTGACCGGCCCCGTCATTGCGAGCGAAGCGCTTGCCCTGAGCCTGTCGAAGGGAAGCAATCTCCTTGAAAACGAGGTGACCTCGTAGAATTGGGGATTGCTTCGTCAGGCTATGCCCTCCTCGCAATGACAACCGCTTATTTTTGAGATGACTTCTAAAAAGTCAATGTCACTGTCTGGCCTGTTTTCGCCGCGCGCCACCGAGCCGAACACGCGCACATTGACCGCCCCATTTCGAGCGGCTATGGCAAGGATTTCCTTGCGGCGGGTCTGGAGCAGGGTTTGAGCATCCATGTCAATAATCCTGTCACAGCGCATTGCAGGGAAGGTCGACGCCCCCGGTTATCCTCACTCAATCTCCTCCAAAATCCTCTTCGCCATCTCCCGCGCGCGGAGGGGCGCGTCACCGATGTAACCCGTGTAATCCAGCAACTTTCTCATTTCGGCTTCCGGGAGAAATGCCTGCAACGACTCATTGCGGCACAGACTCTCCGCCAGCGGATTCGGTTCGCCGCGCTGCACTGCCTCCCACGCGGACATGCTGTGAGCGCGAATCGTCTCATGCGCGGACTGTCGGTCTGCGCCCGCTTTGACGAGGCGCATCAGCAGTCGCTCGGTGGCGGCGAAAGGACCGTAAACGGCGAGGTTGCGCGACATGGCGGCCTCGTCCACGCGCAGGCCGGAGAGGATGTCCGCGGCGGTGCGCAGGATCTCGTCCGCGGCGAGGAAGGATTCGGGCAGGAGAATGCGTCGGTTGGCCGAGTCGTCCAGGGTCCGTTCGAGGAGCGAGCCCGCGGCGTTATCCCAGGCGAGACGAGGCAGTCCCGCGAGATAACGCGCCAGCGAGTCGATCTTTTCCGCGCGGATGGGATTGCGCTTGAACGGCATGGCCGAGGAACCGACCTGCTTTTCGCCGAAGGGCTCGCTCAGTTCACCGATGACGGGCGATTGGAGCAGGCGCAGGTCGAAGGTGAATTTGTGGAGCGAGGCGGCCAGCGAGGCCAGCGCGCTGACGACGGCATAATCCTGTCGGCGCGGGTAGGTCTGCGCCGCGACCGGGAAGAAGGGCAGGTCGAGTTTGGCGGAGAGGCGCCTTTCGAATTCAGGCAGTTTTTCAATGCCAATTAACTCCGCATAACTCGCGGAGGTGCCGACCGCGCCTTTGAAGCCTTTGCCTTTGACCACAGACGACAGACGATGGACCACTTCGTAATCTTCAAGAAGGTCCTGCGCGTACATGGCGAGGCGATAGCCAAGAGTAGTGGGCTCGGCGGGCTGGAGGTGAGTGAAGGCAATGACCGGCGTGTCGGCGTATTTGTCAATGAGCGCCGCGAACTGATGCAGGAGATTGACCAGGTTTTGTAAGATGAGATCGAGCGCGGCACGGAGGCGGAGCGCGTCGGCGTTGTCTTCGATATCCATCGAGGTCGCGCCGAGGTGGATGATCCCCCCACCCACCTTGCACTGCTCGGCAAAGGCTTTGACCTCGGCCATCAAGTCGTGATGGATTTCCGCCTCGATGGTAAGTGAGCGTTCCATGTTGACTTCGTCCGCGTGGATGCGCAGATCCGCAACCTGCTCGGCGGTGACGAGGCCAAACTCGGACTGGGTCTCTGCCAGCGCGGCCCAGATGCGACGCCACAGCCGCCGCTTGTGCTCTTCGCTCCACAGGCGGCGCATCTCGTCATTGCCGTAGCGCCAGGAGAAGGGGGAGAGATAGGAGGAGAAATCGGGCATCGGGATTCGTAAATCGGGAATGGGCGGTTGCCTGTATAATCATTTTACACCATGCCGAAACGCGACCTTGACTTTCGCACGCCTCTGATGAACGCGGCCGGCGCGCTTGGCTTCGCGCCGGACCTGCACCAGAACCCAGGTTTCTTTGAGAAACCTGGGTCCTCAGGGTGGGATGAACTCGGAGCGTTCGTGACCAACCCGGTCAGCCTGCGGCCGCGGCGGCCGGCCGCGCGACCCGCGCTGATCGAATACCCGGGCGGGTTCCTCCTGCACACGGGACTGCCGAATCCCGGCTTCGCGGCCGTCGTCAAGAAGCACGCGGCGCGCTGGGCCGACGCGCCCCTGCCGGTCATCGTCCATTTGATGGCGGACAGGCCGGAAGAGACACAGCAGATGGTCGAGAAATTGGAATCAATGGAAAACGTGATGGCGGCCGAACTGGGCTTCGCTCCCCTGCTGGCCGATGACATCATCTTGGTCGCTGTTGAAGTGTGTCTCGGCGAATTGCCTTTGATTGTCTGCCTGCCTGAAGAACAGATTTTGCGAATCGGCCCGGCGGTGATTCAGATGGGCGCGGCGGCGGTGAGTCTGGCGGCGCCGCGGGGGGCATTACCCGACCCCACCCCCGGCCCCTCCCCCGCGGGGGGAGGGGAGTTGATCACAGGAAGACTCTTCGGCCCGTCGCTGTTTCCGCGCACGCTGGCGGTCGTCCATGCCGCGGCGCGGCTGGGATTGCCGGTCATCGGCGGGGGCGGGGTCTACAAACGGGAGCAGGCCGGGGTCCTGAAAGAAGCGGGGGCGATGGCCGTCCAGTTGGACGCGGTCTTGTGGCGCGGCGGTTATTCGTCAATCGAATAACCTGCGTCTTTCAAAAAGAATTCTTTTTCTTCGGGGGTCATGCGCGAGTAGGCGAGGCGGATGGTGTAGCCGCCGATCAGGCGGCCATCTTCCACGATCATCCAATCCAGGATGTCTTCCACAGGCACGTCAACCCTCTCGCCAAGTTCGAGCCGCAGGGCGGGGAGGTCGTCGCCCATCAGGCCATGGAACTCTCCATCCTCATAATTGACGTTGTCCACCCAGATATCCTGTTCACCATCCAGCGATATGAAGCGGACCTTCAAAGCAACGAACGTGCGCGTGGGGTTGGGCGACTCGAGCAGGACCCTGAATTCATCCAGCGATTCGCGCGCCCGGCGCACCGCCTGCTCGAATTCCGCATCCGCCGCGGGACCCGCGTCCGGCGCGCACGCCGCGAGGGCGAGCATCAACAAAGACAAAGCGCAGATTCTAGTTTTCAATTGGTTCCAACACCATAACGGCAATGCGGCGCGGGGCGGCGCGTTCTTCATAAGCCGCGTAACCTTTGTAATACGAGAGAGCGAGTTGCCAGTATTTCGTGCGTTCCTCCCCATCGGCTTCGCGCGCAATGTAATTCCCAAATCGGCCGTTGACGTGTACGCCGCATTCGGGATGGGCGCGCAGGTTATGAATCCAAGCGGGATGATGTTTGCCTCCAAAGTTCGAACCGATGATCACGATCTTGTCTCCGTCACGCAGGCCGACAAGCGGGTGCGAACGCATCTGTCCACTACGCGCGCCGATGGTATCGAGTTCGATGATGGGCAGGCCAACCACTTCGGTAACGGTATGTTTCCCATTCGTGAGGCGCATGACGAATTCGTCCAGCGGTTCCAGGGCGCGCGCCAGGAAGGCTGAGACGGGTCCCAGCATAAGGATGCGATGGATGAATCGTTGGAAGGGATTGGGGCTGACGTTCATTTCTCCAGCCAGACCGTGACCGGGCCGTCGTTGTGGATTTCCACCAGCATGTGTTCCCTGAACTTCCCGGTCTGTGTCGGGACTCCGTGCCCGCCCAGCAGTGCGACGAAACGATTCACCAACGGTTCGGCGACCTCGGGCGGCGCCGCGTCGGTGAACGAGGGGCGGCGTCCCTTGCGGGCATCGGCGTACAGCGTGAACTGCGAAACGACAATCGCCCCGCCTTTCACATCCAGTACAGAAAGGTTGGTCTTGCCCTGTTCGTCCTCGAAGATGCGCAGGTTGGCGACCTTTTCCGCCAAGAACTGAACCTGCTCCTCCCCGTCCCCGTGGCCCACGCCCAATAAAATCAAAAGGCCCTTGTCAATTTTGGAAATGACGCGGCCTTCGACTGTGACGCTGGCTTTGGAAACTCGCTGAAGTAATACGCGCATAAAACGATATTCGATATTCGGCAATCGAAGACAGACGGCCAAATATCGAATCCCGAATATCGAGTTACGGCAATTGGATCGCCTCGCGCACTTCCTTCATCGTCTGTTCGGCAATGACGCGCGCACGTTTGGCTCCGTCGTGCAGGACATCGTCCACGTAACCGGGCTTCTTCTCCAGTTCGGCGCGTTTGGTGCGGAACGGCTCCAGGTGTTTATTCAGGTTCTTCGCGAAGAGTTTCTTGCAGTCCACACAGCCGAGCGCGGCAGTGCGGCAGTCACGGTTGATCGTGGCGACCTCCTCGGCCGAAGAGAAAATCTTGTGCATCGAGAACACGTTGCACACGTCGGGATTGCCCGGGTCGTTGCGGCGGACGCGGGCGGGATCGGTAACCATCTGCATCACGCGCTGCTGCGTCTCTTCGGGCGTGGCGGCCAGTTCGATGTGATTATTGAGGCTCTTGCCCATCTTCTCCTTGCCGTCAATGCCCAGCACCTTGAGCACCTCGGTATGCTTGACCTGCGGCTCAATCAGAACCTTGGTATTGTAGCGATAATTGAACGAGCGCACGATCTCGCGCGCAAACTCCACGTGGGGAGCCTGGTCGATGCCGACCGGCACCACATCCGTCTTGTAGAGCACGATGTCCGCTGTCATCAGCACGGGATAGCCCACCAGTCCGTAATTGACGTTATCGGGCTGCTGGCGCACCTTCTCCTTGAAGGTCGGCAGGTCGGTCAATTTGCCGAGCGGCGTGACCATGGAAAGCAGGGTATGCAGTTCCATCACCTGCGGCACGTGCGACTGGACGAACAGGATCGAGTCTTCCGGGCGGATGCCTGCGGCCAGCCAGTCGAGGGCCATTTCGTAGGTGTTCTGCTTGAGGTTCTCTGTGGTCTCCACGGTGGTGAGCGCGTGAATATCCACGATGCAGTAAACGCAGTCGTAGTCCTTCTGCAGCGCGACGTAATTCTGGATCGCGCCCAGATAGTTGCCCAGATGCTGGCGTCCCGTCGGACGGGCGCCCGAAAAAACGCGTCCTTTTTTTGCCATTCTTTATCCTTGAACCAGTTTTCTGACCAAGCCGACCACCTCGCCCGGTTCGGCGTGGCGTTTGGTCTGTAGTTTCGAATAGACCAACTTCCCGTTCACACTGACCTCGAAGCGGCCCCCGTCCGATGGAATCAGTTCCAGCGATTCGATGTTTGTCTCGAACTGCCTCAGCAGGTCGGTCGCCAGACTCACGGCCCGGTCCGTGTAATGTCAGACCGCGCAATATACGATGGTGATCTTCAACATGTCGCCTCTCCCGGAAGTGTTAGAAAATTATAACACGCGGCGTCCAAGTCTTGCACAGAGCATATGGACGCGCTATAATCACGCCTCGTTGGAAGCAAGGAGAAAGTCTTATGCCTGTTTATGCCTATCGTTGTGACTCGTGCGGCGTACAGTTCGAGCACCAGCAATCTTTCAGCGATTCACCCCTCAAGCGGTGTCCCGAATGCAGCAAAAACAGCCTGCGCAAGGTCATCGCGCCGGTGGGTATCGTCTTCAAAGGCTCGGGGTTCTACGCCACCGACCATCGCTCCCCGTCCGGCCAGGGCTCGCACGGGAAAAAGAAGAAAGAGGAAAACAAGCCCGCAGCCTCGAGCGCCGATAAACCCGACGCGGAGTAACGTCTCTTATATGTTTTCACGGAGCGATGCTTTCGGGCGTCGCTCCTTTTTTATGGAGTAGGGGTGGAAGTAAAGGTCGCCGTCGGCTCCGGGGGAGTGTAAAAGGCAAAACTCGCGGTGGGACTAGTATCGTCGTTCGCGTCCCCGCCCACCCAGTACTGCCGGCCGTCCTCGGTTATGACTTTCATGAAAGACCATGGCGCGCCAAAATCATTGTTCTTGTTCCAGTACCCTGTCAGGATCAGGATCGTTCCCTTGGGGGCAATGGGACCTCCCAGCGCCTTGGTGGGCAACTTGCGAAGTTTGACGCCGTTGGTGCGGACGACGACGACGGTCACATGCGCCAGACTGCTGAAGTATTTCGTCACACCAATGCCCTCGCCGGAGCCCTGAGGCATATCCACTACATCGCCGGTGGTCCAGTCCGGCCAGACTGTGGGAATAACTACCCGCGTCGGCGTTTGAGACGGAGTGGGAGTATTGGTCTTGAGCAGGAATAGCATGGTCGCCGTGGCAGGCATGGTTTGGGAAGGCGTCAGCGTGATTCGCCCAGGCGTGGACGTAAAGGTAGCCGGACCGATGGCAGTCTGCGTCAGCATGGCCGCCTCGGTGGCTTTCAATGCAATCAGCGTATCCACGGCTCCGGGCCCCTGGGTAGGATAGGCGCCGGGCGCGAGAGGAGCGCAGGCAAACAGGAGCGCCGCCGCGAGGATTAGCAAGGGAGGGTACGCTTTCCGCCTGTCGCTTCGTCTCATGTCCATATTTTAGCATTTTAAACATTCACAAGACTCCCCCAAAGGTTTGTTACGTTTTTGCGACGATAACAAAAAGCCCCGCAGCCGGGGCTTAATGATCGAGCTCCTCGCCGAGGATTTGAACCTCGAACCTAGCGGTTAACAGCCGCCCGCTCTGCCGTTGAGCTAGCGAGGAAGGCGAACGGGATTATATTAGCAAGAAAGGCCGATGTCAAGCCAGTTGCGCGATCAAGGAATAATGGCACTTCCGTATAACGGGAAAGTCTAACCACGAAGGACACAAAGGAAAAAAGGCGGCAATTTTACAGACGGTCTTCCTTTGAGACCTTTGTGTTTGAAAAGCAATTTCCCGTTGAAAACGGTAGAACCGTAATAATTTTGCCTCTAATATTTGATTGCGCTCAACTCGTGCAACTTATCAATTCGGTGTGTGGCCGTGATCTGGCGGACCGTCCCGGTCAGGCCGCGCACAACCAGGCTGTCGGTGCGGGCGCCGTCGCCGAAATACTTCACACCGCGCAGTAACTGCCCATCGGTGATGCCGGTCGCGGCAAAGAAGACGTCCTCCGAAGTGACCAGGTCGTCCATGGTCAGAATCTTCTCGAAGTCGTAGCCCATCTCGCGGCCGCGGCGCAATTCCTCCTCGTCCCGCGCGTAGAGCTTGCCCTGAATCTCTCCGCCCATGGCGCGCAGGGCGCAGGCGGCGATCACACCTTCGGGTGTGCCGCCGATACCAATCAGCACATCAATGCCGGAATCGGGCCAGGCAGTCATGAGCGCGGCGGCTACATCCCCGTCTGGGATAAGGCGGATGCGCGCTCCATTGCGGCGAATCTCGGCCACCATGTCCGCGTGACGCGGACGGTCGAGGATGATGACGGTCAGGTCCTCCACCGCCTTGCCCTGTGCTTTGGCAATCGCCTTGAGATTTTCCGTAATCGGTTTTTCGATATTGATCTTGCCTTTGGCGGCGGGCCCGACGGCCAGTTTGTTCATGTAAACGAAAGGCCCCGGGTTGAACATCGTGCCGCGCGGCGAGAGCGCGACTGTGGCCAGTGAGTTGGCGCGGCCCATCGCGAGGGGGCGCGTTCCGTCAATCGGATCCACGGCCACGTCCACGTCCGGCGGCGAACCGTTGCCCACATGTTCGTCATTGTAAAGCATGGGGGCCTTGTCCTTCTCGCCCTCGCCAATGACGATGACGCCGTTCATATCAACCGTCCGCAGGACGAGGCGCATCGCCTCAACCGCAGCGCGGTCCGCGGATTCCTTGTCGCCGCGGCCCATGAAGCGTCCCGCGGCCAGCGCGGCCGCTTCGGTCACGCGTACCAGTTCGAGAGCCAGGTTTCGGGTTGGAATAGTATCCACCATAGCGGTCTCCAGAAAAAGGTCAGAGCAGGAACCAAACGATCCAATAATAACCGATCACCGCGCCCCACAAGGATGTGTCAATGCGGTCGAAGGCACCGCCGTGCCCGGGAACTACATTGCCAGAATCCTTGACATGCGCGGGACGCTTGAAAAGGCTTTCGCCCAGGTCGCCCAGCGTGGTGAGCACACTCAACACGAAGCCCAGCAACGCGCCCTGCCAGATGCTGATGGTGAGCGGGCCGACGAAGGTGTTGACATTGTATGCCCAGGCAAAGAACCCGCCGAACAAAGTACCGGTGAAGACGCCCGCCCAGTAACCTTCCCAGGATTTTTTGGGGCTGAGGCGCGGCGTCATCTTATGCTTTCCGTATCTTGCGCCGATGACGTAGGCGCCCGTATCCGCCATCCAGACCGTGGGCAGGACAAGGAACATCCACCAGCCGCCGTTAGGCAGGGCGCGGATGTCAATGAGATAGCCGCCCACCCAACCCAGATAAGCGAGTCCGCCAGCCGTAATCACAAAATCAATCGCGGCCTGTTCACGGCCGCGTTCGTATGCCAGCAAATGACGGGTCATGGCCGCCAGGATGGTGAAAGCAAAGACCGCCCCTGCCCATTCGGGAAATTGCGAACGGGCGGCTAAGATCAGGGCCGTTCCGCCCACCGTTCCCCAGATGGACGGTTGATGCCCGATGGCGCGAAACAACTGGGTATATTCGTAAGCCGACATGACCACAAAGAAACCGATGAACAGCAAATAAGGAATTCCCCCGAGCAGGATGGCCGGCATGCCTAATGCCAGCAGGGCGAAAGCAGTGACGGTACGCTTAACCATGGGCCGTGGTCACCGCGGCCGTCACACCCCCGAAGCGGCGATCGCGTTGGGCAAAAGCCTCCAGCGCGCGGCGGTATTCCTCCCTGTCGAAGTCGGGCCAGAAGGTGGGAGTGACGTACCACTCCGAATACGCGGCCTGCCAGATCAGAAAGTTGCTGACGCGCAGTTCGCCCGAAGTGCGGATGACCAGGTCAGGGTCGGGCACACCCGCGGTGAACAGGTACTGGCTGACCAGTTCGTCCGTGACATGTTCGGGCACGATACCGTCTTTGATCATCTTCTGAATGGCACAGACGATCTCGTCGCGGCCGCCATAATTCCAGGCGACGTTCAACACCAGGCGGTCGTTGTTCTTCGTCAGTTCGATCGCTTTCAGGACCTTGGCCTGGATCTTCTCATCCAGGCGTTCCAGCCGCCCGATATGGCGCAACTGTACACCTTCCTGGTGCAGTTCGTTCAATTCGCGGTCTATCACATCCTGCAGGATACCCATCAACCCCTGCACTTCCTCCGGCGGACGTCCCCAATTCTCAGTGGAGAAGGCATAAATGGTCAGATACTTAATGCCGAACTCGACCGTAGAGCGAATCACGCGGCGCAGGTTTTCGGTGCCCGCCTTGTGGCCCGCCACCCGCGGCAGTCCGCGTTGAATCGCCCAGCGGCCGTTGCCGTCCATGATGATGGCAACGTGCTGAGGAATTCGATCGGGGGGGATGTTCAGGGGTAGATCGGTCATGCGCGCGGAAATGGCTGTCATGCCATTACACTTCCATAATCTCTTTTTCTTTCGCCTGGCCGTGTTTGTTGATCTCTTCCACGAAACGGTCGGTCAGTTTTTGCAGTTCCTCCTCGCCGCGCTTGAGGTCGTCCTCCGAGATCATTTTTTCCTTTTCGAAATCGCGCATGTCGTTGTGAGAATCGCGGCGCACATTGCGGACGGCAATACGCGCCTCCTCCAGACGTGCATGGACGTGCTTGACCAGTTCGCGGCGGCGTTCTTCGTTCAACGGCGGCAGGTTGAGGTGGATGGCCTTGCCATCGTTATTGGGATTCAGCCCCAGGTCCGAGGCCTGAATCGCCTTTTCGATGGCTTTGATGGTGGAGGGGTCGAACGGTTTGATCATCAGCGAACGCGGCTCGGGAACGGAGATCGAAGCAAGTTGCAGAAGGGGCGTCGGCACGCCGAAGTAATCAATGGGAAGTTTTTCCACCAGCGCGGGACTGGCGCGCCCGGTGCGGATACCGGCGAGGTCATCGGTCAGCGCGTGGAGGGCGCCCTGCATACGCGCTTCGGCTTCTTTGAGGATATCCTTGATCATGTGAGGCTCCTGCGAAAGAGGTTCGATACAAGGATACCTTAACTTTCCAAATTGCGCTACTGCCGCGCCGGTTGCGAGAGAATTTGGAGGCGGGACGAGAGTCTCTCAAAGCAAATCTCCTCCCCCGGGCGGGAGAGGAGACCCGAAATTCGCGGCAGCGCTATACACCGACCAGCGTGCCCACAGCCTCGCCGCGCAGGGCGCGGATGAGGGCGGTGGAATCCCACAGGTTGATGACCAGCAAAGGGATCTTGTTTTCCATGCAATGGGTGATGGCTGTGGAGTCCATCACTTCGAGGCGGCGGTTGATCACATCAATATAAGAAAGCCTGTCGAATTTTTTGGCGCCGGGATTCTTCTTGGGATCCGAGTCGTAAACGCCGTCCACTTTGGTGGCTTTGATGACCACGTCGGCGTCAATCTCGGTAGCGCGCAGAGCCGCGGCCGTGTCGGTCGAGAAGAACGGGTTGCCCGTCCCCGCGCCGAAGATGACCACGCGCCCCTTTTCGAGATGACGGATGGCGCGCCGGCGGATATACGGTTCGGCAATCGCCCGCATCTCGATGGCAGACATGACGCGGGTGAAGACGCCCTGCCGTTCCAGCGCGTCCATCAACGCCATGGCGTTCATGACGGTGGCAAGCATGCCCATGTAATCGGCGGTGGCGCGGTCCATGCCGTGTTCCAGTCCCTGCTTGCCGCGCCACAAATTGCCCGCGCCGATCACCACCGCCACCTGCACTTTCATATCGAAAACTTGCTTGATGCGGCTGGCGATGGCGTCCACTTCGTTCGTGTCTATTCCATATCCCGTCGCGCCGGCCAGGGCCTCCCCGCTCAACTTGAGCAGGATGCGGCGATACTTGAGATCGAGCATATTCGGCCTCCTCCAACTGGTTTTGTTCTAAACATTAAGAAAAAGGCCAACCTTCGGGTTGGCCTTCCCAACTATTTACTATTACTGCCTACGCTCTCGCCAAGCTCCCAGCGCTGAAAACGGCGCACCAGGACGTTCTCGCCGATGGCGGCCACATTCTGCAGGATAAGCTTTTCGATGGTCAGATTCTCGTCGCGGATATAGGTCTGGCGCAGAAGGCAGACCTCGTCCTTGTATTTCTCGAGGCGTCCCTCCACGATTTTCGCAACGACGTTCTCGGGCTTGCCCTCCTCCTTCGCGCGGGCGCGTGCAATCTCGGCTTCGTGCTCGAGTTCGGCCGCGGGGATGTCCTCCGCCTTGACGTATTTCGGCGCGTTGGCCGCGATCTGCAGAGCAATCTCGTGCGCCAGCGTGCGGAACTGCTCGGAGCGCGCCACGAAATCGGTCTCGCAATTGACTTCGACCATCACACCCACGCGTCCGCCGCCGTGGGAATACAGCTCAAGCATTCCGTTCAAAGCCTCGCGGTCGGCGCGCTTGGCGGCAGTCGCCATGCCTTTTTCGCGCAGCCAGTCAATGGCTTTTTGAAGGTCGCCGTTGGATTCTTGAAGGGCCTTGCGGCAATCGAGGATGGGCGCATTGGTGAGGGCGCGCAACTCCTTGATCATTTCGGTTGTAATTTCCATGTCGCTTTCCTCGTTCAACCGACGGACTACTCCGCCGCCTCTTCACTTTCCTCGATCTCTTCATCCGCTTCCTTCCTAGACTTGGAAGCGGGTTTCGTCTTCCCGGGTTTTTCGGCCGTTTCAGCCTTCTCCGCTTCGACCGATTCCTCGTCAACCTCGACCGGCTTGCGGCTGGCGGTCAGTTTGGCCAGAGTGGCCTCACCCAGCAGGGATTCTTCACCCATCTCGTCCACATCGGCAGCTTCTACAACACGCTGAGCCTTACGCGGCCGGGACGAAGCATCGGGCTTGCCCGGTGTGGACGTAGCGGGCTCTTCGATCACTTCCTCTTCTTTGCGCATGGCCTTGCCTTCGAGAACGGCATCCGCGATTTTAGCCACCAGCAGCTTGATGGCGCGGATGGCGTCATCGTTGGAGGGGATAACATAGTCAATACCGCGCGGGTTGCAATTGGTATCCACCAGCGCCACGACCGGGATATTGAGCAGGTTCGCTTCGTGCACTGCCGCGTCCTCGCGGCCGACATCCACCACGAAGAGCAGGTCGGGGCGGCGCTTCATCTTGCGAACGCCTTCGAGGCGGGTGAGCAGGCGGTCGATCTCGCGGCCGATGAGCAGGCCTTCCTTTTTGGTGAGACGGTTGATCTCGCCGCTGTCGCGCATCTGTTCGAGGCGGTCCAGTTCCTGGATGCGGTTGTACATCGTGGACCAGTTGGTGAGCATTCCGCCCAGCCAGCGCTCGGTCACGTAGGGCATTCCACAACGGAGCGCCTCCTCCTTGATGGTCTCCTGCGCCTGGCGTTTGGTGCCGACGAATAACACCGTGCCGCCGTTTGCAACCACATCGCGGATGACATTATAGGCCTGGTTCAGCAGTTTGACGGTCTGCTGCAGGTCAATGATATGAATGCCGTTACGCTCGGTGAAGATGTACGGCTTCATGCGGGGATCCCACTTGTTGGTGCGGTGGCCGAAATGGACACCGCTCTCAAGCAGGGCTTTCATGGAAATGACGGCCATGGGGAACGAACCTCCTTGCGTTTGGCCTCCGCCTGCTTCATCCCCGCCAGCGACCGCGTCCACTCGGGTCCGCGGCACGCACTGGCAGGTCCACAGGCGTGTGAATTTGGGCGTATATTGCCCGCCCGGGCAAGATATGTCCCGCCGCAGCGGGAGCGACGGGAGTATACCACAAAACCTGCCAGCAAAGACAAGCCCCCGGTCCTCGACCGGGGCTCATCCTCAAACGGCAGCCGCCTGCCCGTACAACTGCTGGCGGATTTGCATCAATTGGCGCTGCATGCGGTCGTCCTTTGCCAGCCCGTCCGAGATCTTCTTGATGGCGTGCATGACGGTGGTATGATCCCGCCCGCCAATGACCTCGCCGATCTGCGGCAGGGAGGCCTTCACATCCTCGCGCAGGATGTACATCGCCAGTTGGCGCGGCAGGGCTACATTTTTAGAACGGTCCGCGCTGAGCAATTTCTCGGCGGAAAGGTTGAAAAAACGCGCCACCACGTCAATCACGGTCTGTGGCTCCAATACGCTGTGTTGCGGTAGCAGGTCGGCCAAAGCCACCTCGACCAGCTGCGGGGTCAGGGCGGATCCGCTCAATTCCGCGAAGGCCAGAATACGGTTGAGCGCGCCTTCCAGTTCGCGGATGTTGGATTGCACGCGGCGGGCAATCGTATCCAGGATTTCATCCGGGATGAAACGCCCGGTGCGTTCGGCCTTCGAGCGCAGGATGGCGAGGCGCGTCTCCAGGTCGGGCGGCTGGATGTCGGCCGTCAGGCCCCACTCGAAACGCGAGCGCAGGCGCTCCTCCAGCGTCACCAGCGACTTGGGCGGGCGATCTGACGAAACGATGATCTGCTTGTCCTGCCCGTGCAAGGTATTGAAAGTGTGGAAGAATTCCTCCTGCGTTGATTCCTTGCCCGCGATGAACTGGATGTCATCCACCAGCAAAACGTCCGCGGAGCGATATTTGTCGCGGAAGGCCTGCGTAGTGTGCGTGCGAATGGCATTGATCATGTCGTTGGTAAATTCTTCCGAAGAAACGTACAGCACATTCAGCCCGCGCGCGTGACACGCATTGCCGATGGCGTGCAGGAGATGGGTCTTTCCCAGCCCGACACCCCCGTAGAGGAAAAGCGGATTGTAGGCGCGGGCGGGTTTTTCCGCGACCGCCAGACAGGCTGCGTGCACCAGGCGATTCCCCGCGCCGACCACGAACGCATCGAACGTATAACGCGGATTGAGCTTTGCATTGCGGCCGCGGACTTCTACAGGCTCCGCTTCGGCCCGCATCTGGGGCTGCTCGGCCTCCCGAACCATTTCCTCGTCCGCAGCCTGCGCGACCACAAAGTTGACGGCGACATTGGCGTTCAAAATCTCGATCAGCAAGCGGTTGACTGTGCCGGCCAGCCGCGACTCCAGCCAGTCGCGCGCATACGCGTTGCGGACGCTGACGGTGAGCACCCCGTCGGCATACTGGACAGGTGTGGTGTCGCGCACCCAGGTATCGAATGAGGCCCGCGGCATCTCCATTTGGAGTTGCGCCAACACAGATTGCCAGGCTTGCTGTGCATTCATAAGTCGCTCCCTCGAGGCATGGATAAGGTAGATTGAACTAACCCGCCAGACAGGCCGCGCGGTTAGTGAGGTAATCAATATGCGATTGTCCGACTAACAATCAGGGGTTTGGATGCAAACTACTCACATCCTCTTCTCTCAGCGTGCTCAAATTCTAGCAGAGAATGTGGATAACTACCAACACGATAAGCCTACGCGAGTTTAAAAACTTCCGTTTTTTTAAGGTCAATTAATGTTAAAAGAATTCTTCGCAGACGTAAGACCGCCCACCACAGTTTAGAACAATCGTTTCAGCCAAAGACATGAAATCCACATACTCACCCCCCACATATGGCGGTCAACAGGAGTCGGGACGGTAAATGCAAAGATATGTCTTAAAAAACTCAGCAGCGAAAACGCTTTTCGCTGCCGGCAATGAAACGCCGATTTCCGGGATTCGATAAGCCAAATCGAGGCTTATTTTGCGAATTAGAGTTCGGCATCGCGCGGAACCCACGCAAGTACGGTCGTTCCCTCGCCGGGCGAGGAGGCGATGTCCACTTCGCCGCCAACGGCGCGCGCGCGCGTTTGCATGTTGGCAAGGCCATGTCCAAGCGATTTGCTCATCTTTTCCATGTCGAAGCCCTTGCCATCGTCGTGAATTTCCATCAGCACACGGTCGTCTGTCGTCCATAACGTCACGTTGACCTTGCTGGCGCTGGCATGTTTGGCGGAATTGGCCAGCGCCTCCTGGCAGATGTGGAACAAGGCGGAGGCATGTCCCTCAGGCAGATCGGCGACCTTGGCTCGCGCGCCGCTGAAGACCGCCTGCGCCAGCGTATGGGCGCGGTACTCGTTCACCAGTCGCTTGAGGCCATCCACCAGTTTCTCCTGTTTGAACTCGCGCGGGCGCAGATCAAGGATATACGCGCGCAGGTCGCGGATGATCTGGTTCAGGTCGTCTATGGCTTTCCTTAGATTGGCTTTGGCCTTCTGCGGCTCTTCATTGACCAGGTGCTGCACGTTCTCCAGCGCCAGCCCCACCCCGAAAATGGACTGGATGATGCCGTCGTGCAGGTCCATGCCGATGCGGTCGCGCTCCTCCAGGATCGCCAGGCGGCGCGCGTTGTGGTGCAGGCGGGCATTATCAATGGCCAGCCCGGCCCAGTTACTGACTGCCATCAGCATTTGGATATCATGTTCGTTAAACGGTGCGGACTCGCGGGTCGCCACACCCAACACGCCCACCAGCGTCTCGCTTGCCTTGAGCGGGAAGCAGGCCACACAGCGGTATCCTTCGCTGACCACCGCCTGCCGCAGGAAGCGGTCGTCGGATTGGATATCGGTGCTGATGAGCGGCTCGCCGCTCTGGGCCACCAGGCCGGGATACCCTTCCCCAACGCGGAACCGGTTTCGGGTCCAGAATGCTTCGGCGGATTGGCCGCGGTGCAACACCATGCGCAGGGTCTGCTTGTCGTCTTCCAGCAAAAAGAGCTCGCCCGCTTCCACTTTCATGTAATCCATCACCAGGCCAAGCGTCTTGTTCAGAATCTCGTCCAATTCGAGCGAGGAGGTCAGCGTGGAGGCCATGTCGTTCAGAAGTGCAAGGTCTTCACTGCGGCGCGTCAGGATCGCGTCTCGCTCCCTCATCTTCTCGATGACGCGCGCGTTCTGAATGGCCGCGGCCGCGTAGGCCGCCAGCATTTGCATCACTTGTTCATCGTCAGACGTAAATTCAGGCGCGCCGATCTTGTCGGTGAGGTACAACTGACCCAGCTGGCTGTCGCCCGCCCGAATCGGCACGCCTAAAAACGAGGTCATGTGGGGATGATGCGGGGGAAAGCCGACCGAGCGCGGGTCTTCGGAGATAACCGGCACGCGCAACGGATCCGCCCTGCCAATCAGCGCGCCGATCAAGCCGCGTCCTACGGGTGGATGCGCAATACGTTTGACCTCCGCATCCGTCATACCAACTGAAATGAACTTCCAGAGTTTGCCGCCCTCGTCCAGCGCCCCCAGCGCCGCGTAGCGTGCCTCCGCCTGTTCACACGCGGTGGTCACGATGCGTTCCAACAACGATTCCAACGATACATCCCTGACCAGTTCCAGGCTGGCCCGGTGCAGGGCGATCAACCGCTCCTGAAGTTGTTCACGCGTCAACAGCATGGGACACACCTCTCATCCCAGCCATTATAATCAAATCCGAACGCCCTGATAGGTTTTGGCAGGGTATGACAATAGAATGTAAACTGCACTGGTGAACTCATGACAACCTCCCGAATCTCTGGATTTTATAACATGACGCTCGAACAGCGCCGCGCAAAAATCGCGGAAGCTGCGCCTCAGACTCCGCCCGAACTTGCCGCCTGGACCTCGGGCGGACTCTCCCCCGAAGCCGCCGACCACATGATCGAAAACGTGATTGGTTTGCACAGCCTGCCGCTCGGCATTGCCCTCAACTTCATGGTCAACGGCCGCGACGTGCTCGTGCCTTTCGCCATCGAAGAGCCTTCGGTGGTGGCGGGCGCGTCGTTCATGGCAAAACTCGCCCGCGCCGGCGGCGGCTTCCATGCCACCACCACCGAACCGCTGATGATTGGGCAGATGCAGGTCATCCACCTCGTCAACCTGCATGAAGCGAAACTCAAACTCTACGAACACAAAGCCGAACTGCTCGCCGAAGCCGATGCGATTGACCCCGTGCTCAAAAAATTCGGCGGCGGCGCGCGCGACCTCGAAGTTCGAATTCTCGAATCATCGCCTATCGGTGCATTTTTAGTCGTCCACCTCATCTATGACGTGCGCGACGCGATGGGCGCCAATGCCGTCAACACGGCATGCGAACGCCTCGCCCCCAAAGTGGAAGCCATCACGGGCGGCAAAGTCCACTTGCGGATTTTGTCCAATCTGGCGGACCGGCGCCTTGCGCGCGCGCGCTGTACCATCCCCGTGAAAGAACTGGCGTTTAAAACCGTAGGGCAGGTTTCCAACTCGCCCAGCGGACAAATTGAAAATTTGTCCTACAGCGGCGAACAAGTGCGCGACGGCATCATCGCCGCCTATGCCTTTGCCGCCGCAGACCCCTACCGCGCCGCCACCCACAACAAGGGCATTATGAACGGGGTGGATGCGGTGGTCATCGCCACCGGCAACGACTGGCGCGCCATTGAAGCGGGCGCCCATGCCTACGCGGTGAAAAACGGCAGGTACACTTCCCTCTCCACCTGGGGCAAAGACGCAGACGGCAACCTCGTCGGCACGCTGGAAATGCCGATGGCGGTGGGCATCGTCGGCGGCGCGACCAAGGTCCACCCGGCGGCGCAGGCGGCGGTCAAACTCATGGGTGTGAAAACCGCCTCCGAACTGGCGGAGATCATCGTCTCGGTCGGTCTCGCCCAGAACCTGGCAGCGCTGCGTGCCCTCGCCACCGAAGGCATCCAGCGCGGACACATGTCGCTGCACGCGCGGCAGGTTGCCATCGCGGCAGGCGCGACGGGAGAATTGATCGAGAAGGTGGCAAGTCAGATGGTGGCGGAGAAGGTGGTCAGAATTGATAGAGCGGAAGAGATTTTGAAGGAATTGCAGGCGTAGACCTGACAGGTCTCACCCATGCCAACGCCAACCGCAATTCCCGCGCAGGCATAGGCTATGCCCTCCCAGCCTCTCGCGGAGACCTGTCAGGTCTTTCAACCACGCAGGTTTGACGTCAAAGTTTTGGTGTTTGTGATATAAGAGATTGAGAATGAATACTGCCAAATCTGTAAACGGCGTAACAATAAGATTGCCCGACGAACGCTGGGTACACATCACCGAGGAACATGCGGAAATGGCAGGTTATCTCTACGATGTGCTTGAAACTGTTCAGGAACCACTGGCAGTGTTTGAAGGCAACGAAGGCGAATTGCTCGCCGCGCGTGAAATCGAAACAGGAAAATTTATTGTCGCTGTTTATCGGGAAACAAGCACGGAAGATGGCTTTATCATTACAGCGTTCTTGACGAAGCGCTGGAAATCGCTCGAAAGGAGAAAGAAAGTATGGCAGCGGTGAATCTCGACCACGTATTGACTGTTGTGCCTCAAGTGTTACAACTCCATCAAAAAAATATCTGGTTTTCTTATGACGAAGAAGCCGATGTGTTGTATTTGAATTTCAAAAAACCAAACCGCGCCGATGATTCTGAACTGCTGGACAACGATGTGCTTGTCCGATACGAGGGCGAAGAAGTTGTTGGTATGACGATTATGAACGCCAGCAAGAAAGTCGGCAAGAGATGAGCAAAGACTTCCGAAGTCTCAGAGACTTCGGAGGTCTGATAGCAAGCCAACAAGTATACAAATCCGTTTTCGTCCGTGAGTCCGTGACAAAGTCCGTTGACCAACCATCCGCGCATCCGTTCTGCGAGCAATCCGTTGAAAACCGCACGCAGGCTCGATGTCAAAGTTTTGGAATGTATAGGAACAAGATAACATATGGAAAGTAATAAATCACTTTGGGTTGTTGGGGGAATGGGCATAATTCTCGCCTGTTGCTTAGGCATTTTCTTACCTGCGATAAGTATGTTGATATTTCAACTCCTACCTGGTGATACTTTTTCGCTTGGACAATTGATCGTGGAATTAATATTGATACCAACGGTTATAGTTGGTTTTATTGCCACAATAATCCAATTTAGAGAAAGCCAAGAGACTGCAACCCCTCGACTATACTGGGAAACTAAAACTGGAACTCTTGCGAAGGCTATTGACCTTACAATGCCACCAGGAAATGGCAGAGCGCGGACCCCACGACTTGTAATCATAAATGAAGGAAAAGCTATTACAACTTGGTATCTAATACAATTCGAAGTCGCTAAAGAGGTTTATCTTAGGGATGCGCCAAGAATTAATAGACTTGTGGGGGACATAATAAGCTCACCAACAAGTGATACACATTGGCATTTTGATACCTTACCAGAAAAGCAATTTTTTTCCTTTGTGAGCAATGGCATGTACGCCTTGTATCCGAAATATACTCAACCACTTGGTGAAATAGATTTCAATTTTTCTGTAGAAGAAAAATATCCCGATAGTTGTACTATTCCATTCGTGATTTACACAGATAAAGGAAAAGAGGAAAAAGGCAATTTAAAAATAAGATTTGTAAAGGAAGAGCAGAGATAAACTCTCGGAAAGAGAAATACTGGATTCCAATAAATCTGCAAAAGTAATTGGCATTTTTTAGATACAGGAAAAAAAACACTAAATGACAACCCCACACAATCACACACACTCCCCCACCCTCCTCAAACCCGCCAAGCCCGTTGGTATCATCGGCTATGGCGCGTACGTTCCGCGATTCCGCCTGCCGGCGAAAGAAGTTGCGCGCGTATGGACCGGCGGCAAAGGCGGACTGCCCATCAAGGAGAAAGCCGTCCCCGGGCTGGATGAAGACGTGATCACCATGTCCATTGAAGCGGCGCGCAACGCCATGAAGCGCGCGCAAATTGACCCGACCGAGCTGCGGGCGGTCTGGGTTGGGTCGGAGTCCCACCCTTATGCGGTGAAACCAACCTCCACCCTGGTCGCGGAAGCGATCGGCGCCGTCCCCAACACGCAAGCCGCCGATTGGGAATTCGCCTGCAAGGCCGGCACCGAAGCGCTCGTCGCCGCGATGGGACTGGTCGGCTCGGGCATGGGCAAGTACGCCATGGCAATCGGCATGGACACCGCGCAAGGCAAACCCGGCGACGCGCTCGAATACACCGCGGGCGCGGGCGGCGGCGCGTACATTCTCGGTCCCGCCGAGGAATCGCTGGCGGTCATCAACGCCTCGTATTCGTACGTCACCGACACGCCCGATTTCTGGCGCCGCTCCGACGCGAAGTATCCCGAACATGGCATGCGCTTCACAGGCGAGCCTGCTTATTTCAAGCACATCACCGAAGCCGCCACACATCTGATGGAAGCATCCGGCACCACCGCCAAGGATTACAAGTGGGCGGTCTTCCACCAGCCCAACACGAAGTTCCCGCAACGCGTCGCCTCGGGGCTCGGCTTCTCGATGGATCAGATTCAGCCCGGGCTGCTCGTCCCTGTGATTGGGAATACGTACGCGGGCGCGGCAATGATTGGACTCACCGCGACTCTCGACATCGCCCAACCCGGCGACAGGATCCTCGTCGTTTCATTCGGATCCGGAGCCGGGTCCGACGCCTTCGACCTCACCGTTACTGACGCCATCACCGCCCGCGCGGGCCTCGCGCCCAAGACGCAGGAATACATCGCGCGGCGCACCGAGATTGACTACGCCACGTATGTGCGCTACCGCGGGAAATTGCAGATGAAGTAAGAACGATATTCGATCATTCGGTATTCGGGGGTCGTCAAATCGGTTTTCCGAATATCGATTCACGAGTATCGAAGATCGTTTCGCCATCACTCAACATCATTAGGAATTCTTTTATGCCTGAAGTTATCATTGCCGGGGTAGGTCAAACAGAAGTGGGCGAGCATTGGGATATTGGTCTGCGCGACCTTGCCTTTGCCGCCATTCAAGACGCCATCAAAGATTCGGGCGGGCTCAGGCCGCAGGCATTGTTCGCCGGTAATATGCTCGCGCCAAACCTTTCCCGCCAGGCGCACCTCGGCGTGCTGCTCGCAGATTTTGCCGGGTTGAACGGCATCGAAGCCGTGACGGTCGAAGCCGCGGGCGCCTCCGGCGGCGCGGCGCTGCGGCAGGGATACCTCGCCGTTGCCAGCGGCATGGTGGATGTGGCGCTGGTGGTCGGCGTGGAAAAGTTTACGGATAAGGTCGGCGCGGGCGTAGATGAAGCCCTTGCCACTACCGGCGATGCGGATTTTGAATCGGTGCAGGGAATGACTCCCGCAGCGCAAGCCGCGCTGTTGATGAAACGCTATATGCACGAGTACGGCGTCCCCCCAGATGGCTTTGCCGGCTTTGCCCTCACCGCGCACGCCAACGGCGCAAACAACCCCAACGCCATGTTCCGCAAAGCCATCAAAGCGGAGACCTACGCCAAAGCCGAGATGGTCAGCGACCCGCTCAACATGTTCGACATGGCGCCCAATGCCGATGGCGCCGCCGCGCTTCTTTTGACCCGCCGCAGCCTGCTCCCCTCCGAATTTCCGCATCCACTCGTGAAGATTGCCGGCTCCGCCGCGGCCTCGGATACGCTTGCCCTGCACGACCGCAAGGACATGCTCTACTTCGATACCGCCCAACTTTCGGCGGGCAAAGCGATGAAACAGGCAGGCGTCATCCTCGATGAAATTGATTTCTTCGAGTATCACGATACGTTCAGCATCTACGCCGCGCTGCAACTCGAAGCGGTGGGGTTCGCCGTCAAAGGCAAAGGCTGGAAACTTGCCGCGGAGGGCGAGATCGGGCTGAAGGGCAAAATCCCCTGCGCCACCATGGGCGGGATGAAAGCGCGCGGCTTCGCGGGCGGCGCCGCGGGCGTGTATCAGGCTGTCGAAGCAGTCATCCAGTTACGAGGTCGGGCTGAAGCGAACCAAATCCCCCAAGCAAAAACGGCGTTGATTCAAAATCTCGGCGGGCCGGCGTCCACAGCCGTGACTCATGTCCTGACAGTGAAATGATGGGATTCGCGATGACAAGGAATCCCTTGAAGGCTTTGCACATCGGCGTTCTCGCAGTGATGGTCCTTACTCTCGTGTCGTGCGGCGGGGAGAACATCCCCTCTTCAGAAAACGGCCGTCCTAACATCGTCCTGATTCTGACCGACGACATGACGCTCGCCGATCTCGAATATATGGCTGAGACGAAGAGGTTGATCGGCGAACAGGGCACGACCTTCGACCAGTTCCTTGTCAGTATGTCGTTGTGCTGTCCCTCGCGGGTGTGCATCCTGCGCGGGCAGTATCCGCACAATTCGCAGATTGTCGGCAACAAGCCGCCCGCTGGCGGATTCCAAATGGTGTACCAACTCGGGCTGGAAGAATCGACCGTGGCCGTCTGGTTGCAGGATGCAGGATATCGGACCGCGCTGATTGGGAAATATCTCAATGGTTATCCTGCAACGGCAACCCCAACCTACATCCCGCCCGGCTGGGACGAATGGTACGTCCCTGCGGGCGACGAGTTGATGAACGATTTTGCCTATCAGGGTTTCAATTATTTCCTGAATGAGAACGGCAAGATCGTGGATTACGGCTACGCTCCCGAAGATTACACAACGGACGTGTTCGCCGGGAAGGCCGTTGACTTCATTCATCAAAGCAGTCAGGACAGCCAGCCATTCTTCCTCTACACGGCGACCTATGCTCCGCACCGGCCGAGCGTCCCCGCACCGCGTCACGCCGGCCTGTTCGAGGATATCCAATTACCGGCCTCGCCCTCGATCAACGAAGAGGACATCAGCGACAAGTCGCGGTTCTTTGGCCGAAATCCCTTGCTCACCGACGAACAGGTCGATGATCTGCGCCAGCAGTATCGTCTGCGCATCCAGTCCCTGCAGGCAGTGGATGAAATGGTGGCAAAGATTTATGCCGCGCTCGAAGAGGCGGGTCAACTGGACAATACCTACATCTTCTTCACGTCAGATAACGGCTATCACCTGGGCGAGCACCGCCTGCTGGCAGGGAAGAACACCCCCTTCGAAGAGGACATCCGCGTCCCGCTTCTCGTCCGCGGGCCCGGCATTAAGGCCGGGACAGTGATCGGAAAATTGGCCAGCAACATTGACCTGGCGCCGACGATTGCGGAACTGGCCGGTGTTGTCCCGCCCGATTTCGTGGACGGCCGCTCGCTGGTGCCTCTTCTAAAAAACAGGATCATCTTCTCGTGGCGGGACGGACTCCTCATCCGGAGGGAGGCGAGCATTGACGAAACGGTCTGGCTGGACCCGGTCTCGGTCCTCGGACCCCAGGGCGAGGTCGAACCCCTGGACTCCATCTACGATGCCAAGGCTGGCGGTCAGTTCATTGCCCTGAGGACCTCTGACTACACGTACGTGGAATTCAAAAACGGCGACAAGGAACTTTACGACTTGAGAAATGACCCTTATCAGTTGGAGAACATCTACGAAACCGCCGACCCCAAATTCCTGCACGAACTGCATGAGTGGTTGAAAAAACTGAAGGATTGCAGGGCCGATACCTGCCGGGAATATGATACCGAGCCATGACAAAGTCTATCAACTTCGGAATGAACAAAGTTTGATAGTTCTTGAGAGTCGCGCGGAATAGAATTACGCTTGCAATAAGATAAGGACAACCAAGGAGTTCGAATGGAAATCCCGCGACATTGGCGCCTCAAGAAACAACGCTACGGACTGGTCGGCGAGATCTGCCCGCATTGCGATGCAAAGATCTTCCCTCCGCGCGATATTTGCCCGAACTGCGGCGATGAAGCCAAAGAACTTTATACCTTCAGCGGAAAAGGCGAAGTGTATTCCTACACCACCGTCTATGAGGCGCCTGCCGGCTACGAAGCCAACGCCCCCTACACGGTCGCGCTGATCAAACTGGAGGAGGGACCGATGGTCACTGCCCAATTGACCGACGTGGACAACGACCAGGTGGAAATCGGCATGCCCGTCGAGATGGTGACGCGCAAAGTGCGCAACGACGGCGACGAGAGAGGGCTTATTGTATACGGGTATAAATTTAGAAAACGTGTAGTCGCCGCATAAATTCCACAGCAACTTACCGAATCCAACCTGCAAATCCAACAGATTTGCCAAGAAAACCCTGAATTTTTTCAGGGTTTTCTTTTTTCCCACTTGACTCGCAACCTTTTTTCATGTATGCTGTTTTAACTAATGTTCAATAAATTGAACAATTGTACAAACCACACAGGAGAAGAGAAAATGTCCCACATCAAGTTGAGTTGGCGCAACATCGTTATCGCGGCGACCCTGCCCGCCGTGATGGAAGTCATCTGGCAGTTGTACAACACCTACGTCCCCGTCTATTTGCAGGCGGGCAACCCCGCCTTTGCCGAAGCGGGCGCGACCACCGTCGGCTTCGGTCTCGGACCCGCGCTGACGGGTTTCATCCTCGTCTTCGATAACATCGCGGGCTTGTTCATCAGCCCCCTCGTCGGCGCGTGGAGCGACAGCCTGCGCTCGAAATGGGGTCGCCGTATGCCCTTCATCCTCTTTGGCATTCCCGTTGCCGTCGCCGCCTTCATCTTCATCCCGCTTATCCCCATGGGCATTGCCCCCGAACTCAACGGGCAGACAGGTCAACTGACGGGCTTGCTCATTCCCTTCATCATTTCGCTTTTCCTCGTCCTCATCGCTTTCGCAGTTGTGCGCCCTGTTGCCGATGTCCTCATGTTTGACGTGACGCCCTCGCCTCAACGCGCCACCGCCAACGGGATTGCAGGCGCGATTGCAGGTCTGCTGGTGGTGATTACCGCCCTGGCTGGAGCCGCTCTCTACGACGTGTACGGACCGCTTCCTTTCTGGATTGCGGCTGGTCTTGCGCTTCTAATCTTTTTCCTCACCTGGGCATTTGTCAAAGAACCCGAAGAACTCGCAAGCGCAAAAGAACTCGCGGGCGAGTCATTCAACCTGAAAGGCATTGTCAAATTCCTGCGCGACCAACCTGTTGAAAATCGAAACAGTTTGATTTTCCTGCTGCTCAGCAATTTGCTCGCCTATGTTGCCCTCGCCCAAATGCAAGCCTTCCTCAGTTCCTACGGCGTGTTTGCCCTCGGCATGGAGGAATCTTCCGCCGCCATGCTGGTTGCCATACCCGCGTTGGCGTTTATGGTGATGGCTGTGCCTTCGGGTTTGATCTCGAACAAAATCGGACGCAAGAACACCCAAATCATCGGCTTGGTCGGCTACGCCATCGGCGCGCTCGTCATTTATCTCTTCCCCGACGCGACCATGCTCAACGTGGGTCTGCTCATCTGCGGCTTGACCTGGCCCCTCGCCAACGTTGTCCAAGTTGCAATGATCGTGGACAGCGCCCCCGTCGAAACGCTGATGGGGACTTACACAGGCTTGCGCCAAATTGCCGTAACCCTCGGCTTTATCATTGGACCTGTCATCGGCGGTGGTCTCGTCGAAGCCATGGGCAACAACTACCGCTGGGTCTGGCTCATCATGTTCGTCTTCCTCGTCCTCGCCACGGTTGCAATTTTCCCTGTGACGAAGGGTGAAGCGAAGAAGGAAGCGGCGTAACAATTACCAGTTACCAATTACCAATCTCGTAAGTAGTGATTGGTGATTGGTAATTTTCAACCATGACCATCGTCTTGCAAGTCCTCCTCGCCGTTCTCGTCCTCGTCTTGCTCTACGCGGCACACGCCAACCACGCCTACAAGCGCGTCCTGCCACAATCCCGCCCATGCGTGGACTGCGCCACTCCTGCCCACGTCAACGGCTATGACTTGTACTACCGCGAACTCGGCACGGATAAGGGGCTGCCGCCCGTCATCCTCGTCCACGGCGGACCTGGGCACTCGAGCCTGAGTTTCAAGAACGGATTCGACTTCCTTGCCGAAGAGACGCGCGTCATCTTCTACGACCAGCGTGGTTCGGGCAATTCGCAAATCAAGCCCAATCCCGCAGACTACACCATTGAGCAGTTGGTGGAAGAACTCGAAGCCCTGCGCCGTGACGTGGTCAAAGCGGACAAGGTTATCCTCGTCGGTCATTCCTTCGGCAGCGCGTTGGTTCAGCGATATGCGCTCAAATATCCCGAACACGTCGAGAAGATGGTCATCGCAGGCGGGATTCGAATCAACAACGGCATGAACAATCGCTTCGTCTGGAAGTGGTTCGGTCCCGCGCTCTACTCCACCGCAATGGGATTCCCACCCGCCGACCCCGCCGCCGCAGACGCTTGGTCACTGCAATCCGCTGAAAAAGATAACCCCAGCCGCCTGTTCGATAAAACGAATACGAAAATTCTCGAAGACACAGGCACCATGACCTTCGCTCCGTGGCTTCAAATTTCGCTTTCGATTACGGGCTACGACTACAAAGCAGAACTCAGCCAACTGCAAACGCCCACCCTTTTCATCTACGGCACAGCGGATTCACCCTACACAGGCAAACCCGTCGCCGATGAACTCTGCGCCACCCTGCCCAACTGCCAATCCATAGAATTCACCCAAAGCGGACACTGGGCATTCCTCGAAGAACCAGAAAAGTTTCAACAAGTCATCACCAATTTCCTAATTCCTAATTCCTAATCCCTAATCCCCAATTCCGCATTCATCATTCTGCATTCTTCATTCCCAATGACCTTCCCTTCCTCCACACCTCTCCGCCCGCCTCAATACAAAGGCTCCACCGAGCAGACGTTTTACATCCCCATGCGCGATGGGACTCGTCTCGCCGTTGACCTCTACCTCCCACGCGGACTCGCGCCCGAAACGAAAATCCCCGCGCTGTTCGCCGCCACGCGGTATTGGCGCGCGCAACAACTCAAAGCGCCGTTCTCGTGGTTTCTCTCGCTCCCCGATTCCGCCCGCAATTTTTTCACCGCCTTTGGGTACGCCGTCCTTCGCATTGACATGCGCGGCACGGGCGCGTCGGAAGGCAATCATCCGCACCCGTGGTCAGCCGCAGACCTCGCCGACCTTTACGACTTAACCGAATGGGTCACGCAACAACCGTGGAGCAACGGACAAGTTGGCGGCTTCGGAAATTCATATCAAGCCACCACTGCCGAAATGCTCGGCGCGTGCGGACATTCCGCCGTCACTTCCGCGCTCGTGCGCTTCAACGAGTACGACGTTTATACCGACATCGCTTTCCCTGGCGGTGTGCCCAACGAGTTCATGCTCACGCAATGGGCAGATTACAACCGCGCGCTCGACGCCAATCAACTTCCAAAGAGCATGAGCACGCTCGAAAAGATTCTTGTCAAAGGCGTCAAGCCCGTCGGCAATCATCCCATCCCGAAGCACAACAACCAGCAGGTTGATTCCGCGCTGCGTCACATCACCTTCCGCGATGACCGCGACCCCGAACTCAATATCACGCTTGATGATGTCAGCATGTTCAATCGTCCAACCAATCACACGCTCGATCATTGGGGCAGTTGGTTCGACGCCGCCACTGCCAACGCCGTTATCCATCGCTTCGCAAATAATCCCCGCCCGCAGCGAGCCGTCATCGGCGCGTGGAATCACGGCGCGACTCAGCACGTCGGCGCAAAAGAAAATCCGTTTCCATTGCTCGCACAGATGAAAGAATCGTTGCGTTTCTTCGATAGCCCGCCTGCGACCCGCGAGTTGCACTACTTCACCATTTTCGAAAATGAATGGAAATCGACGCCTGAGTTTCCACCTGCGGATTTTTCCAACGCCCGATTCTTTTTCCAACCCCAAAGCGGACTCTCCGCGCTTCTTCCCACGCCCCAGCCTGCTGACCGCTACCAGACCGATTTCAACGCCTCAACAGGACTCAACAACCGCTGGCAAACCGAACTCGACCAACGCCCCGTGAAGTATGCGCCTATCAAAGGTCAACTCGCATACACCTCCGCGCCGCTGGAACAAGATAGCGAAATCACGGGCTACCCTGTTGTGACGCTGTTCGTCAAATCCACACATGACGATGGCAACTTCTTCGTCTATCTCGAAGCGATGGATGAGCAAGGCAACGCGCATTACCTCACCGAAGGAATGTTGCGCGCCATCCATCGTAAAGTCTCAAGCGACATACCGCCGTATAAACAGTTCGTTCCATATCATTCTTTCAAACGGAAAGACGCCATGCCGCTCATCCCTGGCGAAGTGGCAGAACTCACCTTCGGGTTGAATCCCATCTCGGCGCTGATTCGGCGCGGGTGGAAATTACGCGTATCCCTCTCAGGCGCAGACAAAGACACCTTTGGGCGAATCCCGCTCACGGGGAGTCCGAGCGTGGAGATTCTGCTTGGGGGTGAACAAGGCTCCTTCATCGAGATTCCGATTAAACAAAGACCTGACAGGTCTTAAGAGACCTGTCAGGTCTAACTGAGAAAATATGACAGACATCCTTTACGAAACCAAAGACCAAATTGCCATCATCACCTTCAACCGTCCCGATGTATTGAATGTTTTTCGGCGCAGTATGTTTCAGACGTTGCTTGATCTGTTCGAGCGAATTGAGCGCGACGATTCCATCCGCGTGATTTTGCTGACGGGCGCGGGGCGGGCGTTCTCGGCGGGCATTGACCTTGACGAAGTGTCGCACCTGTTCGATGGCGCGATGACGATGGAGCAGGCGCGCGCCGAGTTGAACGAAATGCAAGAGTTGACGCGCCGCATGGTAAGCCTGCCCAAACCCATCATCTCTGCGATTAATGGCGTGGCAGTTGGAGTCGGCGCGGAAGTTGCGATAGCGAGCGACATCCGCATTGCTTCGCAAATGGCGAGTTTTGAATTTGCCGAAGTCAAGCGCGGACTATTCGAGACCAACGGAGTCATGCACCGCCTGCCGCGACTCATCGGCATGGGACGCGCCGCGCAAGTGATGTTGACGGGTGAAAGAATTTCAGCGCAGTCTGCGTATGAAATGGGTTTGGTTACAAAAGTGACAACACCTGAAACTATTTTGCAAGAAGGCATGGACATCGCCCGCACGCTTGCCGCGAATGCGCCCATCTCGGTGCGGCTGGTGAAAGAAGTCTTGCAAAAATCATATGACCTGGATTTGGAAGCGGTCATGCAACTCGAAACCGAAGGCACGCTTGAATGCTTCGCCAGCGAAGACATGCGCGAAGGCGTGAAAGCGTTCGTCGAAAAGCGTTCGCCTGTATATAAAGGAAAATAAAAGCAGTACACGGATTACACGGATTTCACGGAGTTGCACGGAATTTTTTAAAAGAAAATCCGTGTTTGTCCGTGTAATCCGTCAAATCCGTGTCCAAAAGGTTTTTATGCCAACCATTACCAAAATCGAAATCATCGACCTCAACATCCCATTCAATCACACGTTCAAGATTGCTCTTGCGGTGATGAACAGCGCCCACAACATCATTGTCCGCGTGCATGATAGTGACGGGTTGGTGGGCGTGGGCGAAGGTTGTCCGCCACGCTTTGTGACAGGCGAATCACCAGAGACGGCATTTGAATCCGCCAAACTGTACGCCCAGATTCTGATTGGTAAAAATCCGCTGGAGATTGATACGCGCCTGCGCGAACTTGAACAATACATGCTCAAGAATCCCGCCATCCGTTGCGCGTACGACCTTGCGCTGTACGACCTGCTCGCCAAACATGCCGAACTTCCTTTATATGCCTTGCTCGGCGGCGAAAAGAAAGTCATCTACTCCAACCGCACCATCGGCATTGACTCGCCCGAAAAAATGGCAACCACCGCCAAACAGCATGTTGAGAACGGCACGAAAGCCATCAAGGTCAAAGTTGGTACAGGCAAAGCGGAAGACATCGCCCGCATTCGCGCCATCCGTGAAGCCATCGGAAGCGGTGTTCCCCTGCGCTTAGACGCCAACCAAGCCTGGGACGAAATCACCGCCATCAACATTCTCACCGCGCTTGGGGAATACGAAATCGAAGTCTGCGAACAACCGCTGCCCTATTGGAACGTCGAAGGCTTGAAGCGCGTTCGTGAGCGCAGTCCCATCGCCATCATGGCAGATGAATCCATTTTCGGCGCGTATGACGCATTTCGTCTCGCTTCTCTCAGTGCGGTGGATTACTTCAACATCAAACTCGCCAAGTCCGCAGGCATTCACGGCGCGATGAAAATTAACGCCATCGGCGAAGCGGCAGGAATCAAATGTATGCTCGGCGGCATGTCCGAGTCGCTCATCGGAGTCAGCGCGGGCGCGCACCTGATTTGCGCCTGCCCGAACATTTCCCTGCACGACCTAGACTCTCCCTTTCACTTCACTGAAGAACCCTCCATCGGCGGCGTGGACTTCCAACCCAATGGCACGGTCACTCTGACAGACGCTCACGGTCACGGTGCGGATGTGCATCCTGATTGGATTGAGAAAAGCAGGAGAACAGTAATCAGTGAACAGTGAACAGTGTTCAGCGATGAACAATATTTTTCCGATACTGATTACTGATAACTGGTTACTGATGACTATTCACCACCCGAAAGGTTTTGCATGAATAAATTTCCCCCCTTCCCCACCCCTGCCCGCATTGGATTACTCGGCGTGGCATTCGATGAAAACTCGTCCTACAAACGCGGCTCGGCGTTGGCGCCACAGAGAATCCGCGAAGCCTTTTTCTGCGACTCATCTAACCTATGGACGGAGAACGAAACCTATCTCGGCGCAGATGGACTCTTCGCGGATATGGGCGACATCACACCGTCAGCGGAGAGAATGCCGATAGAGACCGAGCAAGCCGCAGGTCAATTATATGAAGCGGGGCTGAAGGTCATGGCATTCGGCGGCGACCACTCCGTCACCTATCCACTGGTAAAAGCCGCGGCGAAGAATCATCCCAATCTCACCATCTTGCACTTCGACGCGCACCCCGACCTGTACGATGATTTTGAAGGCAATCCGCATTCACACGCCAGCCCTTTTGCGCGGATTATGGAAGCGGGCTTGGCGAAGCGGCTTGTGCAAGTTGGCATTCGCACCATCAACGGACATCAACGCGAGCAAGCCAAACGCTTTGGTGTGGAAGTGTTGACCATGCAACGCTGGCGCGATGTCTTCGACTTGAAATTTGACTCGCCGCTTTACATCACCTTCGACATGGACTCTCTCGACCCCGCCTTTGCGCCTGGCATTTCTCACCGCGAACCTGGCGGGCTGTCCACACGCGAAGCGTTGAGCGTAATCCAGTCGCTCACGGCAAACATCATCGGCGCAGACGTGGTGGAACTCAATCCCGCGCAAGATGTTTTAAACGTAACCGAGATGGTGGCGGCGAAAGTGTTCAAAGAAATTGTGGCGAAGATGTTATGAATTCACGCGAACGAATTCAAGCAGTTTTGCAACGCCAAACTCCAGACCGTGTGCCGCGCTTTGAGGTTTGGATAGACGGCTTGTTCGATGAACTCGGTGTCACGGATCCGTATCGCGCCTATGCCGAGTTGGGGCAGGACGCGATTCTCATGCCGTCGCAAACGCCGAGCGAAAGCAATGCGTGGAAAGACGGCGTGGATGAATTCGGGCGCGTGTGGAAAAAGGGGATGTATTTCTGCGGCGCGATTCAAACGCCTGATGATTTGATTCGCTACACCCCGCCGATGGAGTACGCGCTTCGCTTCTTCGACGAGAAGCGGGTCGCTGACATTCGGACAAATTATCCGCACCTCTGCCTTTTCTTCGGCACGCATATCGGTCCCTTCATGGGGACGTATATGGGGATGGGCATGGAGCACATGTTTGCGATGTATCGCAAAGACAAGCCGTTCGTCCATGCGGTCATGCAGGCGCGGACAGATTGGTGCATTGCCATCTTCCAGCGCGCCATCTCGCTCGGCGCGGAAGTCATCATCATGGGCGACGACTCAGCGCACCGCGGCGGCGCGATGATTTCCTCGCAGATGTGGCGCGAGTTAGTCTTGCCCTATCACCAGCGCGTGGCGCGTGAGTTATCCGTCCCCGTCATCTGGCATACGGACGGGAAAATTGACAAACTTCTGCCCTTCGCCGTCGAAGCGGGTTTCGCTGGTATGCACGGACTCGAAACATTATCTGGCAATAAACTCGATGAAATCAAACGCGACTACGGCGACAAATTAATTTTGATGGGCAATGTGGACATCAATCTATTTTTCGAGCCGAACATCGAACTCATCCGCGCGGATGTGAAGCGCAGTTACGCGCAAGGCGGCAGCGAAGGCTTCATGCTCTCCTCTTGCAACAGCATTTACCCTGGAATGAATCCCGAAGCCGTGCGCGAGTTCTTCCGCTGTCAAGTAGAATTCGGCGGATAATGTCATTGCGAGCCGCGCTCTTGTTCTTTGCGGCGAAGCAATCTCCAACAAAATCCACGAGATTGCTTCGGGCTTCGCCCTCGCAATGACATGGAAAAGGAAATGAATATGCCAACAAAAAAACCTACCGAAGAAAAGAAAACCTTCATCGAAGAAGCCCGCCGCAAGCAAATCATTGACGCGGCATTGCAGACCATTGCCGAGCAGGGCTACACCCAAACATCCTTTGCAGAGATTGCCAAGAGTCTGGGAATCACCAAAGGGCTGATTGCCTATCACTTCAACGGAAAGCATGACCTCATCACTTCTGCGATTCATACCATTTTGAATCGACAGGGCGCCTACATCCGCGGGCGGGTGGAAGAAGAAACCAAAGGCAGCGACAAACTGCGCGTGTATATCGAAGCCAGTTTTGAATACATCTCGCAGAACCGTTCGCAGTTCGTGGCGCTGGTGGACTTGTGGGGCAGTTTCACTTCGCCAGAAGAGAAGAAAGCCTTCAGCGACTCTGCGTATGACCCATGCCGCGCTCATCTCAAGAAGATTTTCCGCATTGGCGTGGAGCAGAAAGAATTTGCCAAGTTCGATGAACAGAGTATGGCGTCCATCATTCAAGGCGCAATTGATGGAATTATGCTGCAATGGGTCTTCGACCCCAAGGCAGTGGACTTGCAAGAGTCCAGCCGTGAGTTGAGCGAGATGTTTGTGAAGCGATTAAAAAAGTAGGTCACGCTTGTAGCGTGACGGTCACGTTACAAACGTGACCTACAAGTAAATGTCCAAAGGAGAGTTGCATGGAGTGGAAGAGTCTAGGTCATTTGGTAGAAAGCGCGGCGGAACGGTTCGGAGAAAAACCGCTGTTCATCTTTGAAGACAAGCCGCTTTCGTTCGCGGAAGTCAATCGGCGGGTGAATAAGACCGCCAACGCGCTGACATCCCTTGGCGTGACAAAGGGCGAGCGCGTGGCGGTCATGCTGCCCAACGGCGTGGATTTTCCCATCGTCTGGTTTGCGCTGGCGAAGGTGGGCGCGGTCATCGCGCCTGTCAACATCAACTACCACGACCATGACTTGACTTACACACTCGATGATTCGCAGGCGGGATACTTCGTCGTCCACGAAAATTATTTGGAACAATGGGAGCGCGTTCGGGCGGGATTGCCGTCAGTGAAGGAAACGCTTCTCGTGACTGAATCAGGCAACAGGTCAGAGTGGAGGCGTTTGGTGGATGAGTCATCTGACTCGTTTGACATATCCAACGTCACAGGCGAAGACTTGCTCAACATCCAATACACATCGGGAACGACGGGTTTTCCGAAGGGCTGTATGTTGCCGCAAAAATATTGGATTCAGATTGGGCAAATCGCGGCGGATTATTTTGGGCTGACGCCTAATGAGTGCAACCTGACCGCGCAGCCGTTCTATTACATGGACCCGCAGTGGAACACGGTCTCAAGTTTGATTGGCGGCGCGCCGCTGGCGATTCTGCCGCGATTCTCGCCGTCGCATTTTTGGCAGGAAGTTATCAAGCATAACGTGACGGTTTTATATCTCATCGGAACCATGCCGTTCTTTTTGTTAAAGATGCCAGAGGATGCGACCTTGGAACGCGGACATAAACTGCGCATGATTTTGTGTTCGGGCATTCATCCCAAATTCCATGCTGAATTTGAACGGCGCTGGGGCGCGCCATGGCGCGAAGCGTTTGGCATGACCGAAACAGGCGTGGATTTGATTGTGCCGCTCGATGATGTGGATAGTGTGGGCAGCGGCGCGATGGGCAAACCAATTCCAACCAAAGAAGCGCGGGTCGTGGACGCAAACGGCAAAGATGTTTTAGACGGCGAAGTCGGCGAGTTGATTTTGCGCGGCGAGCCGATGATGTTGGGCTACTGGAACAAACCCGAAGCGACTGCCGAAACAATGAAGGATGGCTGGCTGCACACAGGCGATTTGGTTTACAAAGACAAGCGCGGATATTTCCACTGGCAGGCGCGACTCAAAGATACGATTCGGCGGGCGGGTGAAAATATTTCATCGGTGGAGGTGGAAGGCGTGCTGATGGAACATCCCGCTGTGAAAGCGGCGGCGGTGGTTCCCGTCCCAGATGAGTTGCGCGGCGAAGAAGTGAAGGCGTATATCGTGTTGAAGGAAGGACACACGCAAGAAGACACATCACCTGAATCCATTTTGGATTATGCGCGTGAGCAGTTGGCATATTTCAAAGTGCCGCGATTTATTGAGTATGCGGATGATTTGCCGAGAACACCATCAGAGAGAATCGAGAAGCATAAGTTGGTGAAGATGAAAGCGGATTTGCGAATCGGAAGTTACGACGCAGTAGAAAAAATATGGAGATAAAACCAAGTACACGGATTTGACGGACTACACGGATTTACACAGATTTTTTACAAAAAGAAAATCCGTGTTCTTTCCGTGAAATCCGTGTAATCCGTGTCCAAAAGTTTTTGGAGAACTATGAACACACAACAACTCAACGAAACAATTTCAAAAACACTCGCCGCATGGAACATCCCAGGCGGAGCAGTGGCGATTGCCCAGGGCGATGAGATTTTCGTGCAGGGTTATGGAGCGCTTGAAGCGGACAAGCCCGAAGCCGTCAACGCGGATACTATCTTTGCCATCGGCTCGACCACCAAAGCCTTCACATCTGCGCTCGTCGGCATGTTGGTGGACGAAGGCAAACTCAACTGGGATGACCCCGTCATCAAGCGCTTGCCCGATTTTCAACTCTACGACGAATGGATTACCAAGAACGTCACCGTGCGAGATTTGCTTTGTCACCGTTTGGGACTCGAACGCGCGCAACGCCTCTACTACCATCGCGGATATGACCAGCGCGAAATCATCCGTCGAATGCGTTATCTCAAACCCGTTGCAAATTTCCGCACCGCGTTTCAATACGCCAACCAGCAATACGGCGCGGCAGGATTAATTGTCCAAGCGGTTACAGGCAAAAGTTGGGATGATGTCATCACTGAAAAAATCTTCAACGCATTAAATATGTCCCGTACTTTCAGCGGCTACGACCGTCTCACCGACCACAAAAATTTTGCGTCGCCTCATGCCGTTGCCGATGAAACCTATCCTGCAGGCGTGCGCTTCCTCGGCGAGCAACGTCCCACCGAGCAATTCAAAATTGTCCATGAACCCGCTGGTTCGATTCACACATCAGCCAACGACCTCGCGCAATGGCTCAAGGCTCTGCTCAACAACGGCGCGCCGCTCATTCAACCTGCCACCTTCAACGAACTCACCACGCCGCAAATCGTCATGCAAGATGCGCTCAACTCCGAACTCGCGCCGCTCGCCTATCTTCAACCCGCCACGCATTTTTGGACCTACGCGCTCGGTTGGTGGGCGATGGATTATCGCGGCGAAAAAGTTCTCATGCACGGCGGTCAAATGCCTGGCTACAATTCCGCCGTCGCGTTTTTTCCGCAGCGCAAACTCGCGCTCGCCGTCATGGTCAACGTCCATCAAACCCTCGCCCACGCCGCGCTCTTTTACGCCATCTCCGATATTCTGCTTGATAAAAATGACCGCGACTGGTCATCCGATTTTCAGATGGTCGCGCAGGGATACATGGCGGAAGTTAAAAATCAAGTGGATGAAACCCGCCTCAAACGTGACCCGAACCTGCCTCCGTCCATCGGGCTTGATTCCTTCGCTGGGACATTTTCCAACGACCTCTACGGCGAGATGACCGTGATCCACAAAGACGACTCTCTGCAACTGACTTACGGAGTCAACACCGCGGCGCTCGAACACTGGCAGGGCGACACCTTCCTCGCGCATTGGAATCTCAGCGCGTTCATGGATGACTCCATGATTGCATTCTCACCCGATGGTAAGGTGATGACAGTGCTCAATGATAGAGCGGAGTATAAGAAGATTTAAGTACCGCGACATTCATGTCGCAATTTCTCGCGAGATAAATCTCGCGGTACCGAAGGAACCCATGAACCCCACCGACCTCATCCTCTCCAATTTTGAAAAAATCTCCTCCATCCCGCGCGGCACCAAATATGAAGCGGGCATCCGCAATTGGCTCATAGATTGGGCGGCGGAACACAACTGCATATCCAAAACCGATGCGGCGGGGAATTTGGTCATCTATGTCCCTGCAACTAAAGGCTGCGAAGACCGCCCGACGTTGATTCTGCAAGGTCATCTCGATATGGTTTGCCAGAAGACTTCTGAATCAACGCATGATTTTACAAAAGACCCCATTCAACTCATTCGTGATGGCGATTGGATTCGCGCCAATGGCACCACCCTCGGCGCGGACAATGGCATTGGCATTGCGCTGATGATGTCCATCGTGGAAGATGAGTCGGTCAAACATCCGCCGCTGGAATTGCTGCTGACCGTGGAAGAAGAACTCGGCGTGGTCGGCGCGGACAACCTCGATCCGTCCCTGCTTTCGGGCAAGACGCTCATCAACTTGGATTCGGAAACTGAGGGTGTGTTCACTGTCGGCTGTGCGGGCGGCGGGAGCGTGAACATCACCTTGCCTGTTACTTGGGATTTGCAACAGCAGGGTGAAGTTGCGTTTGAGTTGAAGGTCAGCGGGTTGCAGGGCGGACATTCTGGCGAAGACATCAACAAATTCCGCGCTAACGCCAACAAACTCATTGCGCGCATTTTGGATGAAATTCAACGTAACTTCCCTATTCGATTGTCCACGCTCAAAGGCGGGACGGCGCGCAACGCCATTCCACGCGAAGCGGAATCCATATTTGTTTGTGCGACTGACAAAAAAGAATCATGCAAAGAAATTTTCGCTGTCTTTCAGGTAGCCATCCAAAACGAACTTGCCAAAACAGAAACAGGGCTGACGTTATCGCTGAATGAAATCAAGGGCAAATCCATCCGTGCCATTAGCCAAGCCGAGACTCAAGCGGCGATCCGCCTGCTGATGGCGCTGCCGCATGGGGTCTCGTCCATGTCTGCGGAGATGCCCGCGTTTGTCGAAACATCCAATAACATCGGCGTTATGGAGTTGAAGGAAGATGGGCTATCCATCATCTCGAACCAGCGCAGTTCGGTCTTTTCGAGATTGGAAGAAATTACCAGACGAGTCGAAACCGTCGCATGGCTGGCAGGCGCAAAGACCGAAAGAACGAAGATGTTCCCTCCCTGGCAGCCGAATATGGAATCTCCGCTCCTCAAAAAATGCGGCGAGACCTACCGCTCCATCAAAGGAGAAGACCCCAAAATCGAACTCACCCACGGCGGTCTCGAGTGCGGCATCATCAGCGACCGCTGCGGCGAGCTGGATACAATTTCGATGGGTCCCACCATCAAAGACCTGCATTCACCCGATGAGCGCTTGTTCATTCCATCCCTGCCAAAGATATGGGGACTTATGAAATCACTGCTTGCAACAATGTAGGGGTGTGGACTTCAAAGATGTCGTCTTGCTCGTCATCGCGCGCCCATTCCTTGTATCCGTGTGCAACCGTGGAATGCTGGCGTTCGATCCCTTGATACGATTCGTATTCATCCGTGAAGACATGACAGTTCGGGTAGGTAAAGCGATGCACGTGCTTCACCGGGTTCTTGGCTTGCGTGGTGTGCACGACTCGCAAACGAACCTGCCCACTGGTGCGACCAATCGTTCCCAAGGCGGGCGGATGATTATTGGCGTACGCGCCTCGGCCGCGCCGCAAATTCAGAACGGTCAGGTAGTTCAGTCTCAACTCGGCGGCCAATTCGTTCGTGGTCTCGCCTTTCAGGATGCCGCGTAGAAGCAAGACCACTTGTTGTGGCGTGAGATGATGTTGTTGCAGAACCGTTTTGGCGTATAGGTTGTAGATATGCTTGCAGTCACGACAGCGATGCACCTTCAACTTGCTCTTGCGAGTCATGCGAAACAGATTGGCTCGCTCCACCGACGCCTGGCACCAGGGACACTTCAACCCTTGCGGGTGAAAGTGTTCCAAGATCCATTGTTCGCTTTCTTCCCGACTGAGTAGACCTGTGATTGGAAATTCTATCTCCATAGTCTACCATCACTCTTTCTAATCATGAGCCTAGCTTTTATGTGTCTGATTTGGGTGTTAATCAACCCAAAGGTTTTCAAAAGTGGGCCTGCAGCGTCGCAAAGATCTGCAAAGCGCGGTACATATCTGGTATACGGGTATAAATTTCGGCCCGCATCACTGCATACCCCAGCGTAGCCCAGAATGGAATGAAACGCCAAAAGCATAACCTCCAATAAACGGGCTGACAGGCCACTAAAATTTAGAAGCGACGGAGGGAGACCTCCACCGCTTTTGATTTATGAAATTCAGCGCCTTTCAATATTTGAAATCAGAGAACGTCGCATTGCCCTGCCGGCGAATCGGACTATTTTTTACAACCCATCGCTTCCCATTGAGAGTGCATGGATCTCCACGCCTCCACTGCCTGTTCCATCTTGGTCACTGCTTCGCGCCAGGCTTGTTCGAGGTCTTTGCCATTGGCAATATCCTGCAGCATGGTGTCCACGATGCCCGGCGTGCCGAAGACTTCCCACGCCCAGGGCGGGACAACGTCGGAGCGCTGGAATTGTCCGTTTGACACCGAACCCATGTTCATTGCAGGGTGATTGGCAAAAGGATACCAGCCGTAGAAGGATTGAATCCAATCCGAGTGGCGGGTAGTGAATGGATCGGGACTGGTGAGCGCCTGATCGCGTACGGAAGTAAGAAGCGGAATCATGTGCCCCGGCACAGTCAGGTTGTAACGCAGAATCCTGCCGCCGCTGACGAGCCATTGCAGGAAGTCCTTCGCCTCCTGCTGGTTCTTCGTCCCCGCTGCGATGGCGAACCGGTTCCACACCCCAAGCGTGACTTTGACATCGCCAAAGGGCGGGAAGATGACCGTGGTATTGTCAGCCAATTCGGGATGCGCTTCGGTCACCTGGACTCCCAGGCGGCCCCCGTACATGGACATTGCCACCCGCTGATTCATGTACGCGTCGATCTGTTCACCGTAACTCCAGGTGCTGTAGCCGGGCGGGGCATATTGCGCCAATTCCGCCCAACGCTTCACCGCCGTCAATGCCTGTGGTTGTCCAAAAACGACTTCGCCGTCGCAGGAAAAATAATCCCCGCCGTTCTGCCACAGAAAGACAGAGAAATAATTGACCGTGGCAATGTTTTGCCCCGCGGGCAGGGCGATGCCATACATGTCGCCCCGCGTCAAGACGCGGGCAGCCTTCAGAATTTCTTCGTATGTTGTTGGAAGGGGGAGTCCCGCCTGCGCGAGCAAATCCTTTCGCACCCACAAGCCATACACGCTGACGGCATACGGCACGGCGTACACCTGTCCGTTTTGCTGATAAAGACTGCCCGCCACAAAATCATCTTCGCCGATGTTCGCCACGATGTCGTTCAACGGCAGGAGGTAGCCCGCTTCCACCCATTGCGGCACGAGGGTGGGTTCCACTTCGAAGATGCCAAGATCCGCGCCCGAGGCGAGCGCGCTGATGAGGCGCCGCCCGCGCGAGGCAGGCGACGCCATGATGATGTCCACTTCGACGTTGGGATGCTGGGATTGGTATTCGGCAATCAGCGTTTGCAGGATCGCCAGTTGGTTGGGGTCGCTTTCAGTGGTGAAGAACGGGATGATTTTCGGGGTGGTTGAATCCGTCGAAACGGTACCCGGCGCGGTCGGGGTTGGAAGCGAGGAGGTCGGGGCAGGCGCGCAAGACGCCGCGAGGGTCAGCATCAGGACAAACGCGGCGGCTTTGCTGATTATGCAAGTTGTGAAAAAGTTTTGCATAGTCTGATTCTATCTGCAAACTGCCTTGTCCTGTTGTTCGCCTGATACGCTACCCAGATCAATCCTCCTGGCCTTCTCCGAAGACCACGCGGCCAGCCTCGACCGGTTTCCGCCTGAGCCGCGCGATCAGTGCCGGGGTGTAAGGCAGGATGACGGCAGCCGCGGCGGCGAGCAGAAGTCCCAGCGAGAGGGGACGGGTGAAGAACACGCTCGGGTCGCCTTGACTGATGGAGAGGGCGCGGCGGAATTGAGCCTCGGCCATCGGGAGGAGGATCACGCCGAGGATGGTCGGCCCAACCGGGAATCCGTAGCGACGCATGAAAAAGCCCACGACGCCGATGGCGTACATGATCATCACGTCTACGAAACTGTTGGAGATGCTGTAAACGCCCAAGGTGCCAAACACAAGAATCCCTGCATAAAGCATGGCACGCGGGATTGCCAAAATCTTGATCCAGATGCGGATCAGCGGCAGGTTCAAGATCAAGAGCATCACGTTCCCGATATACAGGCTGGCAATCAACGCCCACACCAAATCTGGCGATTTTTGGAACAACAGCGGCCCGGGCTGCAGATTATAAATTTGGAAAGCCACCAGCAGGATGGCAGCCGTGGCAGAGGTGGGCAGCCCAAGCGTAAGCAGTGGGACAAGCACCCCGGAAAACGCTGCGTTGTTGGCCGCTTCCGGGCCTGCCACACCCTCGATGGCTCCGCGCCCCCATTCCTCTTTGTGCTTCGACAGGCGCTTCTCGGTGGTGTAACTCAGGAAGGTGGGAATTTCCGCGCCGCCCGCGGGCAAGGCGCCGAACGGGAATCCAATCAGTGTGCCGCGCAGCCAGGCAGGCCACGAGCGCTTCCATTCCTCGGGGGTCATCCCGACGCGGCTTTTTACGGGCAGGATTTCTTCCTTGGTATTCCGCATTTGCGAGGCGACGTACAACGCCTCGCCGACCGCGAAGAGCCCCACCGCCACCACAACAACATCAATGCCATCCAGCAGTTCGGGAATGCCAAAGGTCAGGCGCGGCTGGCCGGTCAACACGTCAATGCCGATCAATCCAATGAAGAGGCCGATGAACAGGCTGATCATGCCCCGTAAAAACGACTTTCCAACCAGCGCAGTGACGCTCATGAAGGCCAGAATCGTCAGGGAGAAGTAATCGGCAGGCTGGAAGAGCAGGGCCAGTCTGGCAATGACCGGAGCCACAAAGGTCAGCAATAGGGTGGAGATGGTGCCTGCCACGAAGGAGCCAATCGCGGCGGTGGCAAGAGCCGCGCCGCCGCGTCCAGACTTTGCCATGGCAAAGCCTTCGAACGTGGTCGCCACCGAAGCCGATTCGCCGGGCGTGTTCAACAGGATGGACGTGGTGGAACCGCCGTACATCCCGCCATAGTAGATGCCGGCAAACATGATGAGCGCGCCGGTCGGGTCGAAGTTGTAGGTGAGCGGCAAGAGCAACGCCACGGTCAACGCGGGACCGATGCCCGGCAGGACACCAATGGCGGTTCCCAGCGTAACGCCGAGAGCCGCCAGAAGCAGATACTGGAGAGTAAACGCGCTGGCAAAGCCGTGGAGCAGATTGGTCAAGACATCCATCATGAAGTCCTCACAAGATGCCTGCGAGTAACCCGGCTGGGAGTCGCACGCCGAGAACACGGGTGAAAGCCAGGTAAATGACAAGTCCCAGCGCCACGCCAATGACGATATCGCGCTTCGGGCGCGTACTGCCCAGGATGCGCCCAATAACCGGGAAAAAGAGGGCGGTTGCAACGGTGTAACCCAGCGGATGGAGCAGGGATGCGTACGCCACGAGCGAAAGCAGGGACAGGATGGTCGTGCGCCAGTCTGTGGCCGCCTCTTCAGATGCGACCTCCGCCACGAGATCGTTATCCAACACGATCGTGGTTCTCAGGAAAAACAAGACGCCAAGGATCAGGATGCCGACCCCAACAACCTTTGGGAAAACGCGCGGCCCCACCACAATGAAGCCCGCGCCCGTCCCAATCTGTGATACCTGGGTGAGAATAATCCCACCCAGGATGGTCACAGTCAGCGCGGCAAGGCGCAAGCCAAACAGCGCGCGGGCCGGTAATGCGGGTTTAGGGTTGTCTGATGTCATTGGATCAGGCCGATGTCCCGCAGAACGCCTTCGATGCGCGTGATCTCATCCGTGAGGAACACGGAAAAATCATCGCCGGCCAGGTAGAAATCGGACCAGCCGTTCGTCTGCAAAGCCTGCTGCCATTCCGGGCTGTCGTGCATCTTATCGAAGACCGCCACGACCGCGTCGCGCTGTTCGGGGGTGAGGTCCGGGGCACCAAAGATCGCGCGCCAGTTCATGAGCACGACATTCACACCCGACTCTTTGATGGTTGGCGCATCCACGCCTTCCAATCGCTCCTCGCTGGATACAGCCAGCAGGCGCATCGTTCCTGCCTCCACCTGATCCGTAAATTCGGAGACGCCGGACACCCCCGCGGTAACTGCGCCGGAAAGGATGGCCGCAGTGGCCTCACCGCCGCCGGAATGGGCAATGTAGTTGATCTTGGCCGGGTCAATTCCGAGTTCCTTTGCGAGCAGCCCAATGAGGATGTGGTCCGTACCGCCGGCCGAGCCGCCGCCCCAACTGATGGACGTGGGATCGGCTTTGAAGTCGTCAATGAGTTGTTGGAGGGTTTCATATTTCGAGCCGGCGGGCACGACGATGGCCTCTGCCTCGGCGGTCAAAAGCGCAATGGGTGTGACCTGCGTCAGGTTCACGGGTGATTTGTTGGTTTGGATCGCTCCAACCATCACCAGGCCGCCCACCATCAACTCATGGGGATCGCCCTTCGCCTCGCTGACAAATTGCGCCAGCCCAACGGTGCCGCCCGCACCGGAAACATTATAGACCTGGACGTTCTGCCCCGTGATGTTTGCGATGATGGGTTGCATGGCCCTGGCCGTGCTATCCCAGCCGCCGCCCGGGGATGCAGGCGCCATAATGTTGATTGCCTCGGTCGGATAAACATAGGGCGGCTCCGTGGGGGCCTCGGTGGGCGCCTCGGTTGCCGGGGGTTCGGTAGCAGGCGCTTCGGTCGGGGTGGAAGCGGGGGCGCAGGCGGCAAGCACGAAGGCAAGCGCGAGCGTCAGGGTCAGGAACACGTTCAATTTGCGTTTCATTTTTCTTCTCCTTTATTGAACTGAATTTCTTGAATCCGCTATTTCGTAGCGGCTCAATTCCTGGTCGAGGGCGTCCCACTCAGGCAGGCGGACGAGGCGCTGTCGCTCGTTCCACTCCAGCATGGAGGGAAGAAGTAACTCGCTGGAGCGCGTCTTTTGCAACACGGCCAGCGCGCTTTGCATGGCGCGCGCCGCCACGCGCATGGCAAGGTTGGGATGAATCACAATGCGATAGCCCATCTCTTGCAATTCGTCGTGCGAGAGGATGGGTGTCTTCGCGCCTTCGGTCATATTGAAAAGCAGGGGGGCTTGGATACGCCTGGGCAGTTCGGCGATCTGTTCGTTCTGCGTCGGCGCTTCCACGAAGAGGATGTCCGCGCCCGCGCGGGCATAGAGGTTGGCGCGGCGCACGGCCTCGTCCATGCCGTGCGTGGCAATGGTATCGGTGCGGGCAATGACCAGCATATCCTTGCGAGCCTTCACCGCCGCATGAATTTTTTGGGTCATCTCTTCGGTGGAAATGACCTCCTTGCCGCTGAAGTGACCGCTCCGTTTGGGCGTCACCTGGTCTTCGAGGTGGATCGCCGCCACACCCGCGTCTTCATAGACTTGGACAGTGCGCGTCACATTGACGGCGTTGCCGTAGCCCGTATCCGCATCCGCCAGAACGGGCAGGCTGACCGCTTCGACAATGCGGCGGATCGGTTCGACCATTTCCGTCATTGTCAGCAGGCCAATATCGGGCAGGGCAAACTGCACGTTGGCGATCCCCGCGCCGCTGACGTACACCGCGCTGAATCCCGCGTCCTCCACAATGCGGGCAGACAGCGCGTCCACCGCACCGGGCACGACCAGAATCCCTGACTGGGAAAGAAGGTCGCGAAGGGCATTTGCTGTCATTTAGTATAGAATACCGACAGGGATATAAAACCAAAACTCCCAAACGGCTGGATTTTTATCCCTCCGTTTGGGAGTGCGATTTCCCTCATCCCCAGCCCTCTCCCTTCGGGAGAGGGCTGGGCTGAGGACGCTATTTCACCAACCCCATCCGTATCGCCTTCACCGCCGCCTGCGTGCGGTCGTTCGTCCCCAACTTGTGCATGACCGTCTGGGCATAGCCCTTCACCGTCCCCGCGCTGAGCCCCAGCACATCGCCGATAGCCTGGTTAGTGAGTCCCTCCACCATCAGACGCAGGATGTCCATCTCGCGCGCGGTAAGCGGCTCCACCAGCGCTTCGGGAGATTCGTTCGTTTTTTCTGCTCTTTCGAGAGAGCGCAACACATCCTGCAAAAACTGGCTGTCCACCAGCGACGTCCCCTGTGCCACGGAATATACCGCCGCCAATAATTCCTCGCGTGAAATATCCTTCAACACAAAACCCGCTGCGCCCGCCGAAAGCGACCGCAACAGATACGCCGTGCTTCGATACGTGGTGACCATGATGACGCGCGTCTCCAACCTGGCGGCCTTGATCGCCTCCAGCGCCTGAATGCCGTCCATGTCTGGCATACGGATGTCCATCAGCGCCACCCTGGGCTTGCGCGTCGTCACCAGCTCCAGCGCTTCGCGTCCGTTGCTGGCTTCGCCCACAATGCGGATGCGCGAATCTTCCAACATGCTCCGCAGCCCCGCACGCACCATCGGATGGTCGTCGGCGATCAACAGCGTGATCTCGTTATCCATGTTCGCTCCTCGGCGTTAGAAACTCCAGCGGAATTTTTACCTCGACGCGCGTCCCCTTGCCCATTTCGCTCTCGATCGTGCAGACTCCGTTGATCATCTGCGCGCGCTCCTCCATGCTGACCAACCCCAAATGCTGGGACTCCTCCTGCCCGATCAAATTCGCATCGAACCCCTGACCCCAGTCCTGCACGCGCAACAACAGGCTTTGGTCATCGGCTGACAGTTCCACCCGCACCCGCTCCGTGCGCGCGTGCTTGCGGACATTGGCCAGCGCCTCCTGCGCGATGCGGAAAATGGCCGCCTGCACGGCGGGCGCGATCTCCAGCCCGCGCGTATCGGTGACGATCTCCGCCTCCCAATGCTGCTCCTCGCAGATTTCGTTTACATATTGACGGAGTCCCTGCTCAAGGCCGAGGTCGTCCACCATCGTCGGGCGCAGTTCGGAGATGACGCGTCGGGCTTCGTCAATGGCCTGTTTGACGAGAGTCCGACTCACGTCCAGGGATTGAAGCGCCTGCGCGTTGAGTTTCGATCCGATCTGCGAGTTGAGCGCGTTCAAGTGCATGTTGGCGGAGATGATGAGCTGGGTCAGACCGTCATGCAGGTCGAGTCCGATGAGACGGCGTTCTTCATCCTGGATGTGCGCCAGCCTGCCGATCAACGCGCGCAGGCGTTCCTCGCGGCTGGCAAGCCCGACCATCATCTCGTTGAAAGAATCCGCCAGCCGGCTGAACTCATCCTCCCCCGCGACGATCACTGGCTCTTCCAAATTCCCCTCCGTGACGCGCGCCGCGCCGTCGAGCAGGGACGCGACCCGCGTGTTGACCTGCCGCGAAAGTTGGAACATGAACAGAATGGCAAACGCCGAAATGATGACCGTCGCAAGGATACTCGCCGCGCTCGCCGTGCCGACCGCGCTCAACAGGGCTCGACGTTCCTGCTCGAACTTGCTTGTTTCGTACGGCTCGATTTTGCCGACAATGGTCTGCCGACCCGCGTTGAATACAATGGAAATGAAGTTGGCATAGAGCGATTGTTGCAAGTCGCGCCCGCTGATGAGGCTGGTCCCAAGCGACTTCAATTGGTCGAACTGTGCGAGCATTTCAGCCGCCCAGGCCTTTTCCTGGTCCGATTGGGCAATGTTCAAATAATCGTTCATGCCCTGCTGGAAGGCTACGACCGCGTCGGTGAATTGTCCGCGCTTGGTTTCGTCGGGCGAGGCGATATAGCCTGTCACTGCGGTCAGCATGGAACGCGAGGCCTCGTGCATTTCCGCTACAATGGCCTGGTAGGCGGGGTCGTCGGGACGGCTGGACATGACCTCGCTGGACAGGAACGCCGAGAGTTGCGATTGCGTCGCGAGGAAACTATCCATCTGCTCGGCTTGTTGGTCGTGCAATTCGATCAGGTCATCGCCGGTGGTCAATGCCTGCCGATGGGCACGTTCCAGTTCAGAGGCCCATTGCTGTTCGTTGGGCTGGTCTGCCAGCAGGCGGTACTGCGCGATCTCGCTGGAAAATCGTTCCAATTGCTCGTGGAATTGGATTTTAAACCCCGCTTCCCCGTTGATCTGGTAACGATACAGGGCCGCCTCGGCGTCGCGCAGGTGGGCGCTCATCTGTACCGTCACCAACTGCCGCTGGCGGATCAACTCGATGGCATCCAGCGATTGCGAGATGGAACGCGCCAGGTAGATCAACGCCGAGACATTGACCATGACCGCAGAACCGAACAACAGAACGAAGATGACCAGCCGCGTACGCAGGGACATGAGTTAACTATAACCGAAGTGCGGGAAGAATGGCGGTATATATCACGTATACGCGTGCAAATTTGGAATTGTCGAAGAGTCCCGCATCGAATTCGGTCCCTATTCGAGAATCTTGGGAAGATTCACGCAACGTATTGCGTTCAGTTCCGCAGTCTTGCCCGATCGTTGCACTTTTGAACAGCATATCTTAGGTCTGTTTTTTGATTAGAAAAACCACATGCTGGTCCTCGTCATTCGCGGGGCGGGCTATTTACTCCAGCAATACCCGCCCACAAATCGGCAAAGCATTCCTCTCCCTCGGCATTCCAAAAAGGATACACCGCCCAAAGGTAGTCGCCTGACGAGTCCAACGTTCCACGACCGCCTATCATGAATGGAATATGTTCCCCATCACAATGCATGAAACGCAGCCTCCGCCGCGGCAATCGTCGCGCCGATAACATCGTTCGTGTGCATGATCGAAATGAACCCCGCCTCGACCTGCGGCGGCGCAAGATAGACTCCGTTCTCCAGCATCTTCTGGAAGAACTTCCCGAACCGCCCTTTATCCGCCACCTTGACCGTAATCCAATCAACAGGCTTGGTCTCGCTGAAGAAGGCCGTAAACATCGTACCGACGCGCGTCTGCTGGCTGGAGACTCCCGCACGTTGCGCCGCCTCCCGGACCCCTGCTTCGAGTCGACCCGGGCCTGTTCCAGTTTCCTCCAAACCTCCTCTCCCCGAATCAACTTCAACGCCGCGATTCCCGCGCTCATCGCCAGCGGATTGCCCGACAGCGTCCCCGCCCGATACATCTGTCCAACCGGCGCGAAGAGTTACATGCACCATACGCACCGACGGGGAGTCCGCCGCCGATGACCTTGCCCAACGTGGTCAGGTCGGGCTTGATGTTGCAGAGAGTCTTTGCCCCCCTTGTGGACGCGGAAGCCCGTCATCACTTCATCCATGATGAAGACCGTGCGCTCGACCGCGTGATAGTACAGACACGCTGGGTCTCGCGCAGACGTTGAAGCAGTTGCGCGATTCGGGGCAGGAGTTCCCTGCCTATGGAAACCATGGATTGGCACAAGGAGGTTTCGCCGGGTTAGGGGAACTGAAGTTGCATCATCTCAACCGCTCGTGAAGGAGGCCGTCAGGGACTATATATTGCAGCGATAACGAGGAGCTCAATTGGACAACGCGGTATATGAGGCGAGTAAGTTGATAAGGATATCAATCTTTTCCGAGATAGGCAACAATGGCAGAGATTTCGCTATCCGATAGATGAAAATTGGGCATGAGGTGTTGGGGCGCATGGTGCGCGGGTTGGCCCGCCAAAGTTACGCCAGCCTGCTTCCACGACTGCCAGCATTTGTTCAAAGGTGTTGCGCTGGACGCCAGTGCAACGTTCGAAATCTTCATCATTGAGTTTTTGTACTGTTTCGTATCGCATGCGCCTCTTCTGGCACATTGATGCAAGAAGTCTATTAATTTCCACCCATCATCTCATTATATAACCTCACCGTCTCAGGCATGGGCGCGGCATTTAGTTCACTCTGCAATGATTTCTGTAATTCGGCATAAATGCGCGACACATTAGAGCGGTCTCCCAACGCCGCATACGCTCGCATGGCCAGACGGTACAAATCCTCATTAAGCACGTCAAGTGGAATGGCTTTCTCGAGGTAATCAACGGCTTTCCTTGACGCTCGTATGGAGAGATGATACATGGCTAATTCCTGCAAGGCGTTCAAATATGCTTGCGCCAGTCGCCTGCGTTCAGGGAAAACCCATTCATAGTACATGTTTTGCAGATACTCGCCTTGATAGAGAGCGACAGCCCGCTCGTACCATTCTGCAGCGGCCTCATTCGTGGCAGACCGCGCTTTGGCGATCGCCAAGTCGAATTCGTCCACGTCAATGCTGAAGCGGGCGGAATCCAGCCAGTATTCGCCGACTTCAACGAGGATCAATCTCGGGCTGTCGTCCCCAGCCTTGAGGGCGCTGCGGAGGCGGGAGAGCGCCGTATGAAATGCCGTGCGGCTGGTGCGTTCCTTTTCACCCCAGATCGCCTCAAAGGCTTTATCGGCGGGAATTTTTTCTCCGCGCTTCGTGACGAAATAGGCGAGCAGATCGCGCGCCTTTGCAGAGACCCAGCGTTCCTGCGACACTTCCGCGCCATTCAGCAAGACACGGAAATTTCCAAAACACTGCACTCGAACCGAGTAGCGGTCTTGAAGAACTTGAACGGATTTTTCTGGAAGATTTTCCAACACGCGTTCAAGAAAGGGACTCTTCTCCCCCGCGCGGATCAGCGCTTCGCTTACGACCTGCGAGCGGATGCCCTGGTCGAGAAAGAGTTGAAAGGTGCGCGAGGCTTCGATGAGGCGCAACGCCTTGCGCGCGTATTCGAGTCCGCTTTCGTTTCGCTTGGTTTCGAGATGAATGTACGCCAGCCCAAAATACACCATTGCCAACGGAATACGAAACTGGCGGCGTTCCCCGACTTCGACCAACTCGCTGTAGAGCCGTTCGGCTTTGTCGAGTTGACGATTCTCCAATGCGACATCTGCCAGCACACTGCGGCAAACGTACGCTTCATACGTATCGAGATTGCCTGTGTACGACCACAAGGCGCCTTCCGCCAGCTGACGGGCTTCTTCGACGCGCCCCTGTTCGCACAGGTTGTAAGCGAGATAACCCGTCGCCATCAACTGCTCATACGAAGCCAGGCCCAACTGCTGACCAATCTCCATGCCCTGCCGCAGGCTGGCTTCGGCGCGGGCGGTTTCACCCAAGCGCGTTAACACGTTGCCTAAAGCGGTGTATGCGCTGGGAAGCAGTTCTTTCAAGTGAAGCGTCTGGGCAATTTGCAATCCACGCTCGGCATATTGCAGCGCCCTGTCCAATTCGCGCCAATATAAATACGGCGTGACCAGCGAGATATATGCCTGCGCGCCAATAGGCGAAAATTCTTCGGGCGCGATCTGCAAGGCTTCCTGGCAGAAGCGCACCGTCGCCTGTGGGTCGCCGTGCCACCAGCAAATTTGACCGAGCGACTGCAAAAAGTTGGCGCGCGCCAGTGCGCTGACTCGGTCGCCCGCCAGCCGCGCTTCGTTCACCGCCTCCTCCGCAAGTTGGCGTCCCCTGTTCATGCCCGTTAAAAAGCCAACGCTTTTCGCCAATGACATCAAGGCTTCAGCGCGGGCGGCATGGTCTTCATTCGCAAATGACAGGGCTTCGGTGGACAGCATCTCTGCCTGACGGTAATTTCCCTGGGCGCGATTGACTTCGGCAAGACGGGTCAATGCGCGGCACACGCCGCTCAAGTTGTTTTGCGCCGCGAACGAAGAACGCGCATCTTCATACGCCGCGATCGCCGCGCCCGTCTGTCCCAACCGCCAGTGGGCGTTGCCGTGCTGCAGGAGCAATTCGGGGTTGGCTTTCATCACATCGGCGGGCAGCGCGCTGAGATACCGATGCAGGGCTTCGACGCGTCCGCGCTCGACGTAATCCGCCGCAAAAACAGACACCACCCTGGCAGCGGATTCAAAATCCTGCGCGTTGAGATAATGCGACAACGCGGCTTCCAACTCGCCCTGCGACTCGTAATGTCTGCCTGCGCTTCGCTCCAGACTTATGATCGATTCCGTTTCGACGCGCTGGAGGCGGCTGAGGAGGAATTCGCGAAACAGATAATGATAGCGATACCAGCGTTTCTGTGGATCGAGGCTGGAGACGAATAGATTCTGTTTTTCCAATGCCTCCAAAATGGGCTGGGCATTTTGCACGCTCGCCACCGCATTGCACGCGGAGGCGTCCATTTGCTGGAGGATGGACGTGCGCAATAAAAACTCTTGAATGTCCTCTGGCAGGCGCTTGAAGACCTCTTCTGCCAGATAATCGAAGACGAATTGCTGGGAGCCGCTCAAACCTGAAAGCATGGCATCCACATCCCGCGCGCCGCGTCCGCCAAGGGATGAACGTACGATTTGCAGCGCCGCCGCCCAGCCTTCGGTTTTTTCGTTGAGCAGGCTCAGGCTTTCGGTGGATATATCGGGCAGACGGGATTGCATCCAATGCGCGACTTCCTCATCGCGGAAACGCAGGGAGGGGGCGCGTAACTCCGCCAGTTGACCGCGCGCCCGCAGACGCGCCAACGGCAGCGGAGGGTCTACGCGGGTGGAGATGATGAGGCGCAAGCCATCGGGGGCATTTTCGAGCAGAAAGCCCACCAGTTGATGGACGACAGGACTGGTGATGAAGTGATAATCATCCAGCACGATCAGCCAGGGCGTTTCGATCATCTCCGCCAGTTCGTTGACCAGCACGGTCAACACGCGCTGCGGGGAGATGGACGAATCGGCGCTATCGAGCAGGGATTGGGCGGTCTGCCCGACGGCGCGCGTCAAGGACTCGGGCGCGCGTTTCATGCTCCGCAGGGATTCGATCAGGTAGGTGAGGAAAACGGTCGGGTCGGAGTCCTGCGCGTCGAGGGTGTACCAGGCGAAGGCGGAGTCGGAAGCGTTGATAAAGTCCGCCAGCAGGGTCGTCTTGCCGTATCCCGCAGGGGCGGAGAGCAGCGTCAAGCGTTTGTCCGCATTCGATTCGAGCCAGTCCAGCAGGCGGGGGCGGGGAAGAAAATCGGGGCGCGGGCGCGGGACGAGAAATTTCGTGCGGAGGAGGACGGAGGGCTTCATCTGGCTGAATTATATCTTCACCCTCCTGTCCTTCGGACATCCCCCCATCGCCGCTGCCAAACCAGTACCAGAACGCAAAAGATTTCGGCGGCGATGGGGGGAAAGAGGGAGGCTGCAAACTTTTTGCAAACGGCGCGTGATAGGATATATACTACCCTTGTGCCAAAAGAAGGAGAAACCATGAAACGCTATCCCTTGTTCGTGTCCCTATTTGTTGCGCTCACGATGGTACTGAGCGCGTGCGGTGGAGGCGCCGCGACCACCGAAGCGCCGCCCGCGGAACAGCCCACACAAGCCCCAGCGCCCGCCGTCCCGCAAGTCTTGAAGATCGCCAACACCGCCAACATCACCACCTGGGATCCTGTCGCGTCGTTCTCAACCGAAGCGGCCTACATGGCGAATGTGTACGAGCAGCTGCTCCGCATCAATCCGCCAGGTTCCGCCGAGCAGTTCACGCCCCTGCTCGCCGAGAGCTGGGAATCCAATGACGATGGAACGGTGTGGACGTTCCACCTCCGTGAGGGGGTGAAATTCCACGACGGCGAGCCGATGAACGCCGAGGCGGTGAAGAAATCCATCGAAGCCGCAAAGGAACGCGGCGGCGCATCCTTTATCTGGTGGATGGTGGATTCCATCGAAGCGGTGGATGACCTGACGGTGCAATTCAATTTGAGCGCTTCCGCGCCGCTCGACCTGATCGCCTCTTCCCTCTACGGAGCCTGGATCGTCAGCCCCAAGGCTTTGGACGCCGCCGCCGCAGATGAAAACTACTGGGCAAACGGCGTGGAAGCAGGTACAGGTCCGTACGTGATCGAGTCCTATGTCCCCGACCAGGAGATCGTCTTCCAGAAATTCGAAGACTATTGGGGCGGCTGGGACGATGATCAATACGACACCGTCCTCGTGCAGATCATCCCCGAAGCGCTGACCCAGCAGCAACTTCTTGAAGCGGGCAGTGTGGACCTGGTCACCCGCGTTCCGACCGAGAATTACGTCAATTTCAAGGATAATCCCAAGTACACTTTCCTCGAAGAACCGTCGTTCTTCAACTATGTAGGTTTCTTCAACACCCTGCGCCCGCCGCTGGATAACGTCAAGGTGCGCCAGGCGCTTTCCTACGCCATCCCCTACGACGACATCATCCAGATCGGCGCCAAAGGCCTCGGCACCCAAAGCCGCGGACCCGTCCCTGCTGGCGTGTGGCCCTGGTCGCCCGACGTGAAGCAATACACCTACGATATTGACAAGGCAAAGGAACTGCTCAAAGAGGCAGGTTACGAAAACGGCGGTTTCAGCCTGCGCCTGACCTATGCCGCGGAGAACGATACGGAAGCCGCCTTTGCCCCGCTCATCAAGGATGCCTACGCTCAACTCGGCGTGGATGTGACCCTCGAAGCCATCGCCTTCAACCAGCAATGGGAGGAAGCCAAGAGCGACCCCGCCAATGCCCAGGACATGTTCCTCCTGCTCTACTGGCCCACCTACTCCGACGCAGGCTCCGACAATCTGTGGTCCATGTTCTATTACACCGAAAAGCCGTTCTTCAACCTGTCCTACTGGAACAACCCCGATTTCAACGCGCTGGTTGACGAGGCCATCGGTCTGACCGTGAGCGACCCGACAACTTCGCAGGCAAAATACGTCGAAGCCATGAACCTGCTCGTGGACGAAGCGCCTGGCTTGTTCTTCTTCGATACCAAAGCCGTCTTCATCATCCCCAAACACATCGAAGGCTTCAAGTACAATCTGAACTATCCGTTCGTGCAGTACTTCTTCTACGATTTGAGACCCGCGAAATAAGACCCTCCCTCATCCCCTGCCCTTCCCCCATTGGGGGAAGGGAGTCCCCCTCTCCCTTTGGGAGAGGGGCCAGGGGTGAGGGAGACCCCCGCGATGCGCCAACTCGAATTCATCCTCCGCCGCCTGCTGACCTCCCTCTTCGTTTTGCTGGGCGTCTCGGTCATCACCTTTTTCATTGCACGGGTGGTGCCGACTGACGCCGCCTCGCTGTATGCAGGTCCCAAGGCGCGGGAGGAAGAACTGGCGCGCGTCCGCGAGAAATTGGGGTTGGACAAACCGCTTCCCGTTCAATACGCGATCTACATGGGCGATCTGCTTCGAGGCGACCTCGGCAATTCCATTTCCACCAAGCGCCCCATCACACAAGAGATTTCCGAACGTCTGCCTGCCACGCTCGAACTGCTCTTTGCGGGCATGTTCCTCGCCGCCCTCATCGGCGTTCCGCTCGGCGTGCTTAGCGCGCGCTGGCAGGGGCGCCTTCCTGATCTGCTCGTCCGATTGATCTCCATCATCGGCGTTTCGATGCCCGCTTTTTATCTCGGACTTCTGCTCCAAATTGTTTTCTTCCGCAATCTGGAATGGCTTCCGCTCATCGGCAGGCTGGATGCGGACATCCGCTTCACCAGCCCCGTGACGGAGATCACCCGTTTCATCGTCCTCGATTCACTCCTGACCCGAAACTGGGTCGCCCTTAAGGACTCTCTCCTGCACCTCATCCTCCCCGCCTTCACCCTCGCCGCCTACCCCATCGGACTCATCGCCCGCATGACCCGCGCCACCATGCTCGAAGCGCTGGAACAGGACTACATCCGCACCGCCCGCGCCTACGGGATTCGGGACAGAGTCATCACCTACCTCTACGCCTTGAAAAACGCCATCAGCCCCACGCTGACGGTGATCGGCTTGACCTTCGCCTTTGCACTGACTGGCACGTTCTTCGTCGAAATCATCTTCACCTGGCCTGGGTTGGGGCTTTTCACCACCCGCTCGTTGTTGAATCTCGATTATCCCGCCATCATGGGTATGACCCTGCTCGGCGCGGCGGGATACGTTCTCATCAACCTGATCGTGGATGTCATCCAATCCTGGGTGGATCCGCGCGTGAGTCTGAATTGAGTCAAACACGAAGGACACCAAGGTTACGAAGGTCTAGATCGCGCAAATATGACAATTCCCTTTCGACCATCATCCGCGATAATCTGGAACGCACAACCTCAGCCATCGCTCAACCCAACTTTGTGTACTTCGTGCCCTTTGTGTTGAAAAAACAATGACTGCCATCCCTCTCGCCTCCGTCTCCGAAAACGAGCGCACACGGACGTTCCGTCACGTGCTGTCTGTCATTGCGCGCGACCCGCTGGCGTTGACAAGCACCATCGTCATTATTCTTTTTATTTTGCTCGCCGTTTTTGCATTTCAGATTGCGCCATCTCCGCTGGAAGGGGCAGGCAAGACCAATGCGGCCAACTCTCTGCTGGCTCCATCGCCCGAACATCCGCTCGGCACCGACAAACTCGGGCGCGATATGCTCAGCCGCATCATCATTGGGTCGCGCGCGGCGTTGATCGTGCCGATGGGCGTGGTCTTCTTCGCATTGCTGATCGGCACACCGCTTGGCGCATTGGCTGGTTACAAAGGCGGCTGGGTGGACGAGGTCATCATGCGCGTCACGGACCTATTCCTGGCGTTCCCTTCTTTGCTGTTGGCAATGGCAATCACCTCGGCGCTGGGACGCGGACTGGACAAAGCCGCCATTGCGCTGGTCGTTTCGTGGTGGCCCTGGTACACGCGCATCGCGCGCGGGGTGGCGGTCAGTTTGAGGGAGAGATATTTCGTCGAAGCCGCGCAGGCTGTCGGTGTGTCCGACGCGGTCATCATTCTGCGTCACATCCTGCCGAATACGATTTCGCCGATCCTCGTGCAAGCCACTGTTGATCTCGGTACGGTCATCCTTGCGATGGGCGGACTGGCGTTTTTGGGACTCGGCACCCAGCCGCCCGCGCCCGATTGGGGCTTGATGGTCAGCGAAGGGCGCGAGTTGATTTTGAATCAATGGTGGGTGGCAACCTACCCCGGCATTGCCATCTTCGTAGTGGTACTGGCGTTCAACTTGCTGGGCGATACCCTGCGCGACATCTTCGACCCGAGGCAGTACCGATGACCATGTCATTGCGAGACGAGCAGCGGCGAAGCAATCTCCTTGCCGTTTCCGACCTCCACCTGGAGTTCAAAACCTCGCGCGGCATCCTCAAAGCGTTGAACGGAATCTCCTTCGACGTGCGGCATGGCGAAGTGTTTGGCTTGGTCGGCGAGACGGGCTGCGGAAAGACCGTCACGGGGCTTTCGATATTGCGCCTGCTTCCGCGCTCGGCAAAAATTACCCATGGCGTCGTCAATTTCGACGGAACAAATCTGCTCGATCTGCCCGCCTCTGAGATGGAGCAGGTGCGCGGCGGCAAGATTGCGATGATTTTTCAAGACCCATCTTCGTCGCTCAACCCTGTGTTTACGATCGGCTCGCAAATGACGCGCGTCATCCGCCAGCACACGGGGTTGAACGCAAAACAAGCCAACATACGCGCCGCTGAAATGCTCGCAGCAGTCGGCCTGCCGGATGTCAAGCGCGTGCTGAACTCGTATCCGCATCAACTTTCGGGTGGGCAGCAGCAGCGCGCGATGATCGCCATGGCACTTTCCTGCCGCCCGCAACTGCTGATTGCCGACGAGCCGACCACCGCGCTGGATGTCACCATTCAGGCGCAGATTCTCAAACTGCTGCGCGACCTGCAAAAACAGTTCGATATTTCGGTCATTCTCATCACGCACAATCTCGGCGTCGTCGCCCAGACCTGCGACCGGCTCGCCGTCCTCTACGCGGGGCGCGTGGCGGAGATCGGTTCCACGAAGGATATCTTCGAGGACCCACAACATCCCTACACGCGCGGGTTGATGAACGCCATTCCCAAGCCCGGCTCGCGCGGGAAAAAGATGGCGGCCATCCCCGGCACGGTTCCTTCCAACCCCGGCGCGCTGCAAGGTTGTCCCTTCGCGCCGCGCTGCGAGTTCGCCTTCGAGCGATGTCATGTCGAAGCGCCTGCGTTATTGAATGTAAGCGAAAATCATCTCGCCTCCTGCTTTTTAGTCAATCCCACTGCTCACTATAACTGATAACTGATAACTGATTACTGATTACTGAAACAGATGCCCAACCTCATCGAAGTCCATTCCCTCAAAAAACATTTCCGATTGCCGGGCGGCTGGCTTTCGGGCGACATCAAACACGTCTACGCGGTAGATGGAGTTGATCTTTCCATCGCTTCCGGCCAGACCTTCGGCCTGGTCGGCGAATCGGGATGCGGGAAGACCACGCTGGGGCGGATGATCCTGCGGCTGATCGAGCCGACTTCGGGCAGTATCCTGTTCGACGGAAAGGACATCACAACAATTGATAAGCGGAACATGAAACCCATCCGCCGTGAGATGCAGATTGTGTTCCAGAACCCGCTCTCGTCATTGAGTCCGCGCTTGAAAGTGGAGCAGATCGTCGCCGAGCCGCTCACCACGCATAAGGTTCTGGCAAAGAATGAAATTCGCCCGCGCGTGATCGAACTGCTGGAACAGGTTGGCTTGGGCGCACAGCACCTTGACCGCTTCCCACACGAAATGTCCGGCGGACAATGTCAGCGGGTGGCAGTGGCGCGGGCGCTGGCGTTGAATCCAAAATTGATCGTGCTGGACGAACCCACGTCCGCGCTGGATGTATCGGTGCAGGCGCAAATCATCAACCTGCTGGACGACCTCAAACGCTCCTTTGGCTTGACCTATTTGTTCATCTCGCATGATTTGAATGTCATCCAACATATCAGCGACAGAATCGGCGTGATGTATTTGGGCAAACTGGTAGAGGTCGGCTCTGCGGAGGAGGTGTACGGCGAGCCGCTGCATCCGTACACACAGGCGCTGTTCGGCGCAATTCCCATGCCTGTCGTTGAGACAAAGCGTGAGTTGAAGGTGCTGGAGGGCAATGTGCCGAGTCCCATCAACCCGCCGTCAGGATGCAGATTCCACACCAGATGCCCCCTCGCCCAGAAAATCTGTCAGGAAACGGAACCCGTTTTACGTCAGGTACGAGGCGGCGCTTCCCGTCAGGTTGCCTGTCATTTTGTGGAATAAATCAATATGGAGTCAGACAGCTCGCTGTCGCATGAACCATCAGCAAGCTGATGGAATCCATAACCTTCGGAGAATCTTATGAGTCGTCTATTTGGAATTGCTGGCGTACAAATGTCCGTAGAAGCATGGGACATGGATGGGACGTTCGAGAAAATGTCCGACGTGGCGCTCAACATCCGCAAGCAGATGCCGTGGGTCAACATGGTGGTGTATCACGAATTGGTCGTTCCGGGGCTGGTGCAGTTTAGGACTCCCCCGGATGTGAATTGGTGGAAGAAAAACAGCGGCTCCGTGCCAGGACCGATGACGGATCGTTTATGCGACCTTGCACGAAAAACGCGGCAATGGATCATCCCCGGCTCGATGTGGGAGGTCGAAGACGAGAAAATGTACAACACGTCAGTTGTGATCTCGCCGGACGGCGACATTGTGGCGAAGTATCGCAAGATGTTCCCGTGGCTGCCCTACGAAGCGGGGACGGCGGCGGGCGATCAATTCTGCGTGTTCGACATTCCGAATGTGGGGCGGTTTGGTCTGTGTATTTGCTACGACATGTGGTTTCCCGAAGTCTCGCGCACGCTGGCATGGATGGGCGCCGAAGTCATCATCCAGCCAACGCTGACGCCCACCTCCGACCGCCCGCTGGAATTAATCATGGCGCAAGCCAACGCCCTGTTCAATCAGTGTTATTTTGTAAGCGTGAACGGGGTCGGTCTGTGGGGCGGCGGGCGTTCCACCATCATTGACCCCGATGGGCGCATTTTGCAACAGGCAGGGACGAATCAAACATTTCTGACCGAGATGCTCGACCTCGACCACACCACGCGCACACGCGAATACGGCACGCTGGGTCTCGCGCAGACGTTGAAGCAGTTGCGCGATTCGGGGCAGAAGTTCCCGATCTATGGGAATCACGGATTGGCAGAGGGAGGTTTCGCCGGGTTAGGGGAACTGAGGTTGCATCATCTCAATCGTTCGTGAAGGAGGCCGTCAGGGACTATACGCTAGCGACCGCGGGCTGGACACCACCGGCGCACTCGTTTTCAAATACAACAATGGTCTTTGGGCAAAGAACATGACTCCTTCCGAGTTCCCACAATACTCTTGCTCATACTGGGCTGTCGTCTCCAGCCTTGAGGGCATTGCGGAGGCGGGAGAGCGCCGTATGAAATGCCGTGCGGCTGGTACGTTCCTTTTCACCCCAGATCGCCTCGAAGGCTTTATCGGCGGGAATTTTTTCTCCGCGCTTCGTGACGAAATAGGCGAGCAGATCGCGCGCCTTTGCAGAGACCCAGCGTTCCTGCGACACTTCCGCGCCATTCAGCAAGACACGGAAATTTCCAAAACACTGCACTCGAACCGAGTAGCGGTCTTGAAGAACTTGAACGGATTTTTCTGGAAGATTTTCCAACACGCGTTCAAGAAAGGGACTCTTCTCCTCCTTCCGCGCGGGACAGGATAAGGTCATCGCAAGTCTCCTCGCCAAACAATACACCCTCGCCATCGTTCCCACAGGCTGGGCAAATCGCCGCGCTGCCAATTCGCCGCAGAAAACACGGGTTTCATTCCGCTTCAAACAGGAAAAGGAAAACGGCCTCCGTTCCTGGAAGCCGTTTTATTTACACCGTCGGCAGACTGCGCCGCAGGATATTATACATCCCCAGCGCCTTGGCCGCGCCCTCCACGGTGCAGGTTAGCGGATTGTCCACCAGATAAGCGGGGATGCCCAGCGACTTGGTCAGCAATTTGTCCACGCCGCGCAGGAGCGCCCCGCCGCCGCACAGGGCCACGCCGCGATCAATAATGTCGGAGACCAGTTCGGGAGGCGTCTTTTCGAGCACGCGGCGGCCCGATTCGATCACATGTTTCAGCGGCTCCTGCAGGGCCTCGACGATCTCGCCCGTGGTCAGTGTGACCGGGCGCGGCAGACCCGTGACCTGGTCCTGTCCCTGCACTTCCATGCTTTGTTCGTTATCCTGCGGCACGGCCGCGCCGATCTTGATCTTGAGCTGCTCCGCGGTGGCCTGGCCGATAATCACACCGTACTTCCGCCGCACATAGACAATGATAGCCTCGTCCAGGTCGAGACCGCCGGCACGCAAGGTATCCGCCGAGACGATGCCATACATCGCCAGCACGGCCGCCTCGGTCGCGCCGCCGCCCAGGCAGATGACCATGTTCCCGGAGGGCGAACCAATCGGCAGGTCAATGCCGAGCGCAGCCGCCAGGGACTGCTGAATGAGATAGGCCTCGCGGCTTCCCGCTTCCATGACCGCCTCGTACACTGCGCGGCGTTCCACGCTGGTCACGCCATACGGGACGGAGATCATCACGCGCGGGCGCAGGACGCGCATCGAACCGCTGACGCGCCGCAACAGATACGTAAGCAGGGTCTCGGTAATTTCATAATCTGCAATGACCCCGTTCTTCAGAGGGCGGGCCACTTCGATGGTTTCGGGCACGCGCCCGTACATGTCGCGCGCCTCCTGTCCCACCGCCACCATCTTCTGTTCCGCCACTTCGATAGCGACAATGGTCGGCTCCTCCAGCAGCACCTGGCCGCTGTCGGCGAGACGGGTGAACATCGTCCCGAGGTCAATGCCAAGGTCTTTCGAAAAGATGGCCACGGTTTATTGCTCGTCGAGAATGGACGGGCGGTTAACCTTGCGGAAGCGGCGGGCCGCATCCAGCCGCAGGTTGGAGCGGCGCAGGGCGGCTTCGATAGCGAGATATGCGTCCGTGTCCGGCGGCGGACCCTTGGCCAGCATCTCTTCGGCGCGCTTCTTCGCCGCCGCGGCGCGGTTCACGTCAATGTCTTCGACATTTTCCGCCGCGTCGGCCAGCACGGTGACGATGTCAGGCTGGACCTCGGCCACCCCGCCCGCCACGGTGAAGACCTGTTCCCTGCCCTCGCGGCGGACTTTGATGAAGCCGTATTTCAGGGTCGTCAATAGCGGGGCATGATGCGGCAGGACACCCATCTCGCCTGCCGCGCCCGGCAGGACGACGATGTCCACGTCGCCTTCGAAGACCATTCGGTCCTGGGAAACGATCTCACAACGAATGGGCATGGGAATGCCTCTCTAGCCGCTCTTTGCCAGTTTCGCGGCTTTCTCGCGGACGTCCTCTATTGTACCCGTCATCATGAAAGCCTGCTCGGGCAGATCGTCGCATTTGCCGTCCAGGATTTCGCGGAAGCCGCGCACGGTCTCCTTGAGCGGGACATAGCGGCCGGGAATGCCGGTGAAACGTTCGGCCACAAAGAACGGCTGGGAGAAGTAGCGCTCGATCTTGCGGGCGCGTGTGACGATTAGTTTGTCGTCCTCGCTCAGTTCATCAATGCCGAGAATGGCGATGATGTCCTGCAAATCCTTGTAACGCTGGAGCACGCGCTGGACCTCGCGCGCTGTGCGGTAGTGGTCCTCGCCCACGATATTGGGATCGAGGATTCGGGAGGTCGAGGCGAGCGGGTCCACAGCCGGGTAAATGCCCTTTTCCACGATGGAGCGCTCGAGGGCGATGGTCGCGTCGAGGTGGGTGAAGGTCGCCACCGGCGCGGGATCGGAGTAGTCATCGGCGGGAACATAGACAGCCTGCATCGAGGTGATCGAACCGGTGCGCGTGGAGGTGATGCGCTCCTGGAGTTCACCCATCTCGGTGGCAAGGGTGGGCTGGTAACCCACGGCAGAGGGCATGCGCCCCAGCAGCGCCGAGACCTCCGAACCCGACATGGAAAAGCGGAAGATGTTGTCTATGAAGAGCAGGACGTCGCGGCCCTGGTCGCGGAAGTATTCAGCCATGGAGAGCGCCGAGAGACCCACGCGCAGGCGCACGCCGGAGGGTTCGTTCATCTGGCCGTAAACCATGACGGTGTCTTTCATGACGTTCGACTCGATCATTTCGCGGTAGAGCTGCGTGCCCTCGCGGGTGCGTTCGCCCACCCCGGCGAAGACCGAGTTGCCTTCGTGCTCGGTAGCCACCGAGCGGATGAGTTCCATGATGATGACGGTCTTGCCGGTGCCCGCGCCGCCAAAGATGCCGGTCTTGCCGCCCTTGGTGAACGGGGCAATCAGATCAATGACCTTGACGCCGGTCTCGAACACTTCCACGCGGGTGGACTGCTCCGCGAAAGGCGGCGCCGGACGGTGGATCGGGTAACGAAGCGATGCGTCGACCGAGCCCTTTTCGTCGACCGGGCGGCCGAGGACATTGAAGATGCGGCCGAGGGTCGCGGGTCCGACCGGCACCGTGATGGGCGCGCCGGTGGCCCGGGCAGGAACGCCGCGTTGGAGTCCGTCCGTGCTGTCCATCGAAACGGTGCGTACCCAGTTATCGCCCAGTTGTTTCTGAACTTCCAGGATAAGCGGCTCTTTCCCCTCGCGTTCGATTTCGATGGCCTCGAAGATCTCCGGGGTCTGCCCCGCGGGAAATTCAACGTCCACCACACCGCCCAAGATCTGGACCACTCGTCCAGTTGTTCCAGCCATGATTGCCTCCGAATTTCCTAAGATGCCAGCGCTTCCGCGCCGCCCACAATATCGAGAATATCGCTCGTGATGCTCTGCTGGCGGACCTTGTTGTACGCCAGTTGCAGCTGCCCGGCCAGGTCGCGGGCGTTATCGGTCGCGTTGCGCATGGCCACCATGCGCGCCGCGTGTTCGCTGGCCAGCGACTCCAGGATGGCCTGATAAACCTGCAACGCAGTAAAGCGCGGGATGATCTCATCCAACAGGGCGCGCATATCGGGCTCGTAGATGTATGCCGCGGCCGGGCCGGACTTATGCTCAAATTCCTCCACGCGCTCACCGCCGCCAATCTCCAGCGGGAGGAGCTTTTTCACCACGACTTCCTGTTTGACCATGTTGACGAAGTCGGTATAGACAAGATACACCTCGTCCACGGCGCCCTTGAGGAACTCGTCCACAGCCAGACGGCCGATGGCCGACACGTCCACAAAAGAGGGCGCGGCAGGCAGGTTGCTGAACTCGGCCACGACCGGTTTGCGCCGGCGCAGGAGCAGGTCGCGGCCCTTCTTGCCGACCGCGACGAATTGCACCGGATTCCTGTAATGATCGAACTGCCGCGCGGTAAAGCGGATGATGTTGGTGTTATACGCGCCCGCCAGGCCGCGGTCGCCGGTGACGATCACCGCCAGCGTATTCCTGATCTCGGAGCGCGCCGCCAACAGCGGATGCAGGGTCTGATGCCCCGGCTGTTGCGCCACGTGCTTGAGCACTTGCCAGGCCTTCCCGGCATAGGCGCGCGTGGCCGTCACTGCCTGCACTGCCTTGCGCACCTTGCTCGCGCTGACGGCTTCCAGGGCGCGCGTCACCTGGGAGATGTTCTTGATGCTCCGAATGCGGAGCCGCATTTCGCGTGCTGAAGCCATAGTTTAGTCTGCTAGTCCGATGGTCTGTGGTCGAGGGGCGGTTGCCCTTCTTGCACCTGACACCTTAATTAAGCCTGCCAGGTTAATTTGAAAGCGTCCAGTGCTCTGACCAGCGCGGCGCGGTTATCATCCGTGATCTGCTTCTTCTCCACGATGTCCCTGCCGATTTCGGGATGGCTAGTCGCCATGTAGCGGATGAGGTCCAACTCCCATTGCCGCATCTTCTCGACCGGGACCTGGTCGGCATATCCGTTCGTGCCTGCGAACAGGACGATTACCTGATCCTCCAATGACATCGGCTGGTATTGCGGCTGTTTCAGGATTTCCTGCATACGCTGGCCGCGGCCCAACTGGTTCTGGGTGGCCTTGTCCAGGTCCGAGCCGAACTGGGCAAAGGCTGCCAGTTCGCGGTACGCGGCCATGTCCAGACGCAGGCGCGCCGCCACCTGCTTCATGGCCTTGGTCTGGGCGTCGCCGCCCACGCGCGAGACCGAGATGCCCACGTTCACCGCCGGGCGGATGCCCGCGTTGAACAGGTTGCCCTCGAGAAAGATCTGACCGTCGGTGATCGAAATCACATTGGTGGGAATGTATGCGGAAACGTCGCCGAGCAGGGTTTCGATGATCGGCAGGGCTGTCAACGAACCGCCCGAGCCTTTGACCTTGGCGATCTTGAAACTGTCGGAGTCTTTCATCGCCTTGAGCGCCTCTTCCGCCTCATGCCTGGACAAGGGGCCGGTGTACACTTTCCCATTGACCCCATCCTTCTCTTCGGCCACCGCTTCGGAAAAGTCCTTCCTGACGATTACGTATTTCGTCGCTAGGCGCGCGGCGCGTTCCAGCAAACGCGAGTGGAGATAGAATACGTCGCCGGGATAAGCCTCGCGTCCCGGCGGGCGGCGCAGTAACAATGAGACCTGGCGATACGCCCACGCGTGTTTCGAGAGGTCATCGTAAATCACCAGCGCGTCGCGCCCGGTCTCCATGAACTCTTCGCCGATGGCACAACCGGCGTAGGGAGCGATATATTGCAGGGCGGCGGCATCGTCCGCGGAAGCGACTACGACGATGGTGTGTTCCATCGCGCCGTGGCGCTCAAGGGTGCCGACCGTGCGGGCGATGGCGGCTTTCTTCTGCCCGATCGCCACGTAAATACAGATCAGGTCTTTTCCTTTTTGATTGATGATCGTATCAATGGCGAGGGCCGTCTTGCCGGTCTGGCGGTCGCCGATGATGAGTTCGCGCTGGCCGCGCCCAACGGGGATCATCGAGTCGATGGCCTTGATACCGGTCTGCACCGGGGTATCCACATCCTGGCGATAAACCACACCCGGCGCGATGCGTTCGATGGGGCGGAAACCCGTCGTGGCGATGGGGCCTCTGCCGTCAATGGGCTGGCCCAGCGCGTCGACCACGCGCCCCACCATCCCGTCCCCGACCGGAACCGAGGCGATGCGTCCCATGGCGCGGGCCGTCATCCCCTCCGTAATTTCGCTGTAGTCTCCCATCACGATGACGCCGACGCTGTCCTTTTCGAGATTGAACGCAATCCCGATCACGCCGTTCTCGAACTGCACCAGTTCCTGCGATTTGACATTGGCGAGTCCTTCCACACGCGCAATGCCGTCACCGGCCTCGATCACAGTGCCGATATCGCTGATGCCAATCTCGGGTTCAAACGCCTCGATTTGCCTCTGCAGATCGCCGGTGATTTGTTTGAGCAGATCCGTCATGTCGCCTCCACGCCGTCACATTTGGGATAATTGCGGGCCAGTCGCTGGCCGCGAAGTTGCTGGTTACGTACAATTGCCCGGATAAGGCTTTCCTATCCGGGCAAACCAGGGACTTTCACAGGTTTGCAAAGTTCCCGGGACATGTTCTGGGTCACATGAATGTTATTTGTGCCCCGTTGCACTAGGCGACGCCAATGATAACTGAAAGCATAAGGATTGTCTAGTTACTTTTATCGTTGACTCATGTGAGGGCGTCATAAAAGCAGATCACGGCCTGGGAGGTTGTCCTCCTCCCCCTCCCCCGCCGGGACCAAACCCTCCCGACGCGCCCGCGTAGGTGGTGACACCCGTCAGCGTGACCGTCGCGACCTGCGAGCCAGGCGAGTAGGCGCCGCCGGAGTAGAGGCCGTCCACGGCTGCGCCGCTCGAACTGCCGCCCGTGTAAACCAGGTACGTTTCACCGTTTTGCAGCGCAGGCGAGGAGATCATCACCGATTGGTAGTCCTTGGTTGGCATCAAGGTCAGGATTTCTTGTCCAGTTTGGGAACGGATGTGGAGCAAGGTTCCAGAAGATTGCACGGTCTCGAAGTTGTACAAGACAGAATACTGCGTGGAATCCGCGCTCGGCGCCTGCGCCATGCCCGAACTGCCCACCGCCACCAGGAAGCCGCCTGACATCGTAAATGTACCCATATAGTCAACCGGGCCGTTGCCGTTGTCGGTGGGACCGTTAACGATGACCGTGCCGTTGGTCATGGCAAACGAACCGTTGGTGTCGAGGCCGTCGCCGCCCGCGTCCACGTAGAGGTAGCCGCCGTTGATGTAGACGAAGGAATTGTCCGCCGCGAACCTGCCCTGTCCAGGCCGCCCGTTGACCGCCGAACCGTCCGCGCCGCCGCCTGCGTTGATGCCGTCGTCGCTGGCCGTCAGGTGGATCGTCCCGCCGTTGACGGTGATGGTCGCGCTCTCCATGCCTTCGTAGGATTGTGTCAGGGTGATCTCTCCGCCGTTCACTGTCAGCGCGGTATCGGCGTGCATACCGTCGTCGCCCGATTTCATCAAAATATTCCCGCCGTCAATCGTGATGTTCGTGTTGCTGTGAAGCGAGTCATCCGCGGAGTTGATGTCGAACGAGCCGCCCAGGAGGAACAGGTCGCTGCCGGCTTTCAAACCCTTGGCGCTTTCGGCGGGTTTGTTGGGGTTGCCTTCCATGCCGCGCGGCCCCCACACCCCGCCGCCCGTGACGCTATTGTTGACAGCCCCGCCCCCCGACGTGATGGCAAAGTTCCCGCCGCTGATTTGCAGGCTGGTCGCGGATTGAATTGCGTCGAGTCCCGAAACAATATTCAGCGTGCCGCCTTCGATCAGGATGTAACCCTTCTCGGCTTCGTCCACATTCGTGGTTTGGATGCCGTCCGCGCCCGCGTTGATCGAAATCACGCCGTCCTTGATCGAGACCGAGTCCTTGCCTTTGATGCCGTCGTTCGCGGCGTTCACCGTGATCGTGCCGCTGACGATTTTCAGATCGTCCTTGCTGGCGATGCCGTTGTTGTAATTGGCGGTCACGGTCAACGCGCCGTTACCATTAATCGTCAAGTCGTCATGACTGAAAATCGCCGCGTTCGGCTCGCCGTTCTCATCCAGCGACGCGTAACTCGCGCCGTCGGTCACCGCGTTCTGCGTCCCACCTGCAAGCGTGAGGATGACCTTCTCGGCGTTGGCCACATAGATCGGCGCGCCCGACGCGTTGGTGATCGTCGCGCCATTGAGAATCAGCGTGACATTTTCCGCGTCCTGCGTGTCCACGATGATCTGGCCGTTATCGAGGACGCCCTGGATGCTGTAGACTCCCGCCGCCGTGACGGTGACGCTCGTCCCGTCCACGTTGACTCCGCTCCCCTCCGCTCGGATCGAATCGCCCTCGAAGCGGATGACTGTCGCCCCAGCCGAGTCCACGCTGACGGTTGTGTCGTCCGCGTCGAAGTCGGAGGCGATGGGGGTGGATAGGGCCTGGGTCGGCGCGCCCGCTACGGGGGAGTCGGAGGCGGTGGTCGTTTGGGAGGACGCGCCCGCGCAGGCGGTCAACGTCACGATGAGGAGGATGGTCAGGATGGATGTCAGAATTTTTTTCATTTTGGTCTCCAGTTAGAAGGTGTAAGCCAGGACGGGGTAACGTCCGACGGCAATAGTCAGGACGAGGATGCCGACCAGCAAGAGGATGAGGCGAATGTTGCGTTTGAGTGTGAGGGACATGGTTGCTCCTTGCCCTCACCCCGTCCCCTCTCCCGCTGGGAGAGAGGTGCAGGGGTGAGGGAGATTAAAGGTCTGTGCCGTTGTAGCCCGCGATGAGCGTGACTTTGTTATCGCCGTTGAGTTTCTTGATTTCGGCCAGGAAATCTTGCATCTGCGCGGACTTCTTGAGGCCGATGCTGTAGATCAACTCGGTCATCGTGCCGCTTTGGACGGAATCCACGCTGATGAGTTCCGATGCGTTGGTGTACTTGACGAAGACACGGTCGAAGAGCGAGTCGAAGGGCAGGCCGTTGGGGATTTGCACGCGCAGGATTTGGGTCGCCATTTCGCGCGCAAACCAGTTGAGGCGCGTCATCAAGAGGACGATGAGACTGATGACGACCGCCGCGACGACGCCCAGCAAATAGAAGCGCGTGCCGATTGCCATGCCGACTGCCATCGTGAAAAAGATGAAGCCCACGTCGCGCGTCTCTTTGACGGCGTTGCGGAAGCGGATGATGGACAGCGCGCCGACAAGCGAGAAGGCGCGGGCGATGTTCGAGCCGACGATGAGCATGACGAGCGCGACGATCATGCCGTTCATCACCAGCGTGAAGACGAAACTCTGCGTGTACGATGTGCCGCGATGCGTGATCTGGTAAATCCAGCCGATGAACGCGCTGAGGGCGAAACTAAGCACAAGGACGAGGGTCACGTCGAGCAGGGTGAATTCACTGGTAAGGTCTTGCAGGTTGAAAATATCCATGAGGGTTCTCCGATTCTCCCTCATCCCCAGCCCTTCCCCCGTGGGGGGAAGGGAGTCCCCTCTCCCTTCGGGAGAGGGGTAGGGTGAGGGTAAGTATTATTACTCTCTACCGATTCCCATCCTCTGCTCCAGCCTGCTGAACACAGAGAGCGACGTGGCCAGCGCGTCTTCCGCGTTTTCGGCGGGCAGGTTGCGCCAGTGCAGGGAGGGTATGTTCTGCGCGGCTTCGATACTGCGCGAATACTTGCTGACGCGCACCATTTGCAGGTTGTGGTCGGCAATCAACTCCGTCAGCCAGAAGGGAATATGCTCGTTGACCTTGATCTCCATCACAACCTGGTTGGCGGGAAGCATGGGCAGGTACGAGGGCTCCTCGTGCAGGCGCAGTCGGTGTGACTGGAACGCCAGCGAGGTGTCGAAGGTGACGCGCAGGCCGAGGTCATATTCCGAGCCGATGAAGGCCTGCCGCTCGTAGTGGACGATACTCACAGGGCGCAGGTTATACTGCCAGAGGAAGGCGTAAACCTCCTCCACCACAGCCTGGTCTTCGGGCGCGCACTCGGGCAGTTGACGGTCATGGCACAGGCGCAGGGCGTCGCCGTAGGTCAGCATGGCGCGGCGTTTCTGCGTGACGCGGTCCACGCGCTGTTTGATCTCCACGAAGACGGACGTTGCTTCGGTCAGCGGTTCGTTCGAGTCATAGCGGCGGATGCGGAGTTTGCGCCGCACGCGCAGGCCGTATTCCTTCTCCCAGTAACAGCGCAGGTCGGGAGAGTCGAAGTACAGGCTGGTGAGCGCGTAACGCCCGTCGCTGGCGTGCTGGTCGGGGAGCATGTAGACGCGCAACGCGGACTTGAACTGTTCAGCCTGCTTCAGGGTGAGGAGGTATTTGAGTTCGAAGCGGTTGAACTTGCGGATGGTTTGACTGGTGGTTGGCATGGTTTCTCTCAGTGCGTTAGATCGCCCACAGTATAGAAATGACGCGTACACGAGAAACTCAGATTCTGTGAATGAATTGTGTGCTTCGGAAAAATCCTCGCGTCCTTGAAGGGAGCGTAAAGCGGTACACGGAGTCACGGAGTCTTTTATCTCTATGTCTGCAATGGGCGCGGACTCCAAAGCCTCCAGACTTTGGAAACCCAACGTCAGGAGACGTTGGACGCCATTTTCGTATTTCGGGGTGGACGGAGTTTATGGATACTCCGTGGTAAGAAATATGTTTTCCAGCAAACTCGTCTACTCACAAAAAAATCTACTTTACCAATTCTCAAAGAGCCGAAATTTTAAACTTCCTCCCCCTTCAAAAACCTTGCCAGATGGCTGTGATGTTTTATACTGGTTTTGCAAAGGCATTAGACACAAAGGAGCCAATTCCCCATGGAGAAACCTCCCTCACGCATGAAACGCTATTGGAAGATCGCCGTCATCGCCAACATCAAGGACGAGAGCCAGCCCAGACCCGAAGGCGTCCCACCCGACGCGTTCGCAGACTTCGACCACATCGAGACCATCCACCACATCCAGGCGGCGCTCGAAAGCGACGGCCACGAGACCAAGTTCCTCATGGCCGACCGTACCCTGCCGCAGTCGGTGCAGGAATACGCGCCAGACATTTGCTTCAACATCGCGGAGGGACTCGGCGGCGACGCGCGCGAGGCCCACGTCCCCGCGCTGCTCGAAATGCTCGGCATCCCCTACACGGGATCGCGCGTACTGACCAACGCCATTTCGCTCGACAAGACTCTCACCAAGCGCATCTGGCGCGACCGACGCCTGCCCGTCGCGCCCTTTCAGGAGTTCCTCATCGGCGATGAACCCCTCCGCCCCGATTTGAAGTTCCCGCTCTTCGTCAAGCCCGCCCGAGAGGGGACAGGCATGGGCGTGGACGCGAAAGCCATCGTCAACAGCGAGAACGAATTACGCGAGCGCGTCAAATGGGTGATCGGCTCCTACAACCAGCCCGCGCTGGTGGAGACCTTCCTCTCTGGCCGAGAGTTCACCGTCGGCGTGATGGGACGCGCCGACGCCAAACTCTACTCGCGCCATCCCGAATGGTACGACGACAAGGATGGCTTCCACCGCTTCCCCGTCCTAGAGTTGGACGCGAGCCGCTCGGTCACTCCGCAGGTCTACAGTCAGGCCGCCAAGGCAAAGGATGTCGGCGAGGAAGGCGCACCCGATTACATCTGTCCCGCCAATATCGATCCTGAACTTGAGAAAAAACTCAAACATTTCGCCTGGCGGGCTCACCTCCTGCTCAATGCATTGGACGTCTCGCGCACTGACATCCGCCTTGACGACGAGGGTAATCCTCGATTGATGGAGATCAACACCCTGCCAGGCCTCACCCCCGATTACAGCGACCTGTGCCTGCAAGCCGCGGCCGAGGGCATTGCCTACAACGATTTGATCCTCGAAATCCTGTATCTCGGTGCAAGTCGCTGGGGCCTGCTGGAAGCGCGCGAGAACGTGCCCGCCGCGCCGAAGAAAAGGAAATAACCGAATTTGCCTGTGGTATAATCCCGCCGCTGTTCACACGGAGAGGTCGCGTAGCCCGGTTTAGCGCGCACGCCTGGAGAGCGTGTTTCCCGAAAGGGAACGCGGGTTCAAATCCCGCCCTCTCCGCCACATACGAAAACCAGGTTCCGAACATGGAACCTGGTTTTGATTTCTTCTACGGGCCGGGTGTTGGTGTCGCTTCCACAGCGGTGACCTCGAGCCTGACTCCCGCAAAGACCAATGGGCCTTCCTCCGGGGCGTCCGGCGGACGGCCAAACGGCATAGTCTTCTTAACGACCAGCATCTCATATAACTTCGATTGCTCCCAGACACCGCCGCCCAGAATATCATTGCCGGTGACATCCGCCGAGGCGCGGCGGGACCCCGCCAGGATGCCTGCGTAAGTGGACAAGTCCATTTGCGCCGCGGTTTCGGAGAGGGTCGGGTTGTGGCACGAGGTGCAGGCCAACGCGCCTGCGTACCATAGGTTCGACTCGTTCAACAACATGCGGATATCCTGCTCATACGTCCCCTCGCAAGGCGCGCCGCTGACATCCGTGAATGGGAACGCGTCTTTTTCGGGATAACCCGAAGAGACCCAGGCCGCGATCAAATTGATCGCCGCCACCTGGCATTTATTGAAGGTCACAGCCTCGCCGCGCGCCGGGACCGGAAGCGTGGCTGGGATGAGCGTCGGGATGGGTGTGCGCACCGCTGCCGTTTCGGCCTGACGGCAGGCCGCATCGAATCCACATGACCAGAAAAAGGTAAACGCAACGAACACTACAATCAGGGCGGCGAAGCCGATCAACACGCCATAGATGAGTTTCTTGAAATCGTCCATAATCCAAATCCTGGTCTATTGCTGGGGAGCAGCCAATGTGCGGAGGAAATTGATCACATCCCAGCGTTCACGCACAAGCAGGTTCTCGTTGAGGGCGGGCATACGCCCATCCACGCCGTTGGTAATGGTCAGAAAAAGCGCTCCGTCGCTCTTGGATTGAACGACATCGGTCGTCAGGTTGGCGGGTTTGTTGGGCGCAAGGAACGCCGCGATCTGACCGTTGCCCAATCCCTCCGCGCCGTGACACATGGCGCAATGGATGCTGTAAAGTTGAGCGCCGCGCGCGATGGATACTTCATCGGGCGCGACTGGATTGGCCGGCGCGCCCATTTTCGGGATGGAGACCGCCCCTTCGACCGGGATGGAGCGGACCGGTAACGGCAGAGGGTCTTCCATCGGGCGGTACGAGGGCTGTATTTCCATGAACACGATCCAGTCAATCTTGATCACGTCATACGTGAAGAGGAATAGAAGCCCCAGAATGGCGCTCACGACGACAAAAAGCGAAAAGAGTTGTTTCAAAAGCCTCATAATGGCTGCGCCTCCGCAGGTTCGACGGATTCTGCGCCCAGTTTGCTGACCGCCTCCACAATCTCCTTTTGGGTGTCGGCCGGGCAGGAGAACAGGACGGCGATCTTCCCGTCGCTGATCTCGCGTACGTATTCCTTGGGCGAGTAGGACGGGAAAAAACTATCCAGGAAGACGCCGACGAAGGTGGCAATCAGCATGCCCAGCATTGTCATCTCGAAGAGGACGACCACGGAGGGCGGGCCGGGCAGGAGCCCCTGACCGCCGACGAAAACGGGATAGAGGTTGGGAGTGCCGAATACCAGGAACGCGCCGAACAGAAAACCGCCGGTCGCGCCGCCCAAAGCCAGCCGCGGGACGTTCGTCCATTGGCGCGGACGGCCGAGCATGCCCTCGGTAACGGGAATGCCGGAGATGACGTTCATATCCGCGTCGCCGACGCCCAGGGCGCGCAGACGCTCAATTGCATCCGCGGCCGGCTCGAGGTCCGAAAAGAGCGCAAGGAAGGTGGATTTATCGGCCATATCCGTATCCTATTCCAGGTCGCTGACGGTCACGACCGTCTCGCGTCCGAACTTCTTGAGCGAGTGCGCCATCTGGCCCTCCTGCACCTCCCAGACCGGGACGAGCGGGATCAGGCGGGAGGCGGCCATGTAAAGCAGGATGAAGAGAGACAGCGTGCCAATGCTGAGAGGAATTTCGACGCCCGGCTCGTAGAGACGCCAGGTGAACGGCATGCGGTTGATGGTCAGCGAGATGGGGATGATGATGTAGCGCTCGAACCACATGCCGACATTGATGAACAGGCCGACGCCAAACACCAGCCAGGGGGAGGAACGCCATTTTTTATTCCACAGGACCGCCCAGGGGATGGCGATGTTGAAAATGAGCATGGCGAACCACATCCAGCCCATCGGGCCGGCTTCGTGCCAGTGGAGCAATTGTTTCGTCCACTGGTCGCCGCCGTACCACTGCACCATGTAGTCGTTGAAGAAGAAATAGGCCCAGCCCATGGAAATGATCAGCATCAGTTTGCCGATGGCTTCGAAGTGTTCGGGGCGGATGAAGTATTTCATATTCTTCATCGTGGCGCGGATGACTGCCAGCACCATGACGACCGCGCCCATGCCAGAATGCAGCGCGCCGATGACGAAGTACGGGCCGAAGATCGTGGACGACCAGCCCGGACGCGTGGCCGCGGCGAAGTCCCACGACACGATGGTGTGCACGGAGAACATGACCGGGATGATGGCAAACGCAAAGATGTTCATGGCGTTGCGCAGGTGAGTCCACTCGCCTTCGGTGCCGCGGAAGCCGAGCGCGAGGATTTTGAAGAACGTCTTGCGCCAGCCGGTCGAACGGTCGCGCGCCATGGCCAGGTCAGGGATGAGCGGCAGGAAGAGGTACATCGTTGAGGAGAGCAGGTAGGTCGTGATTGCCAGCAGGTCCCAGGAAAGCGGAGAATGCAGATTGGGCCACAGCCCGCGCTGATTCGGGTAGGGGAACAGCCAGTAAGACAGCCAGACGCGGCCCATGTGCATGAAGATGCTGAATCCCGCCTGCACCAGGCCAAAGGTGGTCATCAGTTCCGCGGCGCGCGTGAACGGGCGGCGGAATTCGGCTTTGAAGACGCGCAGGATGGCGGAGATGAACGTCCCGGCGTGGCTGATGCCGATCCAAAACACGGTGTTGACGAGGAAGATGCCCCAGTACGAGGGGCGGTTCACGCCTGCCACGCCCAGGCCTTGTGCGATCATGTAGCCCCATGCGCCGAACAGGCAGACGGCCACAACGATGGAAAGGAAGATGAAGACCGCCCAGAACTTCCACGAGGTGGTGTGCATCGAGTCCATGACCATGGCGTTCATTTCGCCGCGCGGCATGGGATCGAGCATCAGGTGTTGCTCGCGCAGATGCTCCTCGTGGGAGCGGTGCTCGTGGGCGTGCGCGCCCGGCAGGGGTTTAGCTGCTACGGCCATAGTCCGTGCCTCCCTTGAGATATGTCACTTTGGGCAGGGTGCCGAGTTCTCCGAGATGCTCGAAGCCGCGTCCGCTGCGCGCCAGCCGGCTGACCAGGCTTTCGGGATGGTCCACGCGGCCGAAGACGATGGCATCCGCCGGGCAGGCCTGGGCACAGGCCGGGGCAAACTCGCCGTCGGCTACTTCGCGCCCTTCCGCCTTCGCGGCGTCTTCGGCGCGGTGGATGCGCTGGATGCAGAAGGTGCACTTTTCCATGATGCCGCGGCGGCGGACGGTCACTTCGGGGTTTAACTGGTTGTTCAGCGGTTCGGGCCGCTCCCAATCGCGCCAGTTGAAGACGCGCACCTGATAAGGGCAGTTGTTGGCGCAGTACCGCGTGCCTACACAACGGTTGTACACCTGCAGGTTCAAATTCTCCGCGGCGCTGTGCACGGAAGCGAACACCGGGCAGACCGGTTCGCAGGGGGCATGTCCACACTGCTGGCACAACATGGGCTGATAGGGAGTCATACGGACGTCCGGATATTCGCCCTCCCAGAAACGCTCCACGCGGATCCAGTGCATCGCCCGGCCGTAGCCGGCGTCCTCCTCGCCCACGAAAGGAATGTTGTTTTCCATGGCGCAGGCGGCCACGCACGCCTGGCAACCGGTGCACAGGTCCTGGTCAATGACCATGCCCCAGGTCCCCTCGGCCTCCTCTGCGATTGCGCCCTTTGCGCCGACTGAATTCAGATCAATCATGGTACGCTCCTCTAATGTTCCTCTAGTCCTTCACCGTACACACCGATACGGCTTTCGAGGCGGGACAATTCACGTTTCCTGCCGGTCTTGTCAATGCGCACTTTCATGCCTGCGAACGCAAGGTCACCGGCCTCATTGAGCGTGAGACCGAGTAGGTCGGTGGGATTCGCTCCGCGTCCGGCCGCGTAACGACCGTACGCGGTATGACCCTGTCCAAAAGGAATAGCGATCGTATCGGGACGAATGGCCGGGTACACGTAAACGGCCGCTTCCACCGCCCCGGCCGCAGACGTGATCAAGACCACGTCGTCGTTTTCGAGGCCGAGTTCATGCGCGGTCTCGGGATTGACCTCCACCCACGTGTTCCACATCACGGTTGTGGTCGGGTCGGGGATTTCCTGCAGCCAGGGCTTGTTGGCCCCGGCCTCGCCCAGCACCGGCGAGACGAACGGCAGGATGAAGAACTCGCCCTCCTCGAATTCGGCGGCATTGACCGGAAGGGCGCGGCTCAACACGCTCCCCGCGCTCGGAACGACCGGCGCCTCGGCCGTCTGCCACCAGCCGCCGTATT
>JBBIKC010000010.1:0-76941 GCA_037445635.1 Chloroflexota bacterium
CTGCCCAAAGTGCAACCAGCCCATGGACGAAGGTCTACTGTCTGCGAGTGACCCGATTGGATATGTATCGAAAAAGCAAACGGGAATGTTGAGAACCGTGACGCAGCTCCGCCAGGCGCGCGCCTGCCCGAACTGCGGCTATGTGGAAATGTATCTCGACCCGAAGGAATTAAAGTCAAGAATTTCGTGAAGAAAAGGGTGACTGTCGTCCGCCGGATGACAGTCACCTGGGTTCATTCTCCATACACTTCAAGCAAATCCACCTGCGCCTGTGGCGCAATGACCTGCACATCATCGCGCATATCCTGCAAATGCTCGGTAATTGCCTGCTTTTCGATTCCCGCTGGCGCATAAACCGTGAACACAACATTGCGCGTGGACGCGGTGATCTGCGTCCGTTGGTCGGGACCGTAGATGATGCTCGAAACGACGCCGCCCTGGTCGCTGATGAACATGTCGCCAGGCTTGAGGATCTGTTCGTCGCCCCTCAGCAAGGTGTAGCTCTCCGCCCCTTTTGAAATGTCCAATGTGAGGGGCAGGCGCAGGACATCCAAATCATGTCCCGCCGTCAGCAGCATGTTTTTCATCTCCGCCATGAACATGGCTTCGACCAGCGACGCCACGCTTGGAATGGACTTCCCTTTCAGGACAATTGACTCCAATTGCAGTTGGACGTGATAGGTCTTCTTGAAACGTTTGTAGTATTCGCCATAGACTTGCAAGACGGGATGGCGGGCCATCGCGGCGCGATCCTGCCCTGCGAATTGCGCGCGCAATTGTTGTTCGAGTTCTGTCTTGCGTTTTTCCAGTTTGGCATGATGCGCGGGGTTGGACACATTGTGCATGACCAAAATCCCTGCGTGCGCGCCGGGGAAGGCAGACTTCCAGGAGGAGGTTACTTCGAACATTTGATGGCTCTCCATTCCTATCGAAAACAATTATGTCACAAGAGGAGAAAAGGTTCAATCCGCCAATGTTATTTTGTTTTCATGTATAATTCCAATCATGAGCGAGACATTTGACCAAATCCGCGGACTCGTCGAGCAAAACCAAGTCCAAATTTCCGCTCATGGATATGATGAACTGGCTGATGACAATATTCTCGTGCGCGATGTGATGGCAGGTGTTGCTGAAGCAACTATCGTTGAAGATTATCCCGATTACCCCAAAGGTCCTTGTGTACTGGTTTTACAAAAGGACAAGCAGGGTAAACCAATTCACATTCTCTGGGGCATTCCCAAGAACGCATCATCACCTGCTGTGCTGGTGACTGCTTACAGACCCACCCCCGCGCGCTGGTCGGATGATTTTACAAGGAGAAAGAAATGACCAAAAAACAGATTTCCAAGTTAGTTCACGTTGACGAATACGTCGCCGAAGTGGACGTGGAACTGATTTACACAGACGACGACTGGTCCCCTTATTTATCCGTGAACGACGCAATGAAACTGGACGATGTTCGTGAGGCGCTTCGTCAAAAGGATTTCACCACCGCAACCAAATTAGCCCGCGTGTACAAACTCTCCCCGCTGGCTGTGTAGCGAGACTGAAGACTCAACTTTTAGCCCGACGTGAAAAATCGTCGGGCTTTGTTTTTTACCGCGTGACGCCCCTCTCTTTAGAAGATGGGCAGGGGTGAGGTCAAACCCCGCGCGAGTGACGGCATTTCCTCGTCATCAGATATCCTTCGTTACATCTGTCTCATCAATATTCTGAAGCAGCATAGCGATTTCATTGATTTTCTCAAATACCAACTCAAAAGCCTTAAATTCATCCATTGGCAATGTGGGAACGATCTTTTCCGCAAAATCCTTCTTCCCGTCTTTTATAACTGCTGTTTCTAAACTTCTTTCATCGGTTTTCGTTTCCTCAAGAATCTTGTTTTCAATCCTTTTTGTAACCACTACAGGCTTATACTCAAAAACGAGACCTTCTCCATCATCTGTCTTTGTGCTTAGTGCTGTTTCACTAAAGTAGTTCTCTATCCAAAGTTTTTCTAGCTTTGCAAGTTTTTCTTTGCCCGCAGGGATTGGCAACAAGATAGCTGCTGCATTCCTGTCCATTGAGATTTTATAATCATCCTTTTCTTCAAACTCTGAATGAAGGCTTTTATAAGCTCTGATTCCCTCACCATCTCTATCGAACACGCCAATCGCTATACCGTGTTGCTTACGATGAGTATTCAATTCATCAGCTAAAGCCATCGCTCCAGTTGCTATCCCAGGCTTTATCTCTACAGGAGCAATTGTAAATAACATCTCATCCTCGTACAATTTTTTCCATGCGGTTTTCAGAATTGGCGGATCTGTTGGACCCTCGGTAAAAATGATTATCTTGCTTTCGGTTTTTGCGGAAATATCCTTTAGCGGGACGTTCTTATCTCTTCGGCGTAAGCGGAGAAATTCTCGCCTGAATTTCAAATATTTTGAATTATTACGTCCTTTTACCATTCCCAAAAAATCAATTTTTCCTTTTACAATCTTCTTGTAGCTTGGATACCTGTTATTTGGATTGCGATGTTTCTTGTTGTAAAACTCGTGATGTTCTGCTTCCGCTGCTTGCAATCCTTTCTTGTCTCAGGCATGCAACATAGAACGAATCTGCATAATAAATTTACGCCTGACATTTGGAAACCTGTTGACAGTTAATCCTGTCACTTCTTGACGTTGGAAATACGCGAAAGCTCTTACTTTACCTTCATTAATTTCAAAACCATTTTTCTGGATAATGTCCTTTAATTCCTGTCCAAGCTCGACAGATAGAACAGAATCCACTTTAGCGATTTCTGTAGGAAATTCACGCAAGGTTGTTGAAAAGGTTATATCATCAGCATACCGGGTGTAAAAACAACGATGCTTCCATGCCAAATCTTGGAGTTGGCTATCCATTTGTGCACAAATCATATTTGAAATAATAGGCGATGTGGGAGCTCCTTGTGGCAATGAGTTATTAAAGCAACAAATCTTAGCAAGAGTCGTGGCTACTTCATCAGGCAACTTGTAAGGCTTGTGCAAAAACATGCCGCGAACGCGACCAAAGTTTATGGATGGAAAAAAATCCACTAAATCAATATTCAGTACCCTGTTCTTTTTCTTGTGCTTTTCCGCGTTATCTACAATATTTTTCCCCACTGCAAAGCCAAAAACTACAGGCTTCGGACGATACACACTTTGCAAAACTTCATTCAAGCGTCTTTGAATGTGTTTCAATGTGGACGATGGAGCATGTATTGTCCTTAATTCTCCCGATTTCTTTGGCACATAAAACGTCTCGTACTTCTTCTCTTCTGGAATTTTGTAGAGCTGATATACTAGTCCGTCATAGCGATAGCCTAAGAGCGTAGCCAAATCTCTGCGGGTTTCTAGTGCAAAGAATGCCTCACGCTGTTCATCTGGCGTCGTGGATAGCAGTTTCTTGGTCATAGAAAAATCAAGGCACTTGTAGATTAATTCCGCTTACTGCGGCGCAGGCGAACACGATGACAGGCAACAGACAACTCGAACACCGTCACTGTCACAGCCGCTTAAGGCAAACCTTGCAAATGGGCTGTCGCAGGAACTACAACAGCAAAGCTCAATTGTTACTACAAGTGCCTTTGAAAAGATTATAACAAAAGATGGTGGGGCGAAACTGTAATGAAGTGCGACTTCTCCTCCCATTCTCATCATCCTCCCCTCCACCTCCCCCTTCGTCCAGTTGACCGAATTCGTCTTTTAGCCTTATAGTCTGATGATCAAATGGTCAAACCGCCATTCGACGAACGACTATCCAACTATCTGACTATCAGGCTATCTGACTATTTGACTATCTGACTATCAGACCAGGAGACTACCTTATGTGGCACGGCAGTGCTTGGTACATAACAATGCGTCAGGGCGACGAAAAGCCCAAAGTAACGCGACAACTCTTACTTCGAGTTCTTTCCTACGCGCGTGGATATTGGTGGCACATCGCGGGCATGTTGGTGACGATCCTCCTCACCACGGGCTTGTCCCTGCTGACGCCGCTCATCTTCCGCAACATGATTGACGTGGTGATTCCCGCCAAGGACACGAACAGACTCATCTTGCTCGGTGTGGCATTACTGGCAATCCCCGCAGTCACTGGCGTCATCAACGTCTTTCAACGCAGGCTGAACGCGACCGTCGGCGAAGGCGTCATTTACGATCTGCGCTCGAGTCTCTTTGCGCGGCTTCAGGGCATGTCCCTGCGCTTCTTCACCAACACCAAAGTCGGCGAATTGATGTCGCGCCTCAACAACGACGTGGTCGGCGCGCAGAACGCCATCAGCAACACCATCGTCAACATCGTGACCAACCTCATCGAAGCGATTGCGCTCCTCGCGGTCATGCTCACGCTCGAATGGCGGCTGACCATCGTCAGCGTGTTGATCCTTCCGCTCTTCATCATCGCCGCGCAGCAACTCGGCACCGTCCTGCGCGACATTGCCCGTCGAGCCATGGACATGAACGCCCAGATGAACGCGCACATGAACGAGACCCTCAACATCGGCGGCGCGCTGCTCGTCAAGTTATTCGGTCGCGCCCGCGAAGAGGAGAAACGTTTCCGTGAACGCGCCGCCAACGTGCGCGATATCGGCGTCAAGCGCGCGGTGGTCGGCTCGACCTTCTTCGTCATCTTCGGACTCGTCAGCGCGGTGGGCACGGCACTGGTCTATGGTCTCGGCGGCTACTTCGTCATCACCGATGTCTTCACCGTCGGCACCATCGTTGCATTCGGCTCGTACCTCGGTCAACTGTACGGCGCGCTGCAAGGACTCGCTGGCGCGCCTGTTGAGTTTTCGACCAGCATGGTTTCCTTCGAGCGCGTGTTCGAGGTCATTGATTTGCCGCAGGACATTATCGAAAAAGAAAATGCAATCGAATTGCGCGACGTCAGAGGCGAACTCGAATTCGATAACGTTTCATTCAACTATCAAATTGACCCATCCAAATTGTTGAAGGATGTCAAACGTTATGGACGGCATGAAGATGTCAGCGCGGTGCTGTCTTTGGCAAAGCCGACAACGGACGATGGACGACAGACAACTGCCAGGGGGAGAAATGGTCGGTCGCCCGCGGTCAGTGGTCAGACCGAAAGCGCCTCCGACTCCCCCGAAGCGGATTCCACATCTCAAGCGCGCGAGGTCGCTTTGACGGGAGTCTCCTTTATCGCCCGCCCCGGAAACTTGATCGCCCTCGTCGGTCCCTCGGGCGCGGGCAAAACCACGCTGACGTATCTCATCCCGCGCCTGTACGACCCCACCGACGGAGTCATCCGCATTGACGGACACGACCTGCGCGATGTGACGCTCGATTCGCTTTCATCCGCCATCGGCATGGTCACGCAGGAGACGTATCTCTTCCACGATACCATCCGTACGAACCTGACGTATGCGAAGGCCGACGCCGCGCAAGCCGAAATTGAGTCAGCCGCCCGCGCCGCAAACATTCATAACTTTATTGTGGATTTGCCCGATGGTTATGACACAATCGTCGGCGAAAGAGGATATCGTTTGAGCGGTGGCGAAAAACAACGCATCGCGCTGGCGCGCGTCATTCTCAAGGACCCGAGGATTCTTGTGCTGGATGAAGCGACGAGCCATCTCGACAGCGAATCCGAAGCGCTGATTCAAGAAGCCCTGAAGCGCGTCATGGCGGGGCGCACCAGTATCGTCATTGCCCATCGCCTCTCCACCATCCTCGCGGCAGATTTGATTCTGGTGATGGATCGGGGACAAATCGTGGAACGGGGCACGCATGAGGAACTGCTCGCGTTGAATGGGTTGTACGCTCAATTGTATGAGACGCAGTTCAAGAGGGAAAAGTTTGACCCGCCACCGCTAAAACGCGACTTTGTTTCAAATCAAGATTGATTTGGAAGAATCGTTCTGCCGCACGCCGCGAAGCGGCAGTCCCACACGTCAGGTGACGCTTTGCTGGACGGTTGGGTGGGTTCTGTGTTCCGCCCTACGAATGCTCAGCTCATTCTCCCGGCAATTCGACGATTCGCGGATTGGCTTTGGAATAGGTGATTCTCATTGTCTTGCCCTCCTGCATGGATGCTGTGACCCTTTCCACATCCGCTTCGAGCAGCAAAGGGAACGTTGAGCCCTCGGGAGAAAATTCAAATGTGATCACAATGGACGAAACGCGCACGCGGTTGTCCGGTTCGAGAGTGCCTATCAACCGCGAGCGTTTTTCGTTTTTTATTACTTTAGCAGTCCCGCTAACGCCATCCCGTTTAAGTGTGCTTGCATGCATGGCAGGGAGAATAACGCCAAAGAAAATGAGCGCGGCGAACAATAGTGTGGAAATGATTCCACCTGCGAGATATGTCGTGGAAAACGGTTCGGCGAAGAAACTCAACACAGCGACAGCAAGCGAGACTAGAAAAGCGGGAAAGTAAATGATAGTAGGGATCCGAAAGATTTCTTTCGAACTGCTCAGGGGTTTTAGTCGTTTTTTCGGTTTCATAAGTTAATCTGCCCATTTCATGAAGGATAAGCAATCACGAGTTTAAAAAGACATCCCCAGGGCGAAACTACGCCGGAGATAACTGCCGAATGATTTCCAGCATTTTGGGATGAAGCCCGGGCCCGGCCGCCAGAACGGACGGCGGCCTGGAAAGATAATCGGGCTCGCCGGTCATTTTAGTAACCAGCGCCCCGGCCTGCTCGCAGATCAGGCCGCCGGCCGCCACATCCCAGGGATTGAGCGAGAGTTCCCAGAAGCCGTCGAAGCGGCCCGCAGCCACGTAACACAGGTCGAGCGCGGCCGAGCCAAGGCGGCGGACTCCCTGCGTGATGCGCGCAAAGCGGCCGAAATATTCGAGATTGTTGACCGGCGCGGTCCACATGTCGTATGGGAAACCCGTGACGAGCAGACTGCGCTGGAGTTCGGTCGCCGCGGAGACTTTGAGCGGGCGTCCGTTTAAATGCGCGACGCGGCCCCTCTCGGCGGCGAACATCTCATCTCTCATCGGGTCGTAGACCACGCCGAGGCGCGTCTGCCCGCCCCACGCCACCGCGATGGACACGCAAAAGACCGGTACGCCGTGGGCGTAATTGACCGTGCCGTCCAGCGGATCCACGTACCACAGAAACGTGTCGCCGCCTTTCACTTCTCCGACTTCTTCGGAGAGGATGTGACTGCCCGGCCATCGCTTCGTGATCTCGCCGAGTAGATAGGCCTCGGACTTGTGGTCTATTTCAGTGACCAGGTCAATGACGCCTTTGAACTGAACGTCGTGGTCTTTTTCGTAGCCATCGCGCAAAATTTGCCCTGCCGCGCGGGCAAGCAACTCAAGTTCGGGAAGCGTGGGTTCAGACAAATCAGGCTCCATTCCAGATGCGCTTGCCAAGGCTGGTGAGAATCAGGTCGAGGGCGAGATGGGCGGTCTGGTTCTGTGTATCGAGAATGGGATTCACTTCGACCATATCCATGCCGATCAGTTTGCCCGTTTCCGCGACCATCTCGCAAATGAGATGCGCCTCGCGGTCGGTCAGCCCGCCGGGGACGGGCGTGCCGACGCCCGGCGCGTGATGCGAATCGAGCGCGTCCATATCGAACGAGAGATAGAGGCCGTCCACGTCGCGGGAGATGCGCTCGATGGCCTTCTCCGTCACAGTGACGAGGCCATAGCGGTCAACCTGCTCCATGCTCTGCACCATGACACCCGCCTCGCTCAAGTTGGTCTTCTCGCCCGGGTCGAGGTCGCGCGCGCCGATAATGGCGACCCGCTTCGGGTCCACGACGGGAACCGCTTCTTCGTAGAGCCGCACCAGGCTCGGATGACCGAGTCCGCACAGCGCGGCCAGCGGCATCCCGTGGATGTTCCCGGAGGGCGTGGTCTCGTGCGTGTTGAAATCGGCGTGGGCGTCCACCCACAGGACGCCGAGGCGCTTGTGTTTGGCCGCGCCGCGGATGGAGCCGAGCGAGAGGCTGTGGTCGCCGCCGAGCACGAGCGGGAAATGACCGCTTTGCACGCTGGTAGCCACCGCCCCGCTGACGCGGCGTCCCATCGGCACGATGCAGTCAACGTATTTCAATTTCGGGTCGGTGACGGAGCACATTTCGGCAATCGGCACATCCACATTGCCGGTATCCGCGACGGTGTAGCCCAATTGCTCGAGCCGCGGCTGGAGGTGGGCATAACGAATGGCGCTTGGTCCCATGTCCACACCGCGGCGGTCGGCGCCGAGGTCAATCGGCACGCCGATGATATCTATTTGCATGAAGACCTCCGAAAGAGCGCGGCAATTTTATTGCTTCCCCTGCCATTCGTCAATCAGGCGCTCGAAGAATTCGTCCAGGTATTTCATCCGTTCGATGGCAATGGCGCGGGCGGTCTGCGTGTGCAGGCGGGCGGGAATTTTGCGAAGTTTGAAGAGATGTTCGTGATACGCGCTGTGCGGTTCGCCCTGCTCCTCTTTGCCCGTTTCGATGAACTGGCGCGAGGGTTCGGCAAACCAGGGTTCGTTTGCCAGCGTGGCGTAACCGATGGCGCGCGCCGCGCCGATGGCGCCGAGCACATCCAGTTTGTCCGCGTCGAAGAGACATTTGGCCTCGATGGTCTGCGGCGACTCGTCGCCGCGAAAGCGGTGGGCGCGGATGCAGTGCTGGACAGCCGCGATGCGCGTCTCATCCCAGCCCTCGGCGCGCAGGACTTCGCCCGCGAATTCGGCGGAGGCGCGATGATGGTCGGCGCGGGACTCGTGGCCGGGCGTGGTGCCCTCCGCGTCGTGCAGCAGCGCCGCGGCGCGGACGATGGCCGGGTCCGCGCCCTCGGCCTCGGCCAGCCGTTCGGCCATGCGATAGACGCGCAGGACGTGGTCGAAATCGTGGACGGGGTCTGAGTCGACGTACCAGGCGCGGGCTTGCTCGATGGTTGGCAATGGAAACTCCTAAATTATTTATTAACCGCGAAGAAAGGAAGAACGCGAAGGGGGATTAATTTCGCGAAGATGGTTTTGAGAATTTGCCCGAGGGGTATGGAGAGGGCGTGGAAAGATTATAGACCACGCGGCGGATTCCGTCCTTCATGCGTTTGACGTTCCAATTCAGCAGACAGCCGATCTGCTTGTTGCTTAATTTCAAGTAGGTCATCAATTGCGCCCGGTGGATCGGCAAAAGCGACTCTACGGCTTTGTTCTCCACGATGATGAGATCATCCACCACTTCATCGCGACGATATCCAGCATCAATCTGATTTTCTTCGTAGGTCAAGGGCAACTTTAATTCTGTTAGAGCCTTTCGGCCGCGTTGGCGAAGTTCGAAGGCGTGACACTCGCGATAAGCAGATTCCAGCAACCCTGGACCGAGCGCCATGTGCACTTTGATCGCCGCATCTACCACGTCTCGCGCTGCATCTTCAATATCGATCATCCTATTTCTTCCCTTCTTTTTTGTTTTCCTTCGCGACCTTCGCCTCTTCGCGGTGCAAATTCTTCTCTATCGCGGTGAAAATCACGCGGTTCGGTAATAGCCCACATCCACCGAATAGACTCGTCCGCGCTTCACCACCTGCTTGACCAGATTCGTCCCATAGCGATAGCCGAGGTGGCGATAATCTGGCACGGACAGAATCAACAGGTCGGCCTGCTTGCCAATTTCAATCGAACCGATCTCATGTGCGCGTCGGATCGCGTGCGCCGAGTTGATCGTGGACGCGGCGATGGCCTGCGCGGGGGTCAGCCCCATGACGCGGCAGGCGAGGGCGATCACGAATTGCATGGACTCGTTCCAGGTGGTGCCCGGGTTGCAGTCCGTGGCGAGGGCGAGGATGGCGTCGGCTTCGATGAGTTTGCGCGCGGGGGTATAGTCTTTTTCGGCGAGGCCGAAGGGCGTGCAGGGCAGCGAGACCGCGACCGTATCCGATTTGCCCAGCGCGGCGATGTCCGCGTCGGAGGTCTTGACCAGATGATCGGCGGAGGCCGCGCCCAGTTCCACCGCGAGGCTCGCGCCGCCGAGATTGTCGAACTCGTCGGCGTGGATCTTGAGTGGGAATCCGAGGGAGCGGGCGCGGGTCAGGATTTGACGCGACTGATTCAAGTCGAAAGCCTTGTTCTCGCAGAACACGTCCACGAAAGGCATGGGCAGTTTGGGCGCGTGAGTCTCCCACCATTCTTTGAGCATGGGAAGCATCGTCTCGCAGACCAGGTCAGTGTAACCCTGCGGGTCACCTTTGAATTCGGGCGCGATGGCGTGCGCGCCGAGGAAGGTGATGGCCAAGTCAAGCGGACCCTCGTCATCGAGTGCGAGCAGGGCTTTGAGCAGACGGAGTTCGGTGGCGGTCTGCAGGCCGTAACCCGTCTTGGCCTCGGCGGTGGTGGTACCGTGCGCGAACATGCGCAGCAGGCGCGGACGCGTCTGCGCGATCAGCGACTCGATGCTGGCCGTGCGCGTCGCGCGGACCGTGGAGATGATTCCGCCGCCCTCGGCCAGGATCTCCAGATAGGGCTTGCCCGCCATCTTCATCTCGAACTCGTTGGCGCGGTCGCCCGCCCAGATGAGATGCGTGTGCGGATCCACGAAGCCCGGCATGACGACACAGTGCGCCGCGTCGAGGGTTGGTTCATCGGGAAAAGATGCCCTGAGTTCGGCCGTCGTCCCCACCGCGACGATTTTCTCTTCGCGGATGACGACCGCGCCGTCCTCGATGATGCCGAGCGTGCCGAGGGCGCGTCCGCGCTGCGGGCCGCCGGGCAGGGTCAGGAGTTGGGATGCGGAGTGGATCAGCATGGCGGTCTCAAGAGTTTATCGAAAATAACCATCCCGAAGGTTTTTTCGAACCGTTCGACAAAATGGCAACCTTCGGGACGTTTTTTCTCGTCCATTATACGGAAATCCCCGCAAAAGGAAAGCGTAAAGTACAGAACTCACACCTTGAAAATCAAGTCCAGATACTTCTTCAACATATCGCTCACCAGCCCGCGCATTGGAATCGTCGCGGCCATGCCATAGACCGGGGCCATCGTCCCTTTTTCCTCGGGGTGCGCTTTGACATGTTCCACGGCCTCGCGCAGGTCGGCGAGGAATCTCTCCGCCACACCGGGCTGGGTATGCCGCAGCGTCACGCACAGGTGGACGCAGGCCGGTTTGTGCAGTCCGTTAAGGCTCCATTTTTTACGCGACATGAAATCGAGGACTTTGTAGATATCGAGGGAATCGGACGCGAAGGCGATGACGAACAACGGATCGCCCAACACGCGCAACTCGGGAATTTGCCCGATTCCTTCCTTGACCTTCGCGGCGGTCTCCAGAATCCGCTTCGCCGCGTCGAGATAGCCCTGCTCGCCGATGGACGTCAACGCGGCCCAGCAGGCGGCCGAGAGCGCGCCGGGGCGGCTCCCCGCGAAGGTGGGCGAGAAGTACAGCCCGCCGGGCCAATCGCTGGCGGTGTAATATTGGTAGTGCAGCAAATCCAGCCCGCGGTACAGGACGACCGATGTCCCTTTCGCTGCGTAGCCGTACTTGTGTGTATCCGCCGACATCGAAGTGACTCCCGCCAAGCGGAAGTCGAATTTTGGGACGGGGTAGCCGAGCCGCTCGGCCCACGGCAGGACGAAGCCGCCGAGGCACGCGTCCACGTGGAAGCCGATGCCTTGTCCGCGCGCCAACTCGGACAACTCCTCAATCGGGTCAATCGCGCCGTGCGGGAAGGAGGGAGCCGAGCCAACGATGACGATTGTGTTCCTGTTGATGGCTTTTCTCGCGGCGTTCACGTCCGCGCGGAAATTCGCGTCAATCGGAATGTGGACGGTCTTGACGTTGAAATACTGGCTGGCCTTGTCGAAGGCGGCGTGCGCGGTGACAGGGACGATCATCTCCGGTTTGGTGATGCCCTTTTTCTCGCGCGCCCAATCGCGGTAGGTCTTCATCGCCAGCAGGATGGACTCGGTTCCGCCCGAGGTGACTGTCCCGTGGACATCCTGTCCCTCGCCGCCGAGCATGGATGCGGTCATTGCCACGATCTCGGCCTCGAATTTGGCGGTGGAAGGCCACACATCCGCGTGGAGGGGGTTGCTCTGCGAGTTGAGCGCGTAGACTTGATTCAAAAACTCGATATGTTCCGCGTCGCCGTGATAGACCGCGCCCGAGACGAAACCATCCTTCCACGTTTCCTCCTCGCGGCCGCGCATGGCTTGCATGTCACGGAGAATATCCGCGCGGGCGCGTCCCGTTTCTGGGATGCGCGTGAAGGCGGGGAATTTGTCCTTGTATGGCTTGACGGAACTTTCCAATTCGGCCATCATGCCGTCATATTCTTTTTCGATTCTCTGACTCACGCCGGGCAGGGCTTTGAGGGTCTTTTCGGCTTGTTTGAAGAAGAGGTCTTTGAGGGACATGGATGACTCCAGGATTAAGAGAGTGTCTGAAAAGTCGTTTTTTTCGTAACACGAAGGCACAAGGTAGTGCCGCACTTAACCGTGGTCAGAGTCTTTTGCCACGGATGAACACAGATTTTCACGGATTTTGAATTTCAATCTGTGGAAATCCGTGAAATCTGTGGCCGAGGTTCTTCTTTGCGCAAGACTCCACAGTTTATTGTGGGACTACCAGGCACAACGACTCAAAGGAAAAAAACTTCGTGTCTTCGCGGCTTGGCGACTTTGTGTTGGGTTTTCAGACAGTCTCTCAGAATGGGGACGCGGACAAGCGCGGATTTACGCGGCAAACGCCGAAATTATAAAATTTCCGTGTCCGTCCGCGTTCATCTGTGTTTTCCGCGTCCTGTTCAAATTACGCCACGCGGTTCAAGCGCGCAAAAATCTTTTTGTTGCTCTCGTAAAGCGCCACGAACTCTTTGAACAACTCATCGTAAATTTTGCGGTTCGCGGGGTTCGGCTGGTACGTGTTGGCGACTGGCACGTACTTGCCAATCTCCTCGTAGCGGATGAATCCCAGCGCGGCGGAAGCCAGCAACGCGGCGCCGCGCACGTTGACCTCGATGGGGTCCTTCATCTGGCGGATGGGACGGTCCATCACGTCTGCCATGATCTGGCACCAGATGTCGGACTTCGCGCCGCCGCCGACCATGTTCACCGCCTCGGCGCGCCGACCCGTGAACTGCTCCACGTATTTCAACAGCCAGCGCGAGTTGAACGCCACGCCTTCGAACACAGCGCGTACCATCTCCCCGCGCGTGGATGACAGCGACAGGTTGAAGAATCCGCCGCGCGCGTAACGGTCGTCCACGGGCGCGCGCTCGCCGTAGAGCCACGGCAGAAAGAGGACGCGTCCGCTCCCGGCGGGGGTACGCGCGGCAACCTCGTCGAAGAGGCGGTAGGCGTTCTTCGGCTTTTCGCCGTCACCAAGCGCGTCCTTGTGGAAGAGGATGTTGTCGCGCAAAAAGGTCAGGCAGACGCCCGCGCATTCCTGTGCGTCGGTCAGCAGATAGCGCCCGGGGATGGCGGACGGAAGCGAAGCCAGCCCGTGGAAGATGTCGGTCTTCTTGAAGGGGACGTGACAGGTCAGCCAGGAGGATGTCCCGATGTAAAGATGTTGTTCGAAGTCGCGCACTGCGCCCGAGCCGACTTGCGCGGTGTGAATATCGGGCGCGCCGATGATCACATGAACGTCCTCGCGCAGGCCCCAGGCGCGCGCCGCGTCGGCGTGGAGGGGGCCGAGGATCGAGTTGGCCGGCTGAAGGTCGGGAAGAAGCGAGCGGTCGAGTCCCGCGAGGCGGATGAGGCCGTCGTCGTATTTCACGCTGGAGATGTCGCGGTTGTCGGTCAGCCAGTGGAGCGTGATCGAGTCGAATGAGGCGGCCATGCGTCCCGTCAGGCGGAATCCGATGTAGTCAATCGGCTCGAGGAATTTGTGTGCGCGCCGGTAGATTTCGGGGCGGTTGTGTTTGAGGTAGAGGATGTGGGCGATGGGGTCTTTGCCAGCGATGGCGGGCGCGCCGGCGGTGAGGCGAATCCATTTGAGCAGTTTGGCCGGCGCGTAGCCCGAGAGCGGACCGCCCGCCATCTGGCGGATGTACGGCGCGCCGCGCGAGTCCATCCAGATGACCGCGTTGCCGAGGGCGTTGCCGTCCGCGTCCACCGCCACCGTGCCGGACCATTGGCCGGTGGAGGAGATGGCGGCGATGTCTTCGGCCGGGACGAGGCCGCGGGCGAGGAGGCGTTTGACGGCTGTGTCCACCGCCCGCCACCATTCATCGGGGACTTGTTCCGCGCCGCCGTCTTCGAAGAGCAGGAGCCGCACCTCCTCGAATTCACTGCCAAGCAGTTCCCCATTTGCAGAAAATAAGGCCGCTTTGGGACCAGATGTCCCCAGGTCGATTGCGAGAATGTATTTGTCTGCCATGCCTGCCTCCCGCCTGAATTGTACTACCAACAAACAGGCCGCCTCTCGTTGTTATTCCGCCGGTCGTTCTTTTCTCTTCTGCAGCAACTCGCGGATTTTCATGTGCTTCTCGCGGCTCAAAGGATACAGCCAGGCCATCAGCACCGCGCCGGAAAGCATGACCGCGCCGAAGGGCGAAACCAGCAGGCGGATCATGGTCAGCGTGGCGGGCGATTGCGTGAAGTGGACCGCGCCTTCAGGCGGATTCTGGTAGCCCGCCCAGCCGAGCAATTGCAGCGTGATGAAGACGGTCAGCGCGCCGGTCATCTTGCGGATGAAGGCGCGCGCGCCGTAATAGATTCCCTCCTGGCGCCGGCGCGTGCGCAATTCGTCCCATTCGAGAATGTCGGGGAAGATCGAATCGGGCAAAACATAAGCCGCGGATAACCCGATTCCCGCCAGAATCGAGAAGGCCAGCATCAGTCCGGTTTGTCCGGGCTGGACGATGAAAATGAGGAACTGGATCAAAATCCAGAACGACATGCCCGCCATGTAGGCGTGACGCTTGTTCGTGCGGCGCGCCAGCCACAGCCAGAAGGGGATGCACAGGATGCACGTCAGCATGAGCGCGCCCAGAAAAGCGGATTCCAGCGCGAGGTCCAGGCCGAAGACGCGCACCGCCGCCAGCGAGTCGCCGCGCGCGATCCAGTACAACGCAAAATAAGGGAAAGTCACCGCGACCATGTCCACCGCGGACCAGTTCATCGTGTGAATGCCCGCCACGAAACGAAACGGTTTGTTGGCCCAGGCAGTTTTCAGCATCTCGGACAGCGAGATTGGCCGCGCCTCTTCGTCCAGTTTTTTCTCTTTGAAGAGAAAGGCCATGAGCAAATAGGGCGGAACGGCCAGCGCCCCGAAGAGCGCGCCCACCAGCAGGAAGCCTTGCTGCTGGCTGTAACCCGCGGCCAGCATCGCGTCCACGATCATCGGCGCGGCGATGACGACCGTCAGCGCGGAGGCCAGTTGAAAGAAGGTGCGGAAACTGGTGAGCGAGGTGCGCTCGTCGTAATCGGGAGCCAGTTCGGGGGTCAGCGAAAGATACGGGATGGCGATGAGCGTGCTGAGCGTGTCGGCAATGGCAAAGGCCAGCGTGATGTGGACCGCCAGCGCCAGTTGACTCTCCCATGGCGGCGCCCACCACAGCAGAAGGAAGGATAGACCAAACGGGATGCCGAACCAAAGCAGGAAGGGCAGACGGCGCCCCCGCTTCGTACGGACCCGGTCGCTGATCATTCCAACGAGGGGGTCGTTGATTCCGTCCCAGACGATTCCCGCCAACGCGGCAAACGAGCCGATGCGCGCCTCCAGGCCGACCACGTCGGTGAGATAGATGGCATAGAAGACCGAGCGCAGCATGCCGGAGGATGAAAGCCCCCAATCGCCGGAGCCATAGAGCAGTTTTTGCCAGAAGGGAAGCTGGTGGCTTTTAGCTATTGACGGTTGGCTTTCAGCCATTAACGTCTGGCTCTGAGTGTTTGCAGGAAAGAATTCAACATTTTTCGCACTTGAACAAGGGATGTGTGAATCTTGGTGTATGCCTCGTCTGGCAAATAGCTCAAATCATGAGTTAACAACAGCAGATATTCGAGTTCGCTGGAGGAACCCATTGCAATCTGAAGATAGCGGGCGAAGTCCGCGTCGGTTGCTTTTGCACAACCCTCTGCGATATTGGCGGGAATCGAAACCGCGGCGCGCTGGATTTGACTCGTCAACCCATATTGTTCCTGCTTTGGAAAGGTCTGCGTCGCCTTATAAATTGCCAACGTCAGCGCGTGTGCGTTCTCCCAAACTTTCAAGTTTCGAAAATCCTGCATACCGCCTCCTATCACATTGATTCAACAGCCAACAGCCAAAAGCCAACAGCCAAAAGCCAAAAGCCAAATCATTGCCCCTGTGCCCTTCTTTTTTCCAGCAGTGTTCTTATGCGTGCATGTCTCTCGCGCGTCAACGGATAGAACCAGGCCATCGTCACCGCGCTGAAAAGCAGGATCGCGCCGAAGGGTCCAATGAGGACGCGGATTGCCATCAATGCCGACTCGGGCTGCATGAACTGGGTGGCGCCTTCCGGCGGGGTCTGATAGCCGAACCAGCCAAGGGTCTGCAGGCCGATGAAGATGGCCAGCGCACCGGTCAGTTTGCGGATGAAATTCTTGACGCCGTAATAGATGCCCTCGGCGCGTCGGCGCGTGCGCAGTTCGTCCCATTCGATCACGTCGGGGAAGAGCGCGTCGGGAAGCAGGTGCGCGGACGAAACGCTGATGCCCGCCAGGAAACTCATGAACAGCACCAGGTTCACTTGCCCGGGTTGGATCGAGAAAATCACGAGTTGCACGATGGCCCAGAAGATCATGCCGACCATGTAGGCCGTCTGTTTGCTGAACCGATTCGAGATCCACACCCAGACCGGCAGGACGGCGACCGCGGTGATGAGCAGAATCGCAAACACCGCCGATTCGATGGGCAGACTTATACCGAAGACCGAAGCCTGCGCCAGCAAATTACCATGTGAAATCCAGTAAAGGAGATAGAACGGCAGGACCAGCGCCACGAGGTCGAATGTGATCCAGTTGAGCATGTAAACGGCCGTCGCAAAACGGAAGGGAATGTTGGCCCAGGCGGTGCGCACCGTCTCGATGAAAGAGGCCTGATGCGTCTGCTCGGGAGTCAGTTGATGTTCGCGGACGACCGCAAAGATGAGTAGAAACGGAATGGCCGCCATCCCGCCGAAGATGGCCGCGGTGACAAGGTAGCCCTGCTGTTGAGTCCCGCCGCCCGCGATCACGCCGTCCACGATGGCGGGCGCGGCCACGGCAGTGACCAGCGAAATGGCGAGATTGAAGAACATGCGGAAGCCGGTCAGCGAGGTGCGCTCGTCGTAATCGGGAGTCAGTTCGGGGGTCAGCGCGGAGAACGGGACGGCCACCAGCGTCTCCATCGTGTCCGAAATCATGAAAGCGATGGTGATGAAAATCGCCTTGGCGACCTGCCCGTCGAAGGGCGGGGCGAACCAGAGCAGAAGAAAACTCAGGCCATAGGGAATCGAGAACCATAACAGGAACGGACGCCGCCTGCCCCAGCGCGTGCGCACGCGGTCGCTCAACATGCCCACTAACGGATCGTTGATCGCGTCCCAGACGATGCCGACCAGCGCGGCCACCGAGGCCAGGCGCGGATCCAGCCCGACCACGTCGGTGAGGAAGATGGCATAGAAGATCTGGCGCAGGGTTCCATATCCCGCCGTTCCCCAGTCGCCGGTGCCGTAAACCAGTTTTGTCCAGAACGAGAGATATTTCTTCTTCAAGGGTGTTTGCACGGTATCGGTCATGGTTGCCTCGCTGTCAAGTCCAGGTGGTGTGTGTGCGTTTTCAGACCGGCCACTGATTACTGAAAACTGATCACTGGTTCGGGCGCGTCATCGAATCCAACAGGTCTAACACCAACTCCTTCAAATCCCCTCGATTGGGAAGCGTGCCAATCAGTCCGTACATCGGCGCCATGCGCCCGGGCAGGCCGTCCCCTCCGCCCAGCAAAGCGGACAACCTGCCCATCAGACCGCTGACCCATGCCTCGGGCAGGATGCGCGTCAGCCCGTTCGCGGCGCGGACGAGGAGGCTGGTCGCCGTTTTCCGAAGTGAGGGCCTGCGGACGGTCTCCGCGCACGCGGCCAGGTCGCGCAGGAACTCTCCCGCCGCCTGCGCGTGGACGAAGTTGACCGTCATGTGCAGGCTGGGCGGAAAGTGCTGACGGTCGAGGTGCCAGCCGCGCAGGGAAAGTTCGTCGGCGACCTCGTACACGTCCAGCGAATCGGAGGCAATCGCGAAGACGCTCATCTCCGGGTCGGATAAAACCTTCAAGCCGGGGATGGCGTTCACGCCCTCCTGCATGGCTTTCGCGGTCCGCATTACGACATCTGTGATTCGCAGATAGCCCTCTTCGCCCAGATAATTCAAAAGCGCCCACGCGGCCGCGATCGGTCCCGCGGGACGCGTGCCGGCCAGCGTCGGCGAAGGGTAGATTCCGCCCGGCCAGTCGGTGGAGACGAACATCTGATGGCGGCGCAGTTCGGGGGTCCGATACAGAACGACCGACGCGCCCTTCGCGGCGTAACCATACTTGTGCAGGTCGGCCGAGATGGAAGTCACGCCCGGCACGGAGAAATCGAAATCGGGGACAGGGTAGCCAAGCCGCTTCACGAAAGGGAGCATGAATCCGCCCACGCACGCGTCGGTGTGGAAGAGAAGTCCGCGCTCGGCCGCAATGGCCGCCAACTCGCGAATCGGATCCGCCACGCCGTGCGGATAGGAGGGCGCAGAGCCGATCATCAAAATCGTATTCGGCGTGAGTGCGGCGCGCATGGCGTCCACGTCGGCGCGGAAATCGGCGCGCACGGGAACGCGTATGGTTTTCAAACCGAAATAATGCGCGGCTTTTTCGAGGGCGGGGTGCGCGGTGACCGGCATGACGATTTCGGGCGCATGGATTTCAGGACGATGGGCACGCGCCCAATCGCGCGCCGACTTGACCGCGCACAGCAGGCTCTCGGTCCCGCCGGAGGTGACGTTGCCCGCCGTCTGCGAATCGCCGCCCAGCAGGGAGGCGGTCATCGCCACGATCTCGGTCTCGAATTTTCGCAGGCTGGGAAAGGCGGTCGGGTTCAGTCCGTTCTCGGAGAAAAAGAGATTCGACGCGTCTTTCAAGAGATCGTCAATCTCGTCCGATATGTGATAGACCAATCCGAAGATGCGGCCGTTGTGCCATTGCACGTCGCGGTCGCGCGCCGCGCGCATGGCGGCAAGGACTTCGTCCCTCGGTTGTCCATGTTTGGGAAATGACATGACAGACACAGGCGTGCCCTCCTCTGGCGAGTTGGGTTGTGGCACAATTCAGCGACAAGGTTTATGGCAATCGTTCAAGGTCTGCGAGGTCTTTTGCCCGCCCGCTCGCCTTTTTGTTTCTCTTGAGATGCTCCAGATCAATCAGGTTGACTTCCACACCATCCAGTTCATCCACCACACGCGCCCGATAGCACTCGTCGAAATCCACGCCCGAAATGAAAGTGGCGATTTCGAGTCTCAGGGGCGGGACGCCCATGCGAACGATTTGCTTTTCCTTCAAAAAAAGTTCTGGTTTGAGTTCGGGGAGATCAAATCCAAAGGCTCTCAAAACAGCAACGAGCCTTTCCGCGTTTTCAGGATGTACGGCGATCCAGATGTCCATATCGTCCGTCGCGCGCGCATAACCGTGGTAGCCGACCGCATATCCCCCGATCACCAAATAGCGGACATCATGGTCCTTGAGCAATCTCAAGAACTCTTTGAAGTCGGGCGGTAGCGCGAGATCCATAATTGATTCTCCGCAAAAGCTCCATAAATTGCAGGCGTTCACGCGGGGTCCTGGAAATCCAGTATTCCCTGTCCTCCCGTTCGGATTCTTCAAAGGACGTTACAACCGAAAAGGCGGTTCGGTCTATTTTGGGAAATTCTATTTTGTCCATGTGTCAAGTATAGCATACGCGGCAAGACAGACACAGGCGTGCCCTCCTCTGGCAGTTCAAGTTTAGCATGATTGCAGGATAAAGTGGCAATTTCTGTAACTACAGAATTGATTCTGACCAGTCAGAACCATCCGTCATTGCGAGCGTATTTCGCGAAGCAATCTCATGTTTCAGGGAGATTGCTTCGTCGGGAAGAACGCCCTCCTCGCAATGACGATGATATCGAAATTTCCAGATAAAATACCCCCATGTCTTCCCTCGCAGACAAACTCAAGTCGCTCGGCGTCAAAGTGGGAACGGCCGATATTCCCCCCTCTGTCCCCCCAACAGGGGGGATGAAAGGGGGGGCTGGTCGAGTCCCTATTCACGCAGTCGTCCCCGGCGACTTTCGCCAGACCGCGCGCGGCGAGGCTTTCGTCTCCGAGCAGACCTTCGACGCGGACTACCGCCACGGCAACCAGCCATTAACCATCCTCCATCCTCTCGACGCAATTTCATCTTGGGCGCGCGATCCTCTTCTTTCCTCTCTCCCTCTTTCCTCTTTCGCCTTTCTCGACACAGAAACCTCCGGCCTCTCCGGCGGCACCGGGACGTACGCCTTCCTCGTCGGTGTGGGGCGCTTCGAGGGCGGGACCTTCCGCACCGCGCAGTTCTTCATGCGCGACCCGTCCGAGGAGCCGGCCATGCTCGAGGCATTGCTGGACGTTCTCGCGCCCGCGCGGGCGCTGGTCACGTTCAACGGCAAGGCTTTCGACGCGCCGTTGCTCAGGACGCGTTACGCGCTCCACTCCATTCCTTGCGCATTTGCTGATTTCGCTCATTTGGATCTGCTCCCCCTCGCCCGCCGCCTGTGGCGCGACCGCCTGCCCTCGCGTGCCTTGAAGTATCTCGAAGAGAATATTTTGGAAGCGCCGCGCACCACCGAAGAAGTGCCCGGCTATGAAATTCCTTATTTGTACTTCGACTACCTCCGCACCGGCGACGCCAGTCCGCTCAAAGGCGTGTTCTATCACAACGCCATGGACGTGGTCGCCATGGCCGCGCTGCTCAGCCGCGTCGCGTCCATGCTCCACGATCCATTCAACGGGAACGTGCAACACGGACTCGACTTCATCGCCCTCGGCAAACTCTACGAAGACCTCAACCAATGGGATCTGGCGGCGCGCCTCTTCGAGCATGGACTCACGCTCGATTTGACGGAGGCCGATTTCGGGTCCGCGCTGGAGCGGCTCTCCATCCTGCAAAAACGCCGCGGCGACCGCGACGAGGCGGTGCGTCTCTGGGAACAGGCCGCCGCGCAGGGACACGTCTATGCCCACGTGGAACTTGCCAAGCATTTCGAGCATCGCCTGCGCGATTACAAAACCGCGTTGAAGTGGACGCGCCAGGCCGAGAGACTGGTCAAGACCGCCGAACTGCCCGCGTACATGAAAAAACATTGGATGGCCGATCTCGAAAAACGCGCCTCGCGATTGAAAAGCAAAAAAGAAACGCGGGGACGCGACAAATAATTGCGATTACAATAGCTCCTGTATGACACCGAAAGGACAACACATGACCACCAAATTCGAGAAATCCCTGCAAAAATACGCCGAACTGGCCGTGCGCGTCGGCCTCAACCTGCGCGCCGGTCAGCGATTGCTCATCCGCGGTCCCATGGGATACGGCGTCCCGCTCAGCCTCAGGCCGCTGGTGCATGATCTTGTCGAAGCGGCCTACAAGGCCGGCGCCCGCTTCGTGGACGTGATGTGGGGCGACGATGAACTCGAACTGCTTCGTTACAAATACGCCCCGCGCGATTCGTTCGACGAGTTCCCGCTTTGGAGAGGGACGGGACCCGCCGAGTATTGCCGACGCGGCGACGCCATCCTGACCATCTCCGCCACCAACCCGGACCTCCTGGCCGGCCAGGACCCCGAACTGGTCGCCGCCTCCACCAAGGCCGCCTACAAGGGCATCAAGGAACTGCTGGATTCCACCAGCCGCAACGACGTCAACTGGTGTGTGATCGCCGGCGCCCGCGCTGACTGGGCCTCCAAGATCTTCCCGAAACTTTCGCCCGAAAAGGCCGAAGCCAAATTGTGGGACGCCATCTTCCGCATGTGCCGCGTCGACCGCGACGACCCGCTCGCGGCCTGGCAGGAACACGTGCGCGACCTGACCTCGCGCAGTAAATACCTCAACGGCAGGCAATACACCGCACTGAAATACACCGCGCCCGGCACCGACCTGACCATCGGCCTGCCGAAGGGTCACCTCTGGCTGGCGGCGCGCGCCCTGGCACACAACGGCGTGGAGTTCACCGCCAACCTGCCCACCGAAGAGGTCTTCACCCTGCCCGACCTGCGCCGCGCCGACGGCATGGTCACTGCGACCAAACCGCTCAACCATGCCGGCGTCCTCATCGAAGATTTCAGCGTGAGGTTCAAAGACGGCCGCGCGGTGGAGGTCAAGGCGAAGAAAGGTGAAACGACCCTCAAAAAGATGATCGAGACCGACGAGGGCGCGGCGCGTCTCGGCGAAGTGGCGCTCGTGCCGAACAGTTCGCCCATCTCGCAATCGGGTCTGATGTTCTACAACACGCTCTTCGACGAAAACGCATCCTGTCATATCGCTCTCGGCAAAGCCTACAAGTTCACATTGCAGGGCGGCACCGAACTGAGCGACGAGGAATTCGCGGCGCGCGGCGGCAACGGCAGTCTCATCCACGTGGACTTCATGATCGGCTCCGGCGACATGAATATTGACGGCATCACCGAAAGCGGGCAGGCCGAACCCATCATGCGCAAGGGCGAGTGGGCTTTCAAAGTTTGAGAGGTCATCATGCCAAGAAGAACGCACCGCCGCCATCGCTCCACATCGCTGAGCGATACGCTTCGCCGTCCGATCGTCCAGATCGGCCTGCTCATCATCGTCGCCCTGCTGATCTACCTCATCGCGCTGACCGGGAACGCGAAGACCGGTCTGCCCGCCCAGATCAGCGTGGACGAGGCCTACTCGATGTATCAGAACGGCGCATTCGTGCTGGACGTCCGCACCGTCGAGGAATGGAACGAATACCACGCGCCGAACACGACCCTCATCCCGCTCGACCAACTCGCCTCGCGCGTCGACGAGGTGCCGCGCGACCGTCAAATCGTCGTGGTCTGCCGTTCGGGGAATCGCAGTCAGCAGGGACGCGATATCCTGCTGGCTGCGGGCTTTACCCAGGTCACAAGCATGACCGGCGGCTTGAACGAATGGCGTGAGCGCGGCTATCCCATCGAACCGTAGCGCGTCGTTCAGGTATAATTCGGCCCGAGGAGCATGCATATGGACATCACTACTTCGCAACATCAGGGCAAGGTTCCGGTCACCGTCCTGCACTTGAACGGGAAACTGGACTCCAATAGTTTTCAATCGTTGATCGCGGAGGCGCAAAAGGCATACAATTCCGGCGCGCGTCACCTCGTGTTGGACATGACCAATATGTCCTACATCAGCAGCGCCGGGCTGGCCGCCCTGCACAGCATCAGCCTCATCTATCAGGGAAAGGACGCGCCCGATTTGAACGCCGGCTGGCAGGTCTTCAAAGGCATGGACTTCAACCGCGAGAAACAGACGCAGGTTAAACTGGCAGGGATGTGGCCCGAAGTCCAGAGCGTGCTCGAGGTGGTCGGCTTCACTCTTTTATTCGAGACCTATACAGGCGTGGACGCCGCACTCGCCTCCTTCTAACGGGCAGGGTCCGTAAAGATAGCCGAAAGACCGTCAGCGCCGACGGTCTTTCTTTATTTTCCTTGACAATTTTTCCCGATCTCCTTATAATTGAAAATGATTTTCAATAAGATTTTCGATGTCCACAACCGGCTCCCCAACCCTCAGTGACGAATGGCTGGCCACCCTGCAGGAAGGCGGCTACCGCCTGACCGCGCCGCGCCGCGTCATCGTCGAGATCATGGCCTCCTGCGAGCGCGCCCTCAGTCCGCTCGCTCTCTTCGACCTGGGCCGCAAAATCCAGCCGCGGCTGGGACTGGTGACGGTCTACCGCACGCTCGAAAAGATGGAAGAACTTGGCCTGATCCAGCGCGTACACCAGGCGGACGGCTGTCACATGTACCTGCGCGCCGCCCGCGGTCATCAACATTTACTGTTGTGTGAAAACTGCGGAAAGGCCGTGCTGTTCGACGGCGACGAAATGACCGCGTTTTTCGGGTCCGTGGCGAGGAAGACCGGCTTTACCATCAAGGATCACTGGCTTCAACTCTTCGGTCTGTGCGAAGCCTGTAAATAGCCAAAGGAGAAATCTCATGTGCATGTTCTGCGCCGCCATTCCAGCGGCCGCCGCGGTCGGTGCCAAACTCAACGCCGACCAAAACCGCAAGGCAGAGTCCCGCCGTCTGCCGATCTCGAAACTCACCGCGCTGGCTGTCACTCTGCTACTCATCGCCTCGATTACGTATCATACTTTGACCTACAGACCATAACCGAATATGAAAACACAAATAGACGATCTGGTCAGGATGCGCGACATCGAAACGCTCGTCGAGTTGATGGAAGAGAACGACGATTGGATGATGCAACTGGACGCGGCCGAAGGGCTGGCCCGCCTCGGCGACCGACGCGGGCTGGAGTTCCTGCTGTCCGCTGCGGACAGTGATTCCCGTGAAGTCCGCCAGATCGTCAAAGAAATCCTTGATGACCCCGCAATGGCACGCCTGCGCGCCGAGATGGAAGCCGATGAAAAGCGCGAGCGCGAAGAGCGCATCAAGACCGCCAGAGCCCGAATGCAAAAAGGCCGCAAGGTGTTTCGCTACAAGATGGTCTACCTGCCGTCCGGCGAGTTCATGAACGACGTACCCGAGGGCGGCGAATACGATCTCCCCGCACTGGACGACGAAGGCATGCTGGGGTGGGAGGTGGTCCATGTCCTGCCATATCGCGGCCGGGCACTGGCCGAAGAGGCCGATCACATCCGCGGCGCGTACTTCCTGATGCGCAGGGAAATCACCGCCGAAGACGCCGCCGAACTGGATTCCCTTTAGACAGGGAACTAAAAAGTGTTTCAGAGCCGTTTCGACTACGTTTCTCTTTGGAGATAAAAGTGAAAAAGATATTCATTACCATTTACTTATTCCTAATCGCCGCCGTTCTCGTCTCCGCCTGCAGAGGGCCCGCCTCGGACTCCCCCGCGGCCGGACCCGTTATATTGGCATCCACCACCTTCCTGGCGGACATAGCCCAAAACGTCGCGGGCGACCGCGTCCGCGTGGAATCCCTGCTCCCCTTCGGCGCGGACCCGCACGCGTACCAGGCCGCGCCCGCCGACGTGGCAAAGATCGCTGACAGCAACGTGCTGATCGTCAACGGTCTCGAATATGAGCACTTTCTCGAACCGTTGCTGGAGAACGCCGGAGGCGAGAGAACCGTCATCGAGGCAACGGCAGGTTTGACTCCGCACGAAATGGGACAACATGAAGGTGAGGAACTTGAGGGCGAAGAAGAGCATGACCATGAGGCGGGCGACCCGCACATGTGGCTCGATCCAAATCTCGTCGTCACCTATGTCGAGAATATACGCGACGGGTTGAGCGAAGCCGACCTCGCGGGCGCGGACGAATACGAGGCTAATGCATCTGCTTACATCGCCCAACTTGAAGCGTTGGATACATGGATCGTGGAGCAAGTCGAGGTCATTCCTCCCGCGCGCCGCCTGCTGGTGACCAACCACGAGGCGCTGGGATATTTCGCGGCACGTTACGGATTCGAGGTCGTGGATACGATCCTGCCAAGTTTCAGTTCCGAGGCAAGCGCATCGGCGCAGGAGATCGCCGCGGCGGTGGATGCCATCCGGGCTTCGGGCGCGCCGGCCATTTTCCTCGGCGAAGTGGAAAACGCGGACCTTGCGGAGCAGATCGCGGCCGAGACCGGCGTGAAAGTCGTGGATGATTTATACTTGGAGACGCTCACCGAAGGCCCGCCCGCCGCGACCTATATTGATATGATGAAACACAACGTCACGCGCATCGTCGAAGCGTTGAGATAAATCGTAAACCAAATGACTCACACTCCTCATCGTCTCGAAGTTCAAAACGCCAAAATCGGCTACGGCGAGAAGATCGTCCTGCATGACCTGAGTTTTCAGGTGCCGCATGGCGCGCGCGTGGCGGTGGTCGGGCCGAACGGCGCGGGCAAGTCCACGCTGTTCAAGGCGCTGGTGGGACTCCTGCCCCTGCAAAGCGGACAGATCCTCATCCACGGCTTGCCCCTCGGCAATCACCTGGATTGCGTCGCTTACGTGCCTCAACGTGAAGACGTGGACTGGCGTTTCCCGGTCACCGTGCGCGACGTGGTGATGATGGGTCGTTTCGGCCGGTTGGGATTCTTGAAACGCGGCTCGCGCAGGGACATGCAGATCGTCCAGAACAGCCTGGAGCAGATGGGCATCGCACACCTGGCGGATTACTCCATCGGCCAATTATCCGGCGGGCAGCAACAGCGCACCTTTCTCGCCCGCGCCCTGGCGCAGGAGCCGCACATCCTGTTGATGGATGAACCGTTCAGCAGTGTGGACGTGACCACGCAGGAAGCCACGTTGTCCCTGCTGGATCACCTGCGCGAACGGGAAGTCACAGCCATGATTTCCACGCACGATTTGAATCTGGCCGCGGCGCGCTTCGATTACGTGCTGCTGCTCAATCGCCGCCTGATCGCCTTTGGAAAGCCCGGCGAAGTGCTGGTGCAGGATCACCTTTCACGCGCATTCGGCAGTTCGCTGTTGGTGATGGAGAATGGCGCGATGCTGGTGGATGAATGCTGTCCTCCAGAAGAAGAACACCATCATACCGAGACGAAATGAGTTGGTTCTTTCAACCCCTCACGTATGAGTTCATGCAGCGCGGCCTGCTCGCCTCGATCATCGTCGGGGTGCTGTGCGCGGTGATGGGCACGTATGTCGTCCTGCGCGGCATGGCCTTCCTCGGCGACGCCATGGCGCACGCCATCCTGCCCGGCGTGGCCATCGCCTACATCCTGCGCGGCGACCTGCTGGTCGGCGCGGGAATCGCCGCAGTCGTCGTGGCGTTGAGCATCGGCTTCTTTTCCAAGCAGGGGACGATCCGCGAGGACACCGCCATCGGCATCCTGTTCGCGGCCGCGCTCTCGCTGGGCGTGGCGCTGATCAGTTCGATGCAGACCTACGCCGTTGACCTCTCTCACATCCTGTTCGGGGACGTGCTCGGCGTCAGCCCCTCGGACCTGTGGCTGATCGGCGGACTCAGCCTCGCCATCCTGCTGACCGTGGGACTGTTCTACAAGCAATTCCTGGTCATCTCCTTCGACCCGGTGCTCGCCGCGACCCTGCGCCTGCCGGCCGAACTCCTGCGGAATCTCATGCTCATCCTGCTCGCGCTGACCGTGGTCGTCTCCCTCCAAACCGTTGGAGTCGGATTGGCCGCGGCCATGCTGGTCACACCCGCGGCGACGGCCTATCTGCTCACACGCCGTCTGTGGCCGATGATGCTGGTCTCTGCGGCGATTGGCGCACTCTCTTCTGTGATTGGACTCTACGTCAGTTACTACTGGAACATCGTCTCAGGCTCTGCCATTGTGTTGACCGCGACCGCGTTCTTCCTGCTTGCGTTTTTGTGGAAGAGGGTGAGGCCATAGCGCGCTCTGCGCGCTGTCCCCACCCGCCTTATCGCTCCGTGCGCCGTCCTCGGCGCACATTTGACAAATGACCTTTGATTCCATTCACGATCCCACCCATCTCTACTTCATAACTGCTACAATCTGTGGCTGGAAACATTTATTTGTAAATCGCACATATGTCCAAATAATTCTTGATTCACTGGCGTGGTTAAGAGCAGAAAAGAGAATGCAACTCTTCGCCTTTGTTATAATGCCGTCTCATCTTCACATGATTGCAAAACCGATGGAACGGGAAATTGGAAAGTTGCTCGATAACTTCGGCTCCTTTACCGCCCATGCAATCTTGCACCAATTACGTAAAGACAACGAAAAGGCCTTGATCGAATACTTTCATACACAACGCCGTGATCGCCGTCACCAGCACAGCATCTGGCAGGATATTCAGGCAAAGAATATCTTTGCGCGGGAATTCCTGATTCAAAAGATTGACTACATTCACCAAAATCCTGTTGACAAGGAATGGAATTTGGTTGAAGATAGGGCGAACTATCAATATTCCAGTGCTTGCTTTTATGACAAAGATATCCAGCCAATCATTGCAATCGATGATGTCCGAGATTACCTATGAAACCCGCCGCCGAGGACGGCGGCGGGAGCGCGATTTCAAAGTCTGTCTTCTTTTCGTTTTTTCATTTCTTGTTTTACTTCTCGCCTCTTGTGCATCTTTTTCACCCGATCCAACCGCGACGCCCTCGCCAATTCCCGCATCTCCAACTTTAACTCCCACGCCTCTCCCAACTGAGACTCCAACCCTCGCACCGACACCGACGCCTGCGCCATCGCGCCCACAATACCTGATTGATCTGCAATTCAACTACAGCAACAAGAGCGCATTGGTGAGCGAGGTCATCACCTACACCAACCAGAGCGCGGACACATTGACGAATCTCGTGTTGGCCGTCGAACCGACGTGCACGCGCAGTTTCACTCTCAACAAGATCCTGCTCGATGGACAGCACGTCAATTACATCTTCGATTCCCAGAACGTGCAGGCGTTCATTCGTCACAGGCTGGAGGTGACACTGCCACAGCCGCTTCCGCCCGGCGGTCAGGTCACACTTCAAATTGACTACGGCCTCATCCTGCCCACCGTCGCCAACTTCACGAACGAGAACGACCTGTGTTCACAGATCTACGGCTACGCCGGGCCGCAGGTCAACCTCGTGGACTGGTATCCCTTCGTCGCGCCGTACGTCGCTGGCAAGGGATGGATTCTGCACAACCCCTGGTTCTATGGCGAGCATCTCACCTACGAAGCCGCCGACTTCGACGTGAGCGTGACGTTCACAGACGGATCGAGTCCTGTGATCGCCGCCAGCGGGGAGGAGGCCGCATCCACAACGGAGACCGGCCGAAGGTTCAGGCTCGAAGCGGGGCGGTCGTTCGTTCTCTCGTTCAGCACAGACTACGAGGTCGCCTCCACGGTCGTCGGCGATGTCACCATCTATAGTTACTATATGCCGAACTACTCCATACCCGCTCACGCCGTCCTGGAGGCCACCGCGCAGTCGTTCCAGATTTACAGCCAGCGATACGGGCCATATCCGCACAAGACGTTCAGCGTGGTGCAGGGCAACTTCGATGACGGCATGGAATTCTCCGCGCTGTACTTTCACAGCAAAGGCATCTACAACAACTACGACGGCACGCTGACGAATCATCTCACCGCGGTGTCGGTGCACGAGACCGCGCATCAGTGGTGGTTCGAGCAGGTCGCCAACGATCAGGCCTTCGAGCCGTGGCTGGATGAGTCGCTTGCCACGTACAGCGAGATCGTCTATTACGAAACGGTCCAGCCCGAGGCGCTCACCGGTTGGTGGTGGACGTATCGCTTCGACCCGTACAAGCCGCAGAACCTGGTGGACACGCGCATCTACGAGGGCGAGGGCCAGCGCCCGTATTGGAACAAGGTCTATCTCAACGGCGCACACTTCCAGCAGGACCTGCGTCTCCGCATCGGCGATGAGGCTTTCTTCGCTTTCCTTCAGGATTACCTCGCCCAAATGCGCGGGAAGATCGCGACTTCCGAAGATTTCTTCCGCATCCTGCGCGCGCACACATCGGCCGATCTATCCGATCTCATCACACAATACTTCCAGAATCCCCACTAACATGTCAAAAGTCAAAAGCCGAATGCCGCGGGTATTACGCACTACGCAATACGCAATATTCATCTTTCATCTTTCAGTCTTTATCCTTTCTGCTTGCGGGACTCCCGCGCCAGCGACACCCACGCCGCCCTTTTCGGCTCCGTTTGTGTTGGGGACGCGCGGCCCGGGCACGCTTCCGACTCCGACCGAAACTGTCACCGCCACCGAGACTCCCACCCTCACCCCAACGGTCCCTCCCACCGCCACACTGACGCCGGACCTCAGCCCCAGCCCCTCTCCCACAGGGAGCGTGGATCCGCCGCCTGCGATCACGCGACCACAGTACACAATCTATGCGACCATAGATTATGACGGTCACACGGTGGCTGTGGATGAGGGCATCGTTTATCCGAATCAAACCGGCGTGACGCTCAACGAACTCGTCCTGGCTGTCGAGCCGATGTTGTACAACAACGCCTTCTACATGACCAGCCTCCTCGTCAATGGAATCGCTTCGACCAATTACATCCTCGATACTCACCGCCTGACCGTGCCTCTGCCCCAGCCTCTCCCGCCCGGCGGACAGGTCACGCTGACCGTTCGATACGACCTGAACATCCCCTACAAGCAAAAGGCCAACACCTTCGGCTGGCTGTCGTACCAGACCAGCCTCACGGAGTGGTATCCGTTCGTCGTCCCGTACGACGCGGCCAGTGGATGGATTCTCCACGACTACTGGCCCTTCGGCGAGCACCTCGTCTATGATTCGTCCGATTTCGATGTGAACATCCGCTTCACGAATCCGTCGAATCCGCCCGTTATCGCCGCGCCCGCACCGGCCGAGGCCAACGGCGAATGGATCCGCTTCCGCCTGTACGGTGCGCGGGCGTTCGTGCTCTCGATGAGCCGCGAGTTTTTGTACAGCGAATCGGCGGTTGGCCCGGTGATCATCAGGTCGTATTACTTCTCCGGTCACGAGGCGGCGGGGGAGAAAGTGTTGTACGTCGCCAAGCAGGCCGTCGCCATCTACGAGGCGAAGTTCGCGCCGTATCCGTATCAGACCCTGAGCATCGTCGAACTCAATTACAACGATGGACAGGAGTACGATGGGCTGTCTTTTCTGGCCGATTCGTTTTACGCACAATACGACGGCGGCGCGCAGAACAACCTCGCCACCATCGGCGTGCACGAGATCGCCCACAACTGGTGGTTCGGACTGGTCGGCTCGGACCAGGCCCTCGAGCCCTGGCTGGACGAGGCCATGGCGCTCTACAGTGAGCACATCTTCTACGAATTCAATTATCCATACTCGGTGGATTGGTGGTGGCAGTTCCGCGTCAACTACTTCGGCCCGGCCGGGTGGGTGGACACGACCATCTACAACGGCGGCACCTTCCGCGCTTACACCAATGCGGTCTATCTCAACGGCGGGACGTTCATTGACGACATCCGCGTCCGCATCGGCGACGAGGACTTCTTCCGCTTCCTCAAAGCCTATGCGGGGCAGATGTCCTACCGCCGCGCCACCGCCGCGGACTTCTTCACCATCCTGCGGCAGAACACCAGCAAAGATGTCTCGGATCTGATCTCGGCTTATTTTGCGAATCCCCAATAAACAATGCATCATCGCGTCGAGCGGAGTGGCGCTATGCGCCACGAAGACGAGACGGAGGTCTTCATGAAAACCGCGCTTCGTCTCCGCTGCGCTCCGCTCAGCGCGAGGAGTGTTGTAGAAGAATACAAACGCCGCGGTACTTTTTTGATGGGGAATTGCTCTGTTGCAAACATCTTCAGAGTCTGTCACTGCGAGCGGAGCACTTGCCCTGAGCCTGTCGAAGGGAAGCAGTTTCCCTGCCTGTGAGGGGATTGCTTCGATGCCTTCGGCATCTCGCAATGACAGCAAAAACGAATGATTGCAACAAAGCACTGGGGAATGTTTATTAGCGTTTCGTTAAAAGTTGGTCGTCTCATCTTGACTTATACTAATTTGTAACTATAATAGTTACGAATTATGACCACCAGCCTGCGCTTCCCGGTTGCACTGCACATCCTCACCCTGCTGGCCGCCAGCGAAACGGGCATGCTCACCTCGGAGGGCATCGCCTCCAGCGTGGACACGAATCCCGTTGTCATCCGCCGCGTGATGGCCGCCCTGCGCGAGAACGGGCTGGTCGAGTCGCGTCCGGGCGTCAACGGCGGCTGGCGGCTGACCAAACCGCCCGGGCAGATCACCCTGTGCAAGGTCTTCGAGGCCGTCCAGCAGGACGACCTGCTCATCATGCACCCGCATCCGAATCCGCACTGCCCCGTCGGCGGGTACATCCGCGAGGCATTGCGCGATACCTTCGCGGCCGCCGAGAAAGCCCTGCACACATCGCTGACCAAACGCACCATCGCGGACCTGCTGGCCGATGTGCGCGCCCGCGCCGAGGCCTGACATGAATCGTCCCTTCGTTTTCATCAACGTGGCCGTCACCGCGGACGGCAAAATGGACACCTTCGAGCGCAAGGGCGCGGCCATCTCTTCGCCGCGCGACAAGGAACGCGTCGACCGCCTGCGCGCCGACGCGGACGCGGTCATGGTCGGCGGGCGGACCCTGCTCGGCGACGACCCGAAACTGACGGTCAAATCCGAGGTCCTGCGCGCCGAACGCGTCGCCCGCGGACTTGCGCCGAATCCCGTCAAAGTGGGAATTGCCACCCGCGCCGTCCTGAAACCCGAATCGAATTTTCTCAATATTGGCCCGGCGCGTATCGTAATATTCACCACGTCCCAAACATCTAATGCCCAACTCGATTTCCTGCGCAGCCGGGGCGCCGAGGTCTTCGTCCACGAGGCCGAACGCGTCGACCTGGCCGCGGCGCTCGAATCCCTGCACGGACTCGGCGTCCGCCGCCTGATGGTCGAAGGCGGAGGCACGCTCAACTTCGAACTCCTGCGCCTCGGTCTGGTGGATGAACTCACGCTGTACGTCGCGCCGATGATCTTCGGCGGAGAGTCTGCCCCCACGGCCGCGGCAGGCGCGGGTCTCGCGCGAGGCGAAGCCATCCCCTTGAAATTGGTCAATGCTGAGGCTTGGGAAGACGGCGGAGTCTTGTTACACTATAAGTTATAGACGGGCCTGCCCCGTCGGGAGAACAACATGACTACATTCACACACGAACAGATCGAACTGCTGTTGGATGAAAACTGCTGCCACGAGTGCGACGGCGTCGGCAAGGACCACGTCTGCGTGCGCATCGAGGCGATCGCCGAACTGCCCACGCGCTTCGGCGACTTTCACATCGTGGCTTTCTGGAACAACCGCGACGAGAAGGAACACGTCGCCATCGTCAAAGGCGATGTGCTGGGCGCGGAGGACGTGCCCGTGCGCCTGCACTCGGAATGTCTCACCGGCGACGCCATCGGCTCGCTGCGCTGCGACTGCCGCGACCAACTCGAGTCCGCGCTGAAGACCATCGGCCAGATGGAGCGTGGCATGGTGCTCTACCTGCGCCAGGAGGGCCGCGGCATCGGGCTGATCAACAAGATCCGCGCCTACAGCCTGCAGGATCAGGGACTCGATACAGTGGAGGCCAATCTCGCCCTCGGCTTCCGCGACGACGAACGCGATTACGCCGTGGCCGCGCACATGCTCCACTCGCTCAAGATCGGCTCCATCCGCCTGATGACCAACAACCCTAAAAAGATCGACCAACTCACGCAGTACGGCGTCAAGGTCAACGGGCGCATCCCGCACATCCTGCCGCCCAATCCTCACAACGAGTTCTATCTCAAGACCAAGGCCGCCAAGTCGGGCCACCTGATTGACTTCCGCGGCAAGGAACACCTGAGAGAGCAGGACGACCATCCCATCATCGAGGGCATGAGCAGCGATCAGATTCAGGCATTGTATGAATAACCCTTCGTCTTTGCTGCGCTCCGCTCCCCCTGCGGGGACTTCGCAGGGCCGCGTGGTCGTCATCACCGGCGCAACCGGCGGGCTGGGGCAGGCCGCCGCGAGAGCCTTCGCCGAACGCGGCGCTTCGCTCGCACTGGTGGATAAAGACCGGGAAAAACTGGACTCCCTCGTCCTCGGCCTGAATCTGCCCTCGGAGCGACTCTTCGCCCAGGTCGTGGACCTGCTCGATGCGCCGGCGCTTCACGCGACGGCCGAGGCGGTTTCCGCCAAATTCGGCCGACTTGACATCCTGCTCCACCTCGTCGGCGGCTGGACGGGCGGCCGCGCGATCCCCGAATCCCGCGCCGACGAACTGGCCTCCATGCTCGATCAGCACGCCTGGACGACGTTCAACCTGTTCCAGTCATTCGTTCCACATCTCGTCCGCAATGGATGGGGACGCGTCATCACTGTCTCATTGCCATTGACCGTCCATCCTCAGGCCAAGATGGGGCCGCACGCGGCAGGCAAGGCCGCGCAGGAGGCGCTGGTCACGACGCTGGCGGAGGAAGTCCGCGGACAGGGGATTACCGCCAACATCATTCACGTCAAATCCATTGACGTGAAAGGCGAAGGCAGGGGCACGACTCCCGCCGAGATCGTCGCGGCGATGATGTATTTGTGCTCGGAGGAGGCGGGGAAGATCACTGGAGCCAGAATTCCGTTATACTAGCAGGGTGCAAAGCCAATTCGTCCAGGCCGACAATATCCAACCCCATGTCATGACCGACGACCCCGAAGACGGGACGCCGGTCGTTTTTGTCGTTCGGCTTTCCCGTTCTCCATTGAGGTAAACAATGCCCCTGCTTGCCATCCTCCTGCTCTTTCTTTCCGCGTCTCTGCACGCGTTGTGGAACTTCCTGCTCAAGCGCTCGGATGAAAAATACATTGCCATGGGCTGGCAGGTGATTCTCGGCGGGGTCATGTCGCTGGTGTTGATCTTCTTCACCGGCCTGCCGCCGCGTTCGATGTGGCCGTTCGCGGTCATCAGCATGGCGCTGGAGGCAATCTATTTCATCCTGCTTTCCATCGCGTACCGCGACCACGATTTTTCGCTGGTGTATCCCATCGCACGCGGCGCGGCGCCTGCGCTGCTGGTCCTTTGGTCTGCATTTTTTTTGCGGGAGAGACTCACCCCCGGCGGCTACATCGGGCTGGCCATGATCACAAGCGGAATCATCCTGATCGGAGCAACCACGCTCCTGCAAGCCCGCGAAGGGAGGCCGCACCTGAAAGGCATTCTGACCGCCCTCTCGGTCTCGTTTGTGATTTCCATCTATACGTTGATTGACGGCACGGCCGTGAAGAACGGCCCGTCGCTGCCATATGGACTATCCATGTTCATCATGGTGCCGCTCGTGACGACGCCGTATCTCACCCGGCGATTCGGCTGGAGCCGTTTTGCAGAGCTGTGGAAAACCGACCGCCGTTATCTCCTGCTCGGCGGTGTGCTGGGGATCGTCGCGTACCTGCTGGCGCTGTTCGCGTACACCTTCGCGCCGCTGAGTTATTCGGGCGCCATCCGCGAAGTGAGCGCGGTCATCGGCGCGTTCCTGGGATGGAAAATGCTCGATGAAAAGATGGGCGGCATCCGTGTGGTGGGGTCGGCCATCGTGTTCGCCGGGGTGCTGGTCATCGCGGTGTTCGGATAGCGGACGCGTTCATCTGAAATTGAATTCCTCGTAATGGATGTGCGCCTGCGGCACACCCAGCGCGAGGAATTTTTTCTCGAAGGCCTGCACCATCGGCAATGGACCGCACAGGTAAATGTGATGTCCCTTAATGTCGCCGCCCGCGTTCTTGACGATGTCCTCGACCGTCAGCGATCCGTCTGTGGACGAGAAGCGGACGCGCGCTTTCAAGCGCGGATTCTTCTGCGCGGCGGCCTCAATTTCATCCACGAAGAGGGACTCCTCTTTGTGGCGGACAGTATAGTAGAAATCAACATCGTGCTGTAGATTCCCGTCCATATCGCGGATGAAGGAAAGGAAAGGCGTCAGGCCGATGCCGCCCGCGATCCAGATCTGCTTCGGGCCGCCGGTCTTGTAATCGAACAGGCCGTACGCGCCTTCGACGACCGCATCCGTCCCGGCCTTCAGGCCGGCGAACAGGGCGCGGGTGAAGTCTCCGCTGGCTTTAACGGTCACCCGCAACACGTCCTCGCGCGGCGCGCTGGAGATGGTGAACGGATGCGACTCGTCCAGCGTCCCGCCGCCGGGGAAGCGCACGAACAGGAATTGTCCCGCGCGGTGTTTCGGGATGCCGCCCCCTTTGGCGCGCAGGGTCACTTCGGTGGTCGAGCCGTTGGGATGCTTCACCGATTCGACCGTATACGGCACATACTTCTTGAAGAAACGTCCAAAGAGTTCCGTGTAGAGATAAGACACCGTGCCAATGATGAAGAAGACCTGAACCCACGAAATGGCAATGAGAGCGTTGAGGGCATTGACAGTGAGCGAATGAATGAAAGCGAGGATGAAAAAGAGGCCGATATACTTTTTGAGATTCTTCCAGCCCTCGTACGTGCCGCCGGTCAGTTTGTTCAGGAATGCGATGCGCGGCGCGAGGCTGACGAGCACGATGGAAACGATGCCTGTGAAGGCGATGACCGCCAGGTAATTGCCGAGCCGCCACGTGGTCGAGATGGGGACCGTCAGCACGTGGACGAAGATCAACAGGAACGCGGTGGTGGCGGCGCGGCGGTGGGCGATGTACATTTTGTCGAGGCCGCCGAAATACGGCTCGACCCATTTCGGCCGCGTGGACAGGAACAACGCGCAGGCCATCAGCACGATGTTGACCGAGCCGATGATCTCGCCCGCGTAGGCGCGCAGGAAGTGTTCGCGCCCGTCGTTGACGGGAGGAAAGACGAGCCAAATGATAACGGTCAGGACAATGAGAGCGATGATGACGAGGTTGCCGAGATTTGACTTGCGCATGACAGGCTCCTGAAATAATAATTGACTGATTTTATCCGAAAAGAAAGGGATTCCAAGGTTTGGAAACCTTGGAATCTTTGCTCAACTACTTTTGTGATAAGATGCCTGCAATCAGAGCCGACTATGAAATCGAATGTCAAACCGTTCGAGCGTTTCGTGCTGGATACGCCCTACCTGTTTCTGAAAAAGATTCCGTATCTCTGGCCATTCATTATCGTCTTCTACACATGGCCGCCGGTCGTATCGGGCATCCTGACCGCGTTGCTATTATTCGGACTGTTGATGATGCACTGGCAGGAACGTGCCTGGATCGCGACCGTCCAGCGCGAACAACATCACAGCGACATGCCGCCTTACCTTGACCGTCCGCAGGCCCCGTTTGCCTACCGCGCCCGCAATCTCGCCCTACTCACGGCGGGAAGCATCCTCCTCGGCATCCTGCTCGACAGCAGGCTGGGCTTCACCGCCCTGCAGTGGACGCTTCTCACATTCGGGATCATGATTCTCTACCGCGACGCCCTGCTGTTCGGCGCGGGCGCTGTGTACATCGTCACCGACCGCGGCATCGGCGCGCGCTATGTGCCCGGCCACGTGGACTATCGTCTCTTCTTCCGCTTCACAGAGATTCGCAAAATTGTCCCGATGAAAGACATCCAGGAGAGGCCGCTGCGCTGGAGCGTTCTGTCCCCCACGCGCAAGGTCACAGAAGGGGTCCTGCTGGTTCCCAAAGACCCGCGCGGCTTCTCTCCTCAGATCGAAGTGGTGCTGTTCACTCCCACCGACATGGACGCGTTCCTGAAGGCCTGTCCGGCGACGTTGATCACCGACTCAATCGAACCGAATTAAGAACGGCGGCGAATGTCTCGACCATCTTCTCGATGTTGATCTCTTCCGAGACGATTCGGTACGCCTCGGCCCCCATTCTGCGCAGGCGCGTCACATCGGACAATGCCTCTTTCATGACGGATACCAGCGCGCCGAAATCGTCCGGGGGAATCTGCCAGCCATTTCCTTCTCGAACCAGATCATCCTGCGTGCCGTCTCCCTGCGCGACGATAACGGGCAGGCCGTAACTCATGGCCTCCTGCACAGCCAGTCCGCCGGTTCCCGGCAGGACGAAGAGGTCTGCTTCCGCGAAATAGGGTTTCGCCTCGGCCCCGTGCTTGGCCCCGATAAACTCCGCGGACGGATAGACCCGCCTCGCCAGCGATACCAGGCTGGCGCGCTCCGGCCCGTCCCCGACGATGACGAGGCGCGGCTTCGACTCCATCTCCGCGCAGGCGCGCAGGAGAAGGTCCACGCGTTTGCGGGATTGGAGTCTTCCGACGAAGAGAATTGAAGGTTTAAGGTTGAAAGTTAAAGGTTTTGGATACGGGACGGATAAAGGGCGAGGGGAAACTGAGTTGGTTGCCACGAAGATCTTTTCGCGCGGGAAGCCGAGCGCGGCGTACTCGTCCGCGCCGCGGCGGCTGTAGGCGATCAACGCGTCGAACTGGCTGAGGAATTGGATTCGCCGTCTTTGGCGGAATCCGGCCGCGGGTCCCGCGAGAGGCGGCGCTCCCAGTCCCCATCCAATGACCGGGCGGCCGCGCGTTCTCATCCAGCGCACGGCGGACGGCGTTGCCAGATAACGCGGATTGGCCTCGACGATGAGCGCGTCGGGATTCCAATCGTCCAGCCATTCGATCAGGCCGCGTTGGTAGCACAGGTACAGAGAGCCGCCAAGCAGATGAATGTTTTGCGCCGCGCGATAACCGGCGGTTTTCAATTCGCCGCTGGTCACGCCTTCGCCGGAGCGCGGCAGACCGGCGAACAGGCTCATGCCGTTTTCGCAGGAACCCGCCAGCAGATCGAAGAATGGGACGCGGTACGCGGGCAGGACGCGTTGCTGGAGGGCGAGGCGGCCGTGGAAGGTCGTTTTCATGGCGGCGTGCATCGAGAAAAAACCACGGCGGTCCGGTCGCGATATTGCTCACACCACAGCGCCGAAGTTTGCAAGGCAGTGATCAATTCAGGTTCGCCGCGCACGGAGGCCATCAGTAAATTTATATTGTCCTCTTCGAGCAGGGATTGCCAGCCCGACGCGGCGCGGGCGATTCGAATATACCGGTCGAAGTCTTCGGCTGTGTAGAGCATTTCCATGCGCGTGTCGATGGCAACGGGTCGTTCGGGCAGGGCATGGATCAGGTAACTGGAAAAGACCATATTGCTCCACAGTTGACCGGGCAGTTCGGAGTGTTCCGCCAGCCATTCGGTCGCGGCGACCGGTGTATCGTCGCTGAGGGGAGCGGGAGCTGCGCGCCACCAGTTCTCGCGCACGCCCGGCAGGAGTCCCAGCGGCAGGAGCAGGAGGATGGCCGCCAGCAGATAATTGAGGCGCGCGGAGCCGATTGGAGGCTGTTCGCCGCGAAGAGACGCAGGGCGCGAAGATTCTCCTTTTGCTTTGAGCAGCCAGCCTGAAAGCAAAACGGCGGAGCACAACGCCAGCACAAACAGGTCCCAAACAACGTAACGCAGACCGGAGAAGGCCAGCCACGTCAGGCCGAGGAACCAGGCCCACGCGAGCAGGCTCAGTTTACGCGGCGAGAACGCGGCCAGCGGCGCCATCGCCAGCACCCAGCCGAAGAAGAGATTCATCTGCCAGCCCGCGTTGACCGGCGGAAGCCACTCCGGAGCGGCAGGAGGATAAAGAAACCGCATGAGCGCGGAACGCCACAGATTGAATCCCACCGGGGTGATCAGGGTCGCCAGAAGCGAGAGTCCGAAAACCAGCGCCAGCGCCTTTCGGGCGCCGCGGCCGAAGATCAGCGCCGCGGCCATCATTACGAACAAAAGAGGGAACGATCCGTGCAGGTTCGCCCACACCAAAGCAAAGAGTGGCAACGCCAACAAGATTCTCCCCGGCTGTTGTTCCCATTTCCAAAGAATCCACAACGCAAATGCAAACAGCGGATAGACCAGCAGTTGCGGGCGAAACGACCAGTTGCTGGAACCCGTCAGCCCGGCCAAAAGCGCGAGGATCGTTGCCAGCCGCGGTCCGGCCCCGGCGGAACGCGTCAGCCCCCAGAGCGCGCCGTAGGCTAAACCAACGACAAGCCCGCGCAGGACGAAGGTCAATGTGAGACCACCGACTGAATAAGCCAGCCATAAGACCACAGCCGAAAGCCATGACTCGTTGATCAGTGCTTTTCCAAAATGAGTGAAGCTGTAAGCATCCGCCATTGGCACCGCGCCGCTTTGCAGCACCTCGCGCCCTAACCGCAAATACCACCAGTAATCGTGCGGCGTCAGCGGCAGGAGGAAAGCCACCGCCAGCAATGGAAAGAGCGCCAGGCTCAGCCAGAGGAGATTGTAACTTTTCATTCGGTCAACACCGACAGATACGCCTCGACCATCTTGTCCACCCCGAGCGCCGACTCGGCCCGCGCCCGCGCCGCGTTGCGGAATCTCTGCGGGTCTTTCAGAACCTCGGCCGCGGCATCCGCCAAAGAGGCAATGTCCGGCCACTCGAGCTTCCACGCGTCCGCGCCATACGGGACAAGCCGCCCCGAGTCCCCGGTCACCAGTTCGCACAACGAACCAGTATCGAACCCGATCACCGGCAAGCCGCAAGCCAGCGCCTCGATGACCGCGTTCGGGCAGGGCGGGTTGACCTCGGCGGAATACAGTAAATGGGAGGAACGCGCCAGGAAGGGTATGCGCTCGCGCGGCACCACGCCGAGAAAATTCACGGCCGCCCTGCTCTCGCGGACGATCCTTCGCCGAGTCGCCTCGTCCACGCCGCCCGCGACTACGACCTCCACGCGTTGTTGAGCGGAGAGTTTCTCGGCCAGCGCGGCGGCGTGGAACAGTCCGCTGTTCTGCCCGCCCCTGAGACTGCCCTCCAGCAGGAGGATGCGGACGCGGTCGGACGGCAGTTCGCGCGGGCCGTCGGGAGAATAGGCCTGCAAATCCACGCCGTTGAGCACGACCGAGGCCGGCACGCGCGCCGCTCCGTACCAGCCCTCCCACCATTTTCGAATGAATTGACTCTGATAGACGACGCGGTCCGCGAAACGGGCGCGCAGGAAGGCCAGCACAACATTCCCGTATTCCGCGCGGACGTGGTAGCGGAGTCCCGTCCAGCGGACGCGCTGAACCCAGTTGATCCCGTCGAGGCGCTGGACGATGCGTACACCGCGGCGTTTGACTCTCCATAACGGGAGCAGGCTGCGGGTCCCCGCGAGAACGAGGACGGCCTCGGACGCGTCGCCGGGATCGTAGGTCACGTCGAAGCCGCGGGCCTTGAGTCCCGCCTCGAATTTGAGTCGAAAACTGGAAACGCCGCCCACGCCCTCCACGCGCGGCAAAATACAGATGCGTCGCATGGTCCAATTATAGCCCTTCCGCCTTATCCCCTCACCCCTGCCCCCACTTTATGGTATCCTTAGTCAACCTCAATTTGCGGAGCGCGCAATGTACGTCGCCATCGAAGGGGTCATCGGAGTCGGCAAGACCACCCTGGCCCGCCTGCTACAGCCCGCCTTCGAGGCGGAGATCCTGCTCGAAGTCTTCGAAGAGAATCCGTTTCTTTCCGATTTCTACGCCGACCGGGCGCGTTATGCCTTCCAGACGCAGATCTTCTTTTTGCTCTCGCGATATCATCAACAACGCCGCGGCGTGCCGAGCATCCTGACGGCGGGCAGGAACCTGATTTCGGATTACACCTTCGCCAAGGACGCCCTGTTCGCGGGCATCAACCTGAAAGGCGACGAACTGGACATGTATCATAAAGTGCACGAGGCGCTGGCCGAGAAGATTCCCCTGCCCGACCTGCTGGTGTACCTGCGCGCCGACACGGACGTGCTGATGCAGCGCATCGCCCTGCGCGACCGTCCGTACGAGCGCAATATGGAGCGCGCTTACATTGACGAACTCAATCACGCCTATGAGGATTTCTTCGCCAAGCCGTATGACCACACGCCGGTGCTCACGATCGACACCAACCCATTGAACATCATCCAGAACGCCGAGCATTTGAAGTTCATCGAGAACCGCATCCGCGAGACGCTGGGCATCACGCCCTTCCAGCCCGGCCTGCCGCTGAGTCCATAACCACAGAGCGCACGAAGACCTGATTCTTTCTCTGTGGCCAATCCCCGGAGCAACCATGCGCGTTACCCGCGAAACCCTCATTCGAATCGCAAAGGAAACCGCCCAGGCGCGCGCCCATGACAATAAGGATATCGTCGCGGCCTACCTGACCGGCTCCCTGCTCGGCGATACTGACCCGTTCCTCGGCGGCGTCACCGACATTGACCTGGTGCTGGTCACCGCCTCCAAACCGAACCAGAGCCGCGAGATCGTCAAACTGACCGGCGACTTCCACATCGAGATCGCCTACCGCGCCCGCGCCGCATACAACCCGCCGCGCGAACTGCGCGTCGATCCCTGGCTGGGATGCGAGATCTACGCGCCCATGCTTTTATACGAACGCGAGAAATTCTTCGATTTCGTGCAGGCCGCCGTGCGGGCGGGCTTCGAGTTCCACAGCCCGGCGCTCACGCTCCAGCGCTGCCGCACCCTGCTCGGTCATGGCCGCCAGATCTGGATAGACCTGCTCGAAGTGGGCGAACAGGCCGGGCCGCAGGAAGTCGCCAAATACCTCAAGTCGCTGGTTCACGCGGTGAACGCCGTCGCGGAACTGAACGGGAATCCGCTTGCCGAACGACGCCTCCTGCTGGACTTCCCGGCCCGCGCCGAACAAGCCGAACGCCCCGGCATGGCCGCCGGTCTGCTCGGACTTTTGGGCGGGTCCGGCCTCGAAGCGGGGACGCTCGCCTCCTGGCTTCCGGCGTGGAAGTCCGCGTTCCTGTCCGCGGCCGAATCGGGCAAAGCCGACCCGCGCATCCACGCCGCGCGGCTGGCCTACTATGAGAAGGCCTTCCAGGCCATGATCGAAAGCGAGAATGCGACCACAGCCCTCTGGCCCATGCTCCACACGTGGACCGCCGCGGCGACCGTCCTGGACGCGACCCAAATCAAAGACTGGCATTCGGCCTGCGAAACGCTGGGGCTGGTCGGGTCAAAGTTCGAAGAGCGCGTGGCCGGTCTGGACCAGTTCATTGATGAGGTGGAAATCCTGCTGGACGAGGTCGCCGCGGCGAATGGGCTGGAGACTTCGACAAGCATTTAGCCATATTTAGGCCGAAGAAGTCTGACAACCGACTCGCCCCTTTGTGGATAACTCGCGGATTTCTGTGGATAACCAGCCTTCGGTGTGGAAAACGCCGCTTCGGGGACGTTGGATCGGCAAAAGGTCCGGCAAGACTCGCCCCCATATCTGGGGGAAGAATCCATCCTCCGTCCGAGATATGGATTTGAGGTCATCCCACCCCAAAATGCCCATAAAAAGTATCCGGGAGATTTCCACATGCAGAGGGTATCCGAGTCCGCTATATATGGCAAGCAATGGAGGTAAAAAATCCACCGGTTGGCCATTTCAGGGTTTTCAACACTTTCCACAGTCCCTACTAAGATTACTAAAGACACATATATAATACAAATATACTGCTTGAATTGAGAGGGAAAAAATCGTACAATCTAGTCAGAAATGGCCCCTGATAACCAACTCTGGGAGGCTCATCATGGACATGATCAAGGTTTCCGCCAACTCCCGCACATCCGCTGTGGCCGGGGCAATCGCAGGAGTGATTCGTGAGCATAAACATGCCGAAGTGCAGGCCATCGGCGCCGGCGCCGTGAACCAGGCCATTAAGGCACTGGTGCTGGCCACCGGCTATCTCAAACAGGATGGGATCGATATCGTCTGCGTACCCGAGTTTGTGGATGTAGAGATAGACGACAAGGTACGCACGGCCATTAAACTGGTGGTTGATCCAAAGTAGAAAGGAGACTTCGGAAGTCTGGAACCGCCGGATGCGGGGACTGTAAGAGTCCGCCCCGGCGGGTTTATTTTTCGGGTAGAATGGTTGTCATGCAGCGCAGGGCTTTGGTTTTTCGCTGGCTGTCCGCGGGCGTGATGGTGCTGGCCCTTTTGCTCGGCGCGGCGGGAGGGGCGGGGGCGAACGAGGAGAGACGGCCTTATCTTGACAATACTATGCAATCGCTTCCGTTCACTCAGGATTGGTCGAACACGGGATTGATTGCTGTTGACGACGACTGGTCTGCTGTACCCGGCATTGTTGGTTATCTTGGTGACGGTCTAGTCAGCGCAACTGGCGTGGATCCTCAAACAGTTGTTAATGGTTCAGCCACAACGATTGATGTCAATGCTAATCAAACCAATCCAGATACCTTCACAACAGGTGGTGTATCTGAATTCGAAATAATGGACTCGGTGATTGCATTGCAAGGTTCTGGGACAGCAGACGCGCCACATATTGTGATCTATCTCAATACTACGGGCAAATCCAATATCTCCATATCATATAATCTTCGCGACATAGACGGTTCTGCTGATGATGCGGTTCAGCCGGTTGCGTTACAGTATCGTGTGGGTTCAAGTGGAAACTTTACAAATGTTCCTGGCGGATTTGTAGCGGACGCGACAACTGGCGGCGCGGCGACATCGGTAATACCTGTCAGCGTTGTTTTGCCTTCAGCCGTTGATAACCAGCCTGAAATTCAAATTCGTATCATCACAACAAATGCAGTTGGAAATGATGAATGGGTTGGGATTGATGACATCATTATCTCCGCGACCGACACCGGTCCAGCTATATCAATCACGACTCCTAATAATGGCGCGACTAATGTTGCCGTCAACTCGAACATCGATATCACCTTCAGCGAAGCGGTCAATGTGACAGATCCATGGTTCAGCATTGCATGCGGTTCCAGCGGCTTACATAGTGCGGCGGTCAGTGGCGGGCCGACGATCTATACGCTTGATCCAAGTATTGATTTTGCCCCGGACGAAACTTGCGTGGTCGTTGTCCTGGCCGCCCAGGTGACAGATCAGGACACCGATGATCCGCCAGACCAAATGACAACGGATTATTCTTTCAGTTTCTCCACGACAGTCACTATGATGCCGACCAGATCGCTGACTCCCTCCAGAACCCCGTCCCCCACGCGCACGCCTACCCCGAGTCCCACTGCAACCCCTCTGCGTACGGTGCTGATCAACGAAGTCGGCTGGATGGGAACCAGTTCCAGCAACACGGGCGACGAATGGGTGGAACTTTACGGCCCGGCGAACACGGATTTAACCGGGTGGAGACTCGTGGGTGGGGACGGCAGTCCGAACATTACACTCTCAGGGTCAACGGACGCAAACGGTTTCTTTGTCATTGTCTCAAACTCCAGTGTTTTTCAGTCCTTTACTTATGGACAGGTTGACAGCAGCCTCATCATCGAAAACACCGAAGAGTCGCTTCAACTATGGGACAATTCCGACCCGACGGGGAATAACGATGTATTGATTGACACGGTGACGCCCATCCTCATCAGTGGCGTGAACCGATGGCCGGCTGGATGCGGGCCATCGGGTTATACGTGTCCAACCACAAATGCCTGCACGAAGAATAGCAGTAATACCAATTACGCCAGCATGGAACGGCGCAGCGCACCGGATATTGGAGCGAACTGGTTTACCTACGGCGTAGCGACGCCGCCGAGTCCCGTTCTGGATCGCAATAATAAGGTAGTGTGCGGCTCGCCGGGGCAAGCGAACTGGGCGTTATCGGTGACGGCGACTCCTTCAAAGACGCCATCCAGAACGCCCACCGCCACGCGCACGCGTACGCCCACCCCCTTCCCGACGCCCATCCCGATCGTCGTCATCAACGAGGTCATGCCGCGCGCCGGTCACGACTGGAACGGTGACGGCAACGTGGATGTCTACGATGAGTTTATCGAGATCAAGAATGTCGGTTCCTTACCGGCCAACCTGAGCAACTATAAACTGGACGACGAGAAAGAGGGTGGGTCTGCGCCCTTCACCCTGCGGAGTCTGATCCTGGACCCGGGCGAGCGCGCCGTCTTCTACGGTTCGGAGACGGGCATCCTCCTGAGCGACGGCGGCGATACAGTGCTCCTGCTTAACTCCAGAGGCACGATCGTGGACGCCTACACCTACGCCGTGGCGGATGAGCCAGACCGGTCCTTCTGCCGCCTGTTCAGCAACCCCGGTTACTGGCGCGAGAAATGCTTCCCCACGCCCGGACTGGAAAACGGCTACAGCGGACGCTATCCGCCCGGCCCGGACGGCTCTCACGAACCGGTCTGCCTGATGCCCGATACCGCCCCGGACGACTTCATCGAGGCCGAGTGCGAGGCCGCGGGACTGGGCATCTGGAACCCGGAATATTGGAATATGTTCCCCGGCGAGGGGGAAGAACGCTGGATACCGAACGAGAGCGAAAAAGATGCGGTGATTTACAACTGACGCGCCCTGTGCACAACGTCCCGAAGGCTCTCAAACCTTCGGGACGTTGTTTTAATTAATCCTCGGCCGCCCTCGCCACTTCGTCCGGTGCAAAGACCACCTCGTCCTTGCCGGTCAACTTCTCCTCCATTTTTTCGATGATCAACTTCAAATGACCGGGATGCGCCACGAAGTCCAGGTCGTCGCCGGGCACGGTCAGCACGGGACAGAGAGTGAAGCCCGCGATCCAACTCTCGTAGAGCGAATTGAGGCCTTCCAGATACTCGGCCGAAATGGAACGTTCGTAATCGCGGCCGCGGCTGGCGATGCGGTTGAGCAGGGTGGGTATCGAAGCCCGCAGGTAAATGACCAGGTCCGGGGGCGGGAGGAAGCGCAGGGTCGTCTCGTAGAGTTCGCGGTAGGTCTGGTAGTCGCGCGGCTGGATGCGTCCCTGCAGGAACAGATTCTGGGCGAAGATCTCGGCGTCCTCGTAAACGCTCCGGTCCTGGATCACCGAGGCCGGGCGCTGGGCCAGTTCGTGATGCGCCCTCAAGCGGTGCGTGAGAAAGAAGACCTGCGAATGGAACGACCAGGCGTTCATGTCGCGGTAAAAATCCGCCAGGTAGGGGTTCTCAGTGACCGGCTCGTAGAACGGCTCCCAGCCCAGCCTGGCGCACAACTTTCCCACCAGCGTGGACTTTCCCACACCGATGTTGCCTGCCACCGCCACGAACTTTTTCATACGCGCTCCCGTCAGGTAGAGAGAGACGACCCGAAGGTCGTCTCTGCGTTGTCATGGGATCTCACCGGCCAGTTCTCGGTCAATGACACTCTTGAAGACTTCGATGGGCTGTGCGCCAACAATCGCCAGGCCGTTGACGAAGAAGGTCGGCGTGGAGCGAATGCCCAGGTTGATGGCAAACTCCATATCCGCCTGGATCGCGTCCGCGTTGGGATTCTCGGCGAGGCAGGTTTCGAACGCGGCCATGTCCAGTCCCAGTTCGCTGGCGTATTGTTTGTAAGCCTCCTGGCCCAGTTCGTATTTTCCGCTGAACAGCGCGTCATGATATGGCCAGTAGGCGTTCTGATCGCCGGCGCACTCGGCTGCGATGGCGGCCGGCATGGCCTCCGGGTGGATCGAGGTCAGCGGCAGATTGCGATAGACGAGACGGATCTTGCCCGGATAAGCCGCCATTAATTCATTATAGACCTGTTGGTGCCAGCGGATGCAATATGGGCACTGATAATCGCTGAACTCGACGATGACGATCTCCGCGTCTTCCGGACCGATGGCCGGGTAGCCCTCCCAAGGGACATCATAGCGGATGATCTCCGGTGTCGGCGTGGGGACCGGGTTGTCCGCGGCCGCTGCAGCCTGCGCCGGGACGGCGGCCATCGCACCTCCGCGTCCCCAGGCCATGTAACCGACGAGTACGCCCACGGCGAAAGCCAGCACCACGAGTGCCGAATAAAAGTGGCTGCGCCTGAATGTAACGAAATCTTCGTCTTGTGTTTGAGGGGGTTCGGATAGTTTCATGTGGCGGATTATATCAGAGGAAGAATCCGAAAGTGCACCCTTTTGTACCGGCGGGCGTATACTTACATCGGAGGAACACCATGTCAACCGAACATAAACGTCGTATCCCCTGGTATGCCTGGCCGTTCGTGGCGTTGTGGAAACTCATCGTCGGCATCGTCGCGGTGACCGGGCGGCTGGTGGCGGTGGCCCTCGGCCTGGTGCTTATGCTGGCCGGCATCCTCGTCAGCCTGACCGTTGTCGGTGCGATTGTGGGCATTCCGCTGGCCATCGTGGGTTTCTTACTGGTCTTGCGCGGACTGTTTTAGGCCGCGCCGCCTCAGGAGGCGGCTATCCCGCGTCGAAACGGGAGCCTCAGCCGGGTCCAGAGCGAGGCGAGGGCGCGGCGCACCGGCGGGATTCGCAGAATCAGCAGTATCGTCAATACCAGCGCATACAACAACGGTCTTCCAATGTCACCCGACAATCCAAAGAGCGAGCCTTTCTTCGCCCACGCGTAGTGCAGTACGGCCAGCGGGGCGGTGAAGTAGATCGTAGTGTGCAGGCGTTTCCAGTTCCGCCCGAGGCGGACTTTCCATATATCGAAAGAGGTGATCGCCAGCGGGATGAGCATCAGAAAGGACGTCACGCCGACCAGCATGTACGGTTTCTCGATGATGGTCTGCACGATGAGGCTCCACGCGAGACCGTAGTCGAGGTCCACGAAAATGAGCACGTGAATCGCCGCGTAGAGGAAGGAATACAAGCCGAGGGCGCGGCGGCGCTTGAGCGGTTCCTTCCAGCCGAAGACGGTGTTGAGCGGCGATGCGGTCAGCGAGAGGAGGAGCAATGTGATGGCCGCGCGCCCGGTGCGTTGCTGCATGTCCTGAATCGGATTGGCGGACAGGTTGTCGGTGAGCAGATCGAAGAGGAGGCGCGCCAGAGGATACAACGCGCCGAGGTGCATGACGATTTGGAGGGGGGTGTAGCGAGGTTTTTTCATTTGTGATCCGGTAGGGGCACATCGGCGCTTCGTCTGCGGTCTTCGCTCCGCTCACATCGCCCCGATTTCCTTCGGGAGCGCGATAATTGTGTTAGGGTCTGTATGCAAAATACTTTTGAAGGTGGTCGAGTAGGCGGCGGGGTTTCGGTACGCCCTTACGGGCTACTCGACCGCCGCCGTATCGAGACCACAGACTGAATTTGCATACACACCCTAGTAATTCTTTCTCAAATCCATGCCTTCGTACAGATACGCGACCTGTTCCGCGTAGCCGTTGAACATCAATGTTGGGCGGCGTCCCAGTTCGCCGATGCGGCGCTCGGAGGCCTGCGACCAGCGCGGGTGCGGGACTTCGGGATTTACATTGGAATAGAAACCGTATTCGTTCGGCGCGGTCGTGTTCCACAGTGTGGACGGCTGTTCGGCGACCAGTTCGATGCGCACGATGCCCTTGATGGATTTGAAACCGTACTTCCACGGCACGACCAGTCGAATCGGTGCGCCGTTCTGGTTGGGCAATGGCTCGCCATACAGGCCGGTGGCGAGAATCACCAGATCATTCATGGCCTCGTCGAGGCGCAGGCCTTCCTGATACGGCCAGGGAAAGAAACCGTTGATCTGCCCGGGCATCTGCTTGCGGTCGAGGACGGCCTCGAAGCGGACAAATTTCGCATCCGAGGTCGGCTCGACCTCTTTCAGCAGACTGGCCAGTGGGAAACCCATCCACGGGATGACCATGCTCCAGGCCTCCACACAGCGCAGGCGATAGATGCGCTCCTCCTGCGGAAACTTTTTCAGCAAATCTTCGATTGCATAAGTCTTCGGATTATTTACAAAGCCGCTGACCTCCACCGCCCAGGGGCTGGTCTTGAAATTCTGAGAGAGCGGAGCTACACCCTGCTTGTCGGTGGTGAATTCGTAGTAGTTGTTGTAATTGGTGATGTCTTCATATGTGTTGACCGGATCGCCGAGTTCGTCGGTGCGGCCGTCGGCGGCGGGAATGTTCGCGGCAGGCGTCACTGCCGCTTGTGGGGTGCAGGCGGCCAGCAACGCGCCCATGCCCGCGAAGCCGGCGGCTTTCATGAAGTCGCGGCGGGAGAGATACAATTCTTTGGGCGTTATTTCGGAAGAGAGCACAGGCACAGATTTGTATTTGCTATCCATGATTTACTCCTAAATAATTTGGTTCCTGCTACGGATATTGTTCCGCCAGCAATGCCTGGATGGCGGCCTCAGTCTCCTTATAAGCGCCTTCGCCGATGTGACGATAGCGCAGGCGGCCCTGCTTGTCAATCAAATAAAGCGTCGGCCAGTAATGGTTGTTGTAAGCGCGCCACATCGCGCCGTCGTTATCCTGTGCTACAACGTATTCGATTTCAAAACGTTCAATCGCATCCTTCAGATTGTCGAGGTCGGCCTCGTAATCGAACTCGGGATAATGGTTGCCGATGATGACGAGTCCCTGGCCGCGGTATTTCTCATCCCATTCCCTCAACGAGGGAATCACATGCTGGCAATTGATTCAGCCAAAGGTCCACATGTCCACGGCCACCACCTTGCCGCGCAGATCGGCGAGGGTCAGCGGTCCGTCGGTATTGAGCCAGACTGTGTTGGTGAATTCGGGCGCGAGCCCATAATCGGGCAGGTCGGGAGAGGACATCTCAGCGTTCAATCCTGTGGCTGGGGATGATGCGACCGGCGCGCAGGCCGCCAATCCGCACAATAAGAACATCAACCATCGTTTCAAGTCTGGCTTCATGATGGTTCGATTGTAAGAAAACTTCCTTACGGAAATCTTACAGGAGAGTGATAAGAAGGTTAATCTTTGGGAAGGGTGAAGATGAAACGTGTGCCCTGGCCCGGCGCGCTTTCTACGCGGATCTCGCCCCCGTGTGCGCGCACGATTCCCTGCGCGATGGCCAGGCCGAGACCCGATCCGCCGGTGGCGCGGCTGCGGGACTTCTCACTTCGATAGAAGCGCTCGAAGACGCGCGGCAGGTCCTCACTGCGGATGCCCTCGCCGCTGTCGCGCACGGTCACTTCGACGTTCGAGCCTGTCCGCCGCGCCCGCACCTCGACTTCGCCCCCGGGCGGCGTGTGCCGCAGCGCATTGCCGATCAGGTTGTTCAGCACGCGGCCGATGCGCTGGGTGTCCATGCGGACGGGGTCCGCGCCCGGGTCCACGGACCCGCTCAAAGTCACGCCCTGACGCGCCGCCAGTTCGGAGAAACTTTCGAGCGTGTCCGAGACCAGGTCCGCGAGCGAGGCGTCGGCGCGGTTGAGGGGCAGTCCGCCCGCGTCGAGTTGCGCCATTTGAAAGAGGTCGTCGATCAACAGCGAGAGCGATTGGATTTCGCGCCGCGCCGTCTTGTGATAGCGCTCAGCCATTTCGGGGTCTTCCACCACGCCGTCCGAGAGTGCCTCGAGGATGGCGCGGATGGACGCCAGCGGGGTTTGCAGGTCGTGGCTGGCCCAGGCGATCAGGTCGGTGCGCAGGCGTTCGAGTTCGCGCTGTTTCTCGTCGCTGGCCTGCAATTGCGTTGCCATCTGGTTGAAGGCTGCGGCCAGCGCGGCAACTTCGTCGCGCCCGCCGATGGCAACGCGCGTGGACAGGTCGCCGCGCGCCAGCGAGTCGGCCGCGTACTTCAGTTGTCCGATTCGATCCGTCAGTGTGCTCGACAAGAAATACCCGAGCGCCATGGCCATGCCGCCTGCAAAAACCAACAAGACAATCGCGAGCAACAAGTCGTGCTGGCTGGCGAACATCATCTGCGCGCTGAACCAGACGTTGAAAAAGGTCAGCGTGCTGGAAATGGCATAGCCGATCAAAAGAGTCCAGCGCAGGGTGGGAGACTTGGTGAGCCAGCCGAGGCGATAGGCCGCGTAACCCACCGCGCTGGAGACCAGCGCGGTGACGAGCAGGAAGAGCGTCATCAGGCGCAGTTCTTCCAGCGGCGGACTCATGAGCAGGACGAAGACTCCCAGAGTCACCGCGAGAATTGCAAACACGCCGATAAGGTAGCGAAAGATCGGTTTCATGGTTCGAATTTGTAACCCACGCCCCAGACCGTGAGCAGGCGGACAGGATTGGACGGGTCGGCCTCGATCTTTTCGCGCAGGCGGCGCACATGCACGGTCACCGTGCCGGGGTCAATGTATTCCGCGCCGCCCCAGATTCGTTCCAGCAACTGGTCGCGGGTGAAGACCTGGCGCGGGTGGCGCGCCAGGTAATACAGCATATCGAACTCCTTGGCAGTGAGACTGACTTCCTGTCCGCTGCGCGCCGCGAGGCGCGTGACGGGATCAATGGTCAGGTCCCCATAAGACAGCGGACGTTCGCCCTCGCTTCCCGCGGACGATTTGTCGGCGCGGCGCAAAACGGCGCGCACGCGGCTGACGAGTTCCTGCGGGCTGAACGGCTTGACCACGTAATCGTCCGCGCCCATCTCCAGCCCGGCGATGCGGTCCGCTTCCTCGCGCCGCGAGGTGACCATGATGATGGGCACGTCGCTTCGGTCGCGCAGCCAGCGCGTGATGGCGAGGCCGTCCACTTCGGGGAGCATCAGGTCGAGGATGACCAGGTCGGGCATGTGGCGCTCGAGCAGGGTCATGGCGGCGCGGCCATCGGACGCGGCCAGGGTCTGGTAGCCGGCGCGCTTGAGATACAACCCGACGACCTCCGCAATGCTGGGTTCGTCTTCCACGATGAGGATCAGTTTTTCGCCCATGTGAGTCCGATGATACTCGATTCTATAACAGGCATGTGTGCACGATGCTTAAGGATTTCTTACAAGAACGCGGTGTTGTTCAGAAAACCGTAAGGATTTGACAGGGGTCTCTTAATGCCTTGCAACTATCATGGGCGCAATCAAAAGGAGAACCCATGAAAACGCGTTTCGTATTCTTGCATCTTTTCGTTCTGCTTTCGTTCGTACTCACCGCCTGCGGCGGGACTGTCACGCCGGACGCCATGATGGACAAACCAACCGAGGATGCCATGATGGATAAAGGCACGGCCACGCCGGAGGCGATGATGCCGCACGATACGCCCACCACGGACGCAATGGCGCAACCGACCGAGGGCGCGATGATGGAATCCCCGGCCTGGTTCTCGGTCCAGTTCACGGACGCCGCCAGCGGGCAGGTCTTCAGCATCAACGACTTCAAAGGCAAAGTGATTTTGGTCGAGACCATGGCAGTGTGGTGTTCCAGCTGTCGCCGCCAGCAGGAGCAGATTCTGTCCCTGCACGGATTGCTGGGCGAACGCGACGATTTCGTCAGCGTGAGCCTTGACATTGACCCGAACGAGGACGCCGCATACCTGTCCGCGTATGTGCAGTCTGTCCCGTTCGACTGGTTGTACGCAGTGGCCCCGGCCGAAGTCTCGCGCGAGATCGCCCAACTGTATGGCGACCAGTTTCTGAATCCGCCCTCCACGCCGATTCTGGTTGTTGACCGTCACGGCGCGGCGCACCCGCTTCCCTTTGGCATCAAGTCCGCCGAGGATTTGATGCAGGCCATTCAACCGTACCTGGACGAGAGCATGTAGATCGAAACAGCCGAAAATCATGGATGCCATTTTCACTTCCCTCTCCCTCGGCCTGCTGGCAACGACCAGTCCCTGTGTTTTGCCGCTGTATCCCGGTTTCCTCGCTTATCTCGGCGGCGGACAGGAGAGCCTGCAAAACAAAGCAGGCCGGTATTTTCTCGGCTTCTTCGTCCTGCTCGGTGTCCTGACGATGATGCTGGCTCTCGGCGGAGTAATCGCCCTGCTCTCGATCTCCGTCGGGCGGGCGCTTTCGTTTATCATCCCCGTTGCCGACGCGCTGATTATCCTGCTGGGAATCCTGTTGCTGCTGAACGTCAATCCGTTTAAAGCCCTGCCGCAGATAGAGGCGCCAATCCTGTCGCATCCGTTCGTCAATGCGTTTTTGTATGGCCTGTTGTATGGCCCCATTGCTTTGCCCTGCTCCGGGCCGCTGGTGGTAGGAATCTTCGCCCTCTCCCTGACTGTCGCGGAGGCGCTGAGCAAACTGACCATCTTCTTCTGGTTCGGGATGGGATTCGGCCTGCCCCTGCTGGCCCTGTCGTTTCTCTCCGGCGCGGCCCAGCGTTGGATCACGCGCCAGTTTGCGATGCGGGCGCGGGCAATCAATGCTGTCGGCGGAATACTCTTGGTAGCGGTCGGTCTTTACGATCTCGCCGCTAATTGGGCCCTGATTCGGATGTTTTCCTAGGGTCTGTATGCAAAATACTTTTGAAGGTGGTCGAGTAGGCGGCGGAGTCTCGGTACGCCCTTACGGGCTACCCGACCGACGCCGTATCGAGACCACAGACTGAATTTGCATACACACCCTAGTACTAAAGTTGGGTGGTCTCCCTTTTGGAGCAGTTTGGTTCTCGCCGCGAAGAGACGTTCTTCGCGATCCCAGAAGTACCTTCGCACTCTTCGTATCTTCGCAGTTCCATTTTTGCGCTCGCCAGGGAGACCGCCTAAAGTTGGACAAATTTGCAAACATTTCCTAAAAGAATTGCAAACAATTTTTACACCGCGCACCTTGCTAATTTTTACCGCTACAATATAATATAGTTACCTCTGAAATCCGTCAGAGGATAACTTCGAAGAAAGGAGAAAAAGGATATGTTGTTCGCCCCGAAGGAAAAAGGCCAGGGCCTGGTCGAGTATGCGTTGATTCTCGTTTTGGTTGCCATCGTTGTTATCGCGGTCCTGATGCTGCTCGGCCCGATCATCGGCAACGTCTTCTCCACCATCAACAGCAGCCTCTCCGGCGTGTAAGTTGCCCCTGGCGCAAACAAACAGGACTCTGCCAATGCAGAGTCCTGTTCGATTCAGTATGCCATGCTCTTCGCATCCGGACAGTTTTGTAAGAATTTTCTTAAGGATTTGAAAGCAATTACGGGCGTGTGCATCTTGTCTTTTCGGCGCATATTACTATAATTAGGATTGTCTCTGAAATTCGTCAGGGCAATTTCGAAGAAAGGAGAAAGCCGCCATGTTGTTTGCTCCGAAGGAAAAAGGCCAAGGCCTGGTTGAGTATGCGTTGATCCTCGTTCTGGTTGCCATTGTCGTTATCGCGGTCCTGATGCTGCTCGGCCCGATCATCGGCAACGTCTTCTCGACCATCAACAGCAGCCTCTCCGGCGTGTAAGTCTGCCTGCGGCCAAAAGGGACTCTGCGAGAGCAGGGTCCTTTTTATTTTTCCGCATCCATCCACATCTCCTGCCCGTCGCTGGAAAGATGCACCCAGCCGTTGACGTCCGTCCGCAGGAGAGTGTAACCTTCCAGCGTTTCGAGCAGTTCGGCGTCCGGGCGGCCATTGAGATCGGCGGTGTCGACGCTGAGAAGCACCACTTGGGGGTGCAATCCGGCAATCCACTCCGAAGGGTTCGAGGGAGAGTAGCCGCTGTCTGCCAGCAGGAGGGCCGAGACCTGTCCAATTTCGCGGCCGTATTCCAGTTCCGCCAGCGAATCGAAATCCGCGCCGACGGGCAGGACGACGCGGAACTGATTCCATTCGACCAGCAGGATTGCGCCGCGCGGACCGACCGTCAGCACTTCGAGGAACGCGCCCCGCCCCAGGTCGAGACGCTGGCCCGGCTCCGCCAAAGCCACCGGTATCTCCAGCCCGGAAAGTGTCTCGCTTAACCTGCGCGCCGAGAGGGAGGCTTCCACGTTCCCGGCCCACAGCACGGACTCGGGCCGGTAGCGTTCCACCAGCCGCGGCAGGGACGCGACTTGTTCCTCCTGTGTCGAAGCCACCACCAGCCAGTCGAGACTGCGATCAAAAGGTGAGAGGCGTCGCCCCAACTGGTCCGAGAGGCGTGAGAGACTTGGCCCGCCGTTGACGAGGATGCTCTCCCCGTCCGGCGTCTGGATCAACAGCGCGTCGCCGGAGCCGACATCGAAAAAGGTGACATGCAGGCGTCCGTCCGGCCCGGCGAGGGCGGCGCGCCAGATGAGCAGGGTTGTGAGGAGCAATGCCGCCAGCCCGGTCCAGAGCGGCAGGCGCGGGATACGCGCGTTCAGGCTTTGCCAAAGACTCTTTAAACGGTCACCGGCCAGTGTCGTGGAAAGAAGCGCCGCGTAATACACGACGACGGCCGCGAAGGGGAAGTCCACCACGATGGCCGCGAACGGAAGTCCGGCGAAGAACTCCACCACACGGATGGTGTAGGTGACGAAGGGCAGGGCGATCCACGCGGCCAGTTGACCGAGCGGCGCGAGCACCAGCCCGAGCAGGACGGCCAGCCCGCCGAGAATCATCACCGCCGGTTGGGCCGGCAGGATGAACGGGTTGGCGACGAACGAAACGAGCGAGACGCGGTTGAAGTGGTAGGCCATAATTGGAAGGGTGGTCAGTTGGGCGGCGAGGGTGAGCAGGATGAAGTCGGAGATGGGTTGGGAAATTTTTTCGACAGTTGAAGGTTGAAGGTTGAAAGTCGAGAGGAAGCGCGTGGCGAATGCAGACAGCGGTTCGGCGTAGAGAATGAGGCCGAGGGTGGCGGCAAAAGAAAGTTGAAAGCCTACATCCCAGACTGTGAGAGGGTTGATCAGTGTCATCATGAGCGCGACCGCGGCCAGTGTGTTCAAGCCGAGGTTGCGGCGGCCAACCTGCCGCGCGAAGAGGGACAGTCCGCCCATGATGGCGGCGCGCACCACGGCCGCGTCCGCGCCGACGAGCAGGGTGTAGAAGGCGATCCCGATGACGGCGGCCACCGCGCCGCGGCGCGGTCCGAGGGCGCGGCTGAAGATGCTGATAAACAATGCCGAGATAACGGCAATGTTGAAGCCGGTGATGGCGATGATGTGCGCCGTGCCGGTGTCTTTGAAGTCCTGTTGCAAATCCGCGGGCAGGCCGCTGTCCACGCCGAGCAGAATGCCCGCCAGCAGGGACGCTTCGGGGTCTGGGTAGAGGCGATGGACCAGGCCGAGACCCCGGGCTTTGACCGCGTAGATGGCCGCCGCGAACAGGTTCCCGCCGCGGCCGGGCAGGCGCGTGACCTCGGCGCCGGTCATGTACGCGTGGATGCCCTCGCGGGCGAGGTATTCGCGGTATGAGAAGTCCTCGTTCTCGGGCGGCGTCCGCAACTTGCCGCGCACGCGGACGATGTCTCCGTACGCGAATTCTTCGTTCGGGTCAATTCTGGCGAGCAACAGCCCGCCGACGGGCAGGTCTTCTCCATCGCCGGTGTCTATCTTCGCCGCGCGCAGCCGCAGATTGGTATAAGTGTCGCGATAGTCCGGCGGCTCGACGACTGTGCCGGTGACAAGCACTTCGTAATCGCGGTCGTTGTACCAGGCCAGGTCGAAGGCGGTCGGCTCGGTTTGTGTGGCCTGATAGCGCGCCGCGCCGAGACAAATGACAAGGAGAAGAAAGGAAAGAAAGTGAGGATGTGGAAAGTGGAATGTGGAAACTTGCCTACGGCGGGATTGAATTGTGAACAGAACAATGGCCGCCAGCTGTGTAATCGCGATGGCCAGCCAGACCCAAATGGAGAGGGACAGCAGGCTGGCGAGAAGGATTCCAGCGGCAAAAGCAATCGAAAGCCAGAGCAAGGGGAGCATGTGGAACGATTTTACAACAGAACCCATTTATAATCCGAACGATGACCGAGAAAAAACTGGTGCTCGTCACCGGCGCGACGGGATACGTGGGCGGGCGTCTCGTGCCGAAACTGCTCGAAGCAGGCTACCGCGTCCGCTGCCTGGCGCGCGATCCCCAGCGGCTGAAAGGCCGTCCATGGCTGAAGCAGGTCGAGGTTGCGGGAGGGGATGCGCTGGCGGTCGAAGACCTCGTTGAGGCCATGCGCGGCGTCTCGTACGCGTATTATCTGATTCACGGCATCCAGGGCGGAAAGGTCAATGCCGAGCGCGACCTGGCCGTGGCGCGCAACTTCGCCCGGGCCGCCGAGCAGGCGGGCATCGAACGCGTCATCTACCTCGGCGAACTGGTGGACCCAACCGCCGTGCTTTCACCGTATTTGCGCGCCCGCCACGAGACCGGCTACGAACTCCGCCACGGACGCGTCCCGGTGACGGAATTTCGCGCCGGCATGATCGTTGGTTCGGGTTCGATCCTGTTCGAAATGATCCGCTATCTCACCGAGCGCGAGGCGGTGCTCGTCTGCCCGGCCTGGTTCTTCTCGAACGCCCAGCCCATCGCCATCCGCGACGTGCTCGCGTATCTCGTCTCTGCGCTGGATTCGCCCGACAGCATCGGCCGCGTGATCGAGATCGGCGGCCCGACCCGCCTCACCTATGCGGAAATGCTGCTCGAATACGCCAGGGAACGCGGGCTGAGGCGCTGGTTGATCCGCACTCCCATTTATGCGCCGCGCCTCTCGGCCTACTGGGTGCACATGGTGACGCCGATCCACTGGCGCGTGGTCCTGCCGCTGATCGAGGGACTCAACGCCAGCGCCGTCGTCCACGACCAGACCGCGCGGCGCCTCTTCCCGGATATCAAGCCGCTCCCGTTTCGGGAAGCGGTGCACCTGGCCCTCGGCCGCGTGGCGCGCGATAACGTGCCTACCTCGTGGGCCGACGCCCTGGTGACGATCAGCGGCGACGTCCAGCCGTACCGCTTCACCGTCGAGGAGGGGTTGTTCGTCGAACGCCGCCGCGCCGAACTGGATGTGCCGGCCGCGGACGTATTCCGCGCCTACACCGGTCTCGGCGGGACGCGCGGCTGGCTGTACATGGACTGGGCCTGGGCCCTGCGCGGCTGGCTGGACAAACTGGTCGGCGGGGTGGGAATCCGCCGCGGGCGCCGCCACCCGGACGAGGTGCGCGCGGGCGAGGCGCTGGACTTCTGGCGCGTCGAGGCGGTCGAGGAGAATCGTCTCCTGCGCCTGCGCGCCGAGATGCGTGTGCCGGGCAAGGCCTGGTTGGAGTTTGAATCGGAGGCGCTCGAAAACGGGAAGACTTGTCTGACCGTCACGGCGTATTTCGATCCGAGAGGAGTATTCGGCTTTTTATACTGGTATGCCATGTGGCCGTTCCATAAATTTATTTTCGATGGTCTCACGCGCCGACTGGTCTCGCGAGCGCGCCTGCTGACCCACACGTACCCTCACCCCGTCTCCCCTCCCCCGGCGAGTGGGGCAAGTGGGTGAGGAAATCCCATGACAAACAAACTCGTCCTCGTCACCGGCGCGACGGGATACATCGCCAGCCGTTTGATTCCGCGATTACTGGAGCGCGGTTACCGCGTGCGCGCCCTGGCACGCGACCCGAGTCGGCTCGCGGGGAGAAACTGGTTCAACAAAATAGAGGTTGTCCGGGCTGACGTCGCTTCCTCTTCGACCCTCGCCGGCGCGCTGGACGGCGTCCACACTGCGTATTACCTCGTTCACAACATGGCATATGGACGCGGATACACCGCATTGGAAATCGAAAGTGCGCATATCTTCGCCTCCGCGGCTGGGGAGGCGGGCATCGAGCACATCATCTATCTTGGCGGGCTCGCCGACCCTGAACAGCACATTGCTCCGCACATGCGCTCGCGCATCGAGACAGGGAAGGTTTTGCGCGAGGGGAAGGTTCCCGTTACGGAATTCCGCGCCGGGGTCATTGCAGGCTCGGGGAGCATCTCGTTCGAGATGATTCGTTTCATGACCGAGTTGTTCCCCATCGTGCCGGGACCGGCCTGGCTGAATAACAAATCCCAGCCCATTGCCATACAAAATGTGATTGATTATCTGCTGGCCGCGCTCGAAAATAACAATGGGCGCGGTCAGGTCTTCGAGATCGGCGGACCCGAGGTGATGCAGTACAAAGACCTGATGCTCGGCTATGCGCGTCTGCGCGGACTGAAGCGCGGGATCATCACCCTGCCGTTCATCCCGCTGTGGTTCATGGCCTTCGGCGTCGGGCTGATGACTCCGGTACCGCGGCCGATTGCCCACGCCCTGATCGGCGGCTTATCCGCGGACAGCGTGGTCAAACATCCGCAAGCCCTGCAAGCCTTCCCCGAGGTCCATCTGATCGACTTCGACGCCGCAACCAAAGACGCCCTCGAACGGACGCATCCCGATCACATCGAACGCGTCTGGGATGACGGCAGACCGGGCCTCAAGTCTCTGAAGCACGAGGGATGTTTCATTTTGCACCGTGTTTCCTCGCCGGGCGGGGCGGCAGCGCGGGCGAAGCGCCAGTATTACAGTACCCCCTTCGGCGACCTCTGGCTCGAACATGACCGTCGCTCCCAAACCCTCTTCTTTTCCCCGCGCGGACTGCCGGGCTTTTTGTACTGGTATTTACTTTATCCGTTCCACGCGTATGTCTTCCGCGGCTTGATCCACGCCATTGCAACACACAGCAGGGAATTGTGAAACACATTGCCCTTTTGCTTCTTGTCTTTTGTTTTTTCATTGCTCTGGCGCTCCTGCCTCTTCCCCTGCCCCCTTATCTGGACTTTCAGGTCATCTATCACGCCAACATGGGACTGTTGCGCGGCATCCCGCTCTACGATCATGCCGGGCAGGTGAATATGATCGCGGAGTTGGCGCGCGTCCGGCCGGAGCAGGTCTATACTTTGCCATTTCCATATCCGCCCTGGTACGCTCTCAGCACAATCTTCCTCGCGCTCCTGCCCATTGACGCCGCGGCGCGGCTGTGGTTCGGATTGAATCTATCCATGCTGTTTGTTTCCGTTTGGCTTTTGTCCCAAACGGAGTCCGACGACTCCAGTCGTCGTAAGCAAAGTCCGGAGGCTTCGCACCCCGCCCCCGCCTTGCATTTTCGGACTGAAGCCATCGTTCCGTATCTTCTCGCTATCCTCTTTCTTCCCGTATTTGGGACACTTTTCGTCGGGCAGTATACCCTGCCTGTCCTGCTCGGCGCGGCGTTGTGGACGTACGCCGTTCGCAGAGAAAACGAGTATTTGACTGCGCTTGCATCTGTATTGTTGACCTTCAAGCCGCATCTTGGCGGACTCCTGCTATTGGCTGCGCTGATTCATCTGTGGTATCGCCGCGATTCGTTTGGCCGCCGTGCGCTGACTTACGCCATCGGCGCGGGCACCCTGCTTTTTCTCGCAGGCTTTCTTGCCGATCCTGCCTGGCCGACCAACTATTTACAATCCCTGCTTGCCTTTCGTAATGACACTGGAGTCACCTCTTGTGATCTGTGCGCCAGTTTGCCGGTGGCGTTGGCGCGGCTGATGACCGGGCAGTCCAGTCTTGCTCCCGCGCTGTGGATCGGCCTCGGCCTATTCCTTGTGCTGCTCGCAGCATTGGTTTGGACGCGCCGAACGATCCTGCTCGCCCCGCGTTGGCTGATGGCGTTCGCGATCCTCGCGGCGCTGCTAGTCAATCCGTATCTGCTCAATTACGATTTCGTCCTTTTGCTTTTTTTGATCTCATCCCTGCATCCCATTGTAAGGTTTGGAGTGCAGGAACTGGTTCCTGCCGGTTTGGACAGCATACCACTTCGTGGCACCGAGCCGTCCGACTCCAAATTGAAGCCTGTGATTTACCGGGGTCTGCTCTTCCTCGCCTACGCCCTGCCCTATCTCGCACTCGGCCTGTGGGGACGCGAAGGCAACTTTGCCTTTTCGATTTCCGCGCTCATCCTGCTTGCACTGACTTTTCATGACACTCGTCAACTTGACGACTCACCCCGCGCGGCATAAAATACGTCCACAATCGAATACGGCCAAAAGCGGCGAAGCCGGTGAAATTCCGGCGCTGTCCCGCAACTGTGAGTTCGAAAATCGATAATCGAGTATTCGAATATCGTCCGAACAAGTCAGGTCGCCCGCCCTGGTCGGTTCAACCACTTCTCGCGGAAAGGAGGTGGAGAACAAGTCCAGCCCGGATTGACTCTCCCACCTCCCCAGCCCTGCGCTGGGGATTTTGATTCTGTACTGCCGACTTCAGTCGGCGCTGCGAAACCACAATAGGAGAAAACGAATGCTACGCAAAACTCTGATGTTGACCCTGCTTCTCACCCTGCTCGCCGCGTGCGCGCCCGCCGTCCCTGCGACGGAAGCCGTCGAACCGCAGCCCCAGCCCGAGGTCCAGACCGAAGCGCCCGCGACTCAAGCGCCGGTGGCGGCGGCGCCCGAACACAATCTCAGCGATGGCTGTATCGCTGAAGGCGAATTCGATTCCTCGATTGATTACTTCCCCGAAAAAGTCACGCTGACCCACACCGAAGGCTTCAGCGTCGAATACTTCAACAACTACAAAGTGGTGACAGTGAAGACACCCTACCCCGGCGCGGCAGAGTCTTTGCAATATGTGCTGGTGCAGTGCGGCACGCCGGCGCCTGAAGGCTTCCTTGATGAACAAATCATCGAAGTCCCCGTCCAAACGGTTGTGACCATGTCCACCAGTTACCTGCCGTTCCTCGATGAGCTCGGCTTGCTCGACCGCCTGGTGGGGCTGGATGATGCGACCTACGTCAGCAATGCGGCTGTTTTGAAAATGGCGGAAGAGGGCAAACTTGCCATGCTCGGTTACGGTTCCGGCGTGAACGTGGAAAAAGCGCTCGAACTCAACCCAGACCTGATCATTACCTATAGTTCCGGCGCGCCGGAATACGACGCGCATCCGGTTCTGATCGAAGCCGGCTTGAAGACCGTCGTCAACGCCGAATGGCTCGATACCTCCCCGCTGGGACGCGCCGAATGGGGCAAATTCATCGCTGTTTTCTTCAACAAGGAAGCCGATGCCGAAGCCCTCTTTGCCGCAAAGGTGCAGGCTTATGAAGACCTCAAGACGCTGGCGGCAGGCGTGGCGGAGAAGCCCACCGTCTTTACTGCCTCGGCGTATCAGGGAACCTGGGCGGTGCCGGGCGGGAATAGTTTTGCCGCTGCCTTCCTCAAAGATGCCGGCGCAAATTACCTGTGGGGGGACGATCCCTCCACCGGCAGCCTGCCGCTTGCCTTTGAAGCCGTGTTCGAAAAAGCCAAAGATGCCGATTACTGGCTGAACGTCGGGTTCTTTGCCTCGCTCGATGACCTGCTTGCTGCCGATGCGCGCTACGCCGACTTCGCCGCCTACCAGAACGGCAACGTCTGGAACAACGATGCCCGCGTCTCTCCCAACGGCGGCAACGACTACTACGAAAGCGCCGTCGCTCACCCCGAAATTGTGCTGGCTGACCTCATCAAAATCTTCCATCCCGACCTGCTGCCCGATCACGAACTGGTCTATTACCGGCAGTTGAAGTAATATGTTTGGAAAGTAGAGAGTAGAAAGTAGAAAGTAGAAGGTTGAAGGTAGAAGGTTGAAGGTCGAGAGTCAAAGGTCAAAGGTCGAAGGTCGAAGGTTGAAAAAGTGGTCCTTGACTTTCGGCCTTCGCCCACCGCCTGCTCACTGCTCACTGTTCACTGCTCACTGTTCACTGATAACTGCTCACTGCTCACTGTTCACTATTCACTGATAACTGCTCACTGCTCACTGATAACTAATCCCCCATGCCCACCCCCTTCCCCAAACTCGGATTACGTCCCTGGCTTGTCGCCTTGTTGATTTTCATCCTTGCTCTGGCTTTCGTGCTCAGCCTCACGCTTGGATCGGTTCGCATCCCGCCGGAACAGGTGCTGCGGATTCTGACCGGCGGCGAACCCGACAAAGCCTCCTGGGCGGATGTCATCTTCAAGTTTCGTCTGCCCAAAGCCATCACTGCCATGCTCGTCGGTGCGGCGCTTTCTGTGGCGGGATTGCAAATGCAAACCCTCTTCCGTAACCCCCTGGCAGACCCGTTCATTCTGGGCGTCAGTTCGGGCGCGAGTTTGGGGGTGGCGCTGGTGGTGCTTGGCGCGGGGGCGGGCGGAGCCTCCGCGTTTATCACCGGCTTGAACGTCTTTGGAGATTTAAGCCTGGCGTTTGCCGCCAGTTTGGGGGCGGGAGCAGTGCTCGGCGCGGTGCTGATCGTTTCCCGCCGTGTGCAGAACACGATCACGCTGCTCATCCTCGGTTTGATGTTTGGCTATCTCACCAATGCTGTCGTCAGCCTGTTGATTTACTTCAGCCAGCCAGAGCGGGTGCAGGCATTCAGCCTGTGGGCGGCGGGCAGTTTCGGCGGCGTGACGTGGAATCAGATGCGCGTGTTTTTCCCCGTCATTGCGGCGGGCTTGCTCGTCAGTTATGTGATGATCAAACCGCTCAACGCCCTGCTGCTGGGCGATGACTACGCCCGCTCGCTGGGGCTGAACGTGCGCCGCGCCCGCTTCTGGATCATCCTGAGCGCCTCGCTGCTGGCGGGCGTTTCCACCGCCTTTTGCGGACCGATCTGGTTCGTGGGCGTTGCCGTGCCGCATGTGGCGCGGTCCCTGCTCAACACCGCCGACCATCGAGCCCTGTTACCTGCCTCGTTGTTAATGGGCGCTTCCTTTGCCCTCGTTGCAGATGTCATCGCCCAATCGCCGGGCAGTCAATTCGTCCTGCCGCTCAACGTCGTCATGTCCCTCTTCGGCGTGCCGATTATCCTTTGGATCATCTTGCGCCAAAAACAACTTCGCCAATCCTTCGCATCCTAATCTCCACTTTCCACTCACTGATCACTGATCACTGTTCACTGATCACTGTTCACTGATAACTGACAACTTCTCCCTCCCCATGCTCACCTCCACCTCCCTCGCCATCGGCTACCGTCATCCTATCGCTTCCGGGCTGAACCTGCACCTGCGCCCCGCCGAAATGGTCTGCCTCATCGGACCGAACGGCGCCGGCAAATCCACCCTGCTGCGGACGCTGGCGGGCATGCAGCCGCCGCTGGAGGGGATGGTCAAACTGGGCGAAGCGAACCTGCACACCCTGCCTCCCCTCGAACTTGCCAAACAACTCGCCATCGTGCTGACCGGGCGCATCGAGGCGGGCAACCTCTCGGCGTATGCTTTGGTGACCCTCGGACGCCATCCCTACACCGACTGGCGCGGAACGTTGACCCCGCGCGACGAAGAAGCCGTGCAGCGCGCCATGCGGCTGACAGGCTGCGATGTGCTTGTCTCGCGCCCCATCCATGAATTGAGCGACGGCGAACGTCAGCGGGTGATGATTGCCCGCGCTCTGGCGCAGGAACCCCGAGTCCTCCTGCTCGACGAACCGACCGCCTTCCTCGACCTGCCCCGCCGCGTGGAACTCCTGCAATTGCTCAAACGCCTCTCCCGCGAGACCCGCTGCGCCATCCTGCTTTCCACCCATGACCTTGACCTCGCCCTGCGCATCGCCGACAAACTCTGGCTGCTTTCCTCGCACGGCGAAATGCACATCGGCATTCCCGAAGAACTTGCCCTCAACGGTTCGCTTGCCCGCATCTTCCACAGCGAAGGCATCGAGTTCGATCATGCCAGCGGCGCATTCAAAGTCCACCAGCCCGTTTGCGGACCGCTCAGCCTGCACGGAGAAAGAGACGGCGTTGCCACCGCCTGGACCTGGCGCGCCCTCGAACGCATCGGCTATGAAGTTCACAACAACGGCGTGCGTCACCCCGTCCACGTGGATGTGCTGGACGCGGCTCATTGGCATCTCGTCACTCCCAAAGGGCAAAGCGATCATCACACCCTCGAATCCCTGCTCACCGCCCTCCAACCCTCCACCACCTGATACTTGACACTTGGAACTTGGAACTTGAAACTTGGAACCTGGAACCTGGAACTCTCCCATGAAACTCTACTGCGATCCCCTCCGCGATTACGTTCACCTCCCTCAAACACCGCGCCGCATCGTTTCCCTTGCCTCTGGTCTCACCGAAGCCCTCGTCCACATGGGATACAGCGACCTCATCGTCGGCGTCTCCGAATTCTGTCCGCGTTACACCCCGCAACTGCAAGCCCCCATCGTCGGCGACTACCTCAAAGTGGACGATGCCGCCCTGCTCCAGGTGCAGCCCGACCTCATCCTGCTCACCACAGGCATCCAGAGAAAACTTGCCTACAAACTTCACCAGCAAGGCTTGCCTGTGTATCTCTTGCCATTACCCAACAGCCTGCACGGTGTTTTGGAAAACGTCATGACTCTCGGCGCCTTGATAGATGACCTGCCTGCCGCCCGTTCCCTCGCCCACACCTGGAACCGCCTCTTTCTGGACCTCGAAGCGGATTCGCCTTCCCCCAAGCCGCGAGTCTACGCCGAACTCTGGTTCGGAAAACACGTCCGCATGGCAGGCGGGCTGACCTTCGTCCACGACCTCATCCAGGCTGCCGGCGGCGAAAACATCTTCGGCGACCGGCGCACGGGCTATCTTGAACTGGATACAAAAGAAGTGGAACGACTCCAGGCCGACATCTTCCTGTGCTTTTCCGAACCCGAATACCCCGTCCGGGCTGCAGACCTGCAGCGCGAGCGCGGCTGGAACTTCCCGTTCATCCAGGCGGATGTTTCCCCCGAGCACAACCTCATCCACGACGGACCTTCGATGATGCAAGCCGCTCAATGGCTGCATCGAAAATTGCGCAGCGGCAGAGTATCCGCGTGACTTGAGTTTCTGCGTAATTGGCGTTCTCTAACGCCGCAAAGAATTCTGCTGTGCCTCACGCTGCAACATGGCATCCATACCGCAATGCTCCACGACATATAAAAATGAAAATGCTTTGTTGCAATCATTCGTTTTTGCCGTCATTGCGAGATGCCGAAGGCATCGAAGCAATCCCCTCGCAGGCAGGGAGACTGCTTCGCTCCGCTCGCAGTGACAGACTCCGAAGGCGTTTGCAACAGAGCAAAATGAAAACCAAACTCCTCCTCTCCTGGTCCTCCGGTAAAGACAGCGCCTGGACATTGCACATCCTGCGCCGTCAGCCCGAGGTCGAAGTCGTCGGCTTGCTCACCACCTACAACGAAAGCAACAACCGTGTTGCCATGCACGGCGTCCGCATGGAGTTGGTGGAACAACAGGCAGGAGCGGCGGGCATCCCGCTTTGGGCTGTGCCGCTGCCTTTCCCCTGCTCGAATGAAGCATACGAAGCGCGCATGAACGCCGTCATTGAACGCGCCCGCGCGGAGGGCGTGACCCAAATTGCCTTTGGCGACCTGTTCATCGAAGACATCCGTGCCTACCGTGAGCGCATGATGGCAGGCACGGGGATTGAACCTATCTTTCCCATCTGGCTTACCCGGCAGGACACAAAAGCCCTGGCGCGGGAAATGCTGCAAAGCAAACTCCGCGCGGCGCTTACAACGATTGACCCCTCACGGCTCGACCCTGCATTTGCCGGGCGGCTCTTTGACGAAGCCCTGCTTGCCGACCTCCCCGAAGACGTTGACCCCTGCGGTGAAAACGGCGAATTCCATACCTTCTGTTTCGACGCGCCTTGTTTCGCTTATTCGATCCCTGTTCGCACAGGCGAAACCGTCACGCGGGATGGCTTCATGTTTACCGATATTCTCCCGTCTCCGTAGAACGAATCTATAGACTTGTTCTACAACACGCAAAAAAGGAATTTCAAATGGCATCCGCCGCCAAAAAAGAAACTGGCATGACAGATCAGCGCGCAAAATAAATCGCCGCCACGATCACGCCAATCGTCACCACGGTCCACCTCAGCGTGGACGGTTTGATGCGGCCCGCCAGTCTCCCGCCGAGGGTCCCGCCGAGAAGCGAACCGGCCGCCATTACGATTGCCAGTGACCAGACTACCTGTCCCGAAAAGAGGAAGAAGACCGCCGCCGCCACGTTGACCGCTAAGCCGATGGTCTGTTTGAGCGCATTGAGGCGCGTGAGCGTATCCTCCAAGGTCAAGCCGAGAGCTGAGAGCACGATCACGCTCAAGCCCGCGCCGAAGTAGCCTCCATAGACCGAGGCCAGGCCGACGGGAAGCCAGGTCCACTTTTGCAGGTTTGCGCTGTGATGTCCGCCCATACGCCGCGTCAGCCAGGCGCGCACAGGGTCCTGAACCGCCAGCAGGCCCGAAGCGAGCAGAATCAAATAAGGTACCAGTTCCCTGAACAGTCTTTCCCCCGTTTGCAGTAACAGAAATCCGCCAATGACCCCGCCAATCACGCCGGCCGGAAGAAGCATCCACAGCCTGCTTTTCTGTCCGCGCAGATCGTCCCATTGTGCCATGATCCCGCCGAAGTAACCGGGGCAGAGCGCAACGGTATTCGTCACGTTCGCGGCCACGGCGGGCACGCCCAGAAAGGTGAGCGTGGGAAAGGTGATGAGCGTCCCGCCGCCCGCCAGGGCATTGACCGCGCCCGCCGCCAGCGCGGCCAGCCCGGCCAGGAGGAGGTCGAGTGGGTTGAGCACGAAATGTCCTTTTATTTCGTTTGCACGGTTCCCGCCTGCACGCGCCACACCTTCGCGTGGTCAATAAACTCCGCCGTGAACATCTTCAGGTCGGTGGCGGTGAGCAGGGACTGTTCCGCCTCGTCCAGGTAGGCCAGCAGGTCGGCGCGGCGCTGGAGGTCGAGCTCGGCCATCACTTCGTCGAGCAGGATCACCGGCCATTGCCCGGTGCGTTCCTTCATCCACGCCACCTCGGCCAGTTTCAGCGAGAGCAGAGCGGTGCGGATCTGTCCGCGCGAGCCGTAATCGCCGAGGTCAATCTGGTTGGCGAGGAAGCGCAACTCGTCGCGGTGCGGGCCGATCGTCGTCACGCCGCGCGAAATCTCCTCGGCGCGGAGTCCGCGCAGACGGTCCAGGAAACCGCGCTCGATTTCCTTCAACTCGATTCCAGAGCGGTCCACGCGCGCGTCCAGTTTGAGGGCAATCTTCGGCGTCGGGTCGTAGGATGGCTCGTAGGCGAGGCGCAGGACTTCCGCCTCACGGGTCAATTGCAGGTGGATGCGCGCTGCCTGCTTTTCCAGTTCCTGGACGGCTGCGATGCGCCACTGGATGATCTGCGCGCCCAGGCGCGCCAGCGTTTCATCCCAGACTTCGAGCTGGTCCGCGCTGCCGCCGCGTTCGTTCAACAGTTTGAGGAGCGCGTTGCGCTGTTCGAGGGCCTTGCCGTAATCGGACAGGACGCCCGTGTAGGCCGGAACGGCCTGCGCCAGCGCCAGGTTGATGTAGCGGCGGCGCTCGTCCGGCCCGCCTTCGATGACCTGCGACATTTGCGGGACAAAGACCACCGCGTTGAATTTGCCGACCGCCTCGCCGGCCTGTTTCTTCACGCCGTCGAGGAGAATCTCCCTGCGGAGCCTCTGTCCGTTGACTCCGCTCGGCTCGAGGATGAGCCGTACTTCGAGTTTGTGCGTGCGGCTGCCCCGCACGTACTCGCCCACGATGCGTCCCACTGCGGGCGTGTTGCGCGCTTCGAGAAAGTTGACCATTTGCCGGTCCGCGTTGGTCTGGAAGGAGGTCAGCGCGGCGAGGAAGTAGATCGCTTCGAGGAGGCTGGTCTTGCCTTGTGCGTTGTCGCCCACCAGCAAAACAGACCGCCGTGGAACGTCCATGTCCAGGCGGGCAAAGTTGCGGAAGTTGGTGAGGGAGAGGCGCTTGAGGTACACGGGGTTGTTGGTAAGTGGTAATTGACTACTGCGTATTGCGTGTTGCATAACTCTCCTCTCCCTGAATAGGGAGAGGAGCCGGGAGTGAGGGCGATTCCCTCTCCTATTTGGGAGAGGGTCGGGGGGTGAGGGGCATTTCCAACTCGATCTCATCGCGAAGCGGGATTCCGTCCTCGCCGATTAGCGGAATTTCGGGTTTTAATTTTCGCGTCCCTTCCATCGCGTTGACGCGCAGCGCGCAGAGTTGAAAGCCGCGCTTCTGGTAGAAGCCCAGCGCGCGCAGGTTATCGTTTGTGGTGGTCACATGGACGCGGCGGCACTGGCTGGCTTTCGCCTCTTCGACGACTTTTTCGATGAGTGCCGTGCCGATGCCTTCGTTTTCGCGCAGGCTGTCAATGGAGACGATCTCGCAATCGGTATCGAGGAACGTGTAAGTGACAAGACCGACCCAGTCGTTGCCGTCCAACGCGAGGAAACCGCTCACGTTTTCGGGTTGGAAGATCGTTCCGTGGGCGACGACGAACTCGGCATACCAGCGTTCCTTCCAGAACTGGCGCAGGCGCGGCAGGTCCGCGGCGGTGAGGCGATGGATGGATGCCACTAGACGCGGTCTTCCTTTTCTTCCTCGGTTTGCGGAATCCAGACGCGCGCCGCGCGGTCGGTGAAGACGATTCCGTTGATGTGGTCTATCTCGTGCTGGAAGATGCGCGCCAGCCACCCCGAGGCTTTGACGCGCATCGGCTGTCCGCGGCGGTTCAATCCCTTCACAGTGAGCGATTCGTGGCGTTCCACCTCGCCCACCAGCCCCGGGATGGAGAGACATCCCTCCACGCCCCTGACCATTTCCGCGGAGGCCTTGACAATCTCCGGGTTGACCAGCGCCCAGACCTTCTTGGGTTTGTCCTCTTTTTCCTCGTCCTCTTCGTGCTCGTAGTACTCGACGACGATCACGCGTTCCGATATACCGACTTGCGGCGCGGCCAGCCCCACGCCGGGCGCGTCGCGCATGGTTTCGATCATGTCTTCGATCAGAGTCTGGAGTTCCTTGTCGAATTTGGTCACGGCCCGGGCCTTGCGGCGCAGGACCGGGTCCGGAAGTGTGACGATGGGGCGTAAAGTCATGCGACCTCTGTGGCGGGAGAATATCGTGCCCGATTTTACTCTGAAACCCCGCCGTCCTCCCCGCCGCCTGCGAAACCGAAATCGTCCGAGTCGATAGCCAGGGATCCGAGCCAGTGTTCTTCGTCCTCGCGGCTGGAGGCAGTCTGCTCTCTGCCCGGTGATTGGACGTTCTCCTCCCTGCCTCTCTGTTCTGCCGTGAATTCCCCGGCGCTGGTGTGGTAGGTGGCCAGCCATTCCGCCATGCGGTCGCGCTCGGCCGCCTTTTCAGCGGCGCGTTTGTTGGCCACGCGCGCCGCGCGGCGGGTGTCGATGTCCTGTTGGACTGCGGCGGGATCGTACACGTCCTGGAATTCCAGTTTGGAGCCGCCGACGGTGATATAGACTGTTCCGAAATTGAAGAGATGGCCGAGCAGGCCGAGCCGCTGGTACTCGGTGCTGAGGATATTGTCGAGCGGCGCGGCGCGGCGCTGTGTCGTGCCGAATGGTGTGCGGTCCAGGTCTATGATCTGGTCGGGCGTAACCTGGAAGATGTCGTTAGCCCAGTCCGCCCATTGGTAGACCAGCCATCCGAAAAAGGGCAGGGCGATGAGAGGCAGGGCGAGGAGATAGGAATCCAGATACAGCCCGTTCTCTGTGAGTGCAATGACGGTCGAGCCGGTGCGCAGCAATCGGATGAACTGGTTGATCCACATGAGGAATATGACGATCAGGATGAGGGCGGGCTGCCAGATCTGGCTGAAGAGTACGAAACCGTGTTTGCGATACGTGATCGTCCCGGCGTCTTCGATGCGAAACTTGAAGATATTCCCGCCCATGAGGGAGAAGATCGAGGGGCGATATAGCCGCGGAAGCGTTGACTTATCCTGCGGTTTGGGTTTTTCCTTTGCGGGCGGGGCAGGGCTGGTCAGGCCCAATTTATCCCGCAGGACCGCCTTCATGGCTTCTTTCTCCTCGCCGGAGGCGATTTCCTTGGTGCGCTGCCAGTGTTCCTCGATCATGTGAGCCGCATGGTATGGATGCCCGACATGACTGAAGTCAATCCGCCCCACGAAGGTGCGGACGACCACATTGCCGTAGTCCAGGATGCGTCCGAGCGGATCGGTCTCTACGCCGACCGAGAGGATGGTGGCGAGAGGCGCCTCTTGGCGGCTGTCGTAGATGCCGATGATCTTTTCGATCCAGATCACGCGCTGATTGGTAACGACATAATAATCGTTGCTCCAATCCAGCACCAGCCAGCCCGCCCAGCCGAGGACCGCGATCATGCCCAGCACCCCGAGCGTGATGGCAAACATCGAACCTGCCATGACGCCCCACAGGAACAAAGTGACGCTCATGAAGAGGAAAAAGGCCGGACCGAACAACGCGCGCCACAACAGGATCGGATGTTTGCGCGCTAGAAAATAGACCACCTCGCCCGGGCGGATCCATTTGAAGCGCAGCCGCCGCCAGAGCCTGTGGCTGGAAACCGTAACGTCGAAATTGGGTTTCAACTGGGGCGCGCGCTTGATCAGCTCGGCGAAGTCTTCGCGGGTCAGGATGAAGACGCGCGTCTGGGCGATGGCGGTGATCGAGGCCGTGCGCGGGCGGTTCGACAGGATCTCCTCCTCTCCGAAATAGTCGTTCCGTACCAGGACGGCCAGTTCTTCTTCGGCTTTCTCGGTGCGACGCGTCACTTTGACTTTGCCGCTGTGGATCAGGTAGAAACTTTCTCCGCGGCTTCCCTGTTCGATGATGACCTCGCCCGCCTCGTAAATCTTCTCGTCCACGATCTCGGCCATGCGCGTCAAATCGTCCTCATCCAGGTCGCGGAAGAGGTGGATTTTTTTGAAGAACGCGGCGCGGTCGGGAATCGGGATCACACGGTTATTCTAGCACGATTCAATCCATGCGCACGATGGCGCAGCCGTAGGCGGGGACCTCTGTCAGCGCGGGGAGACGTCCTTCGAGAAGCGCCTCCACCGCCTCGTCCAGGAAGAAACGGGTTGGCTGTCGCTGGCGGAAGGTGACATCATCCACCGCACCGCGGTAGCGCAGGATCCCCTCTCGGTCTATCACGAAGACGTGCGGCGTAGTCTGCGCCTCGTATAAATCAGCGATGACGTGCCCCGCGTCTCTCAGGACGATGGGCAGGCGGCGCGCTAAAGCGGCTTTCTTCAGCGCCTCGAGCGGCTCGTTGTCGTTCGGCGCAACGGATAATAAGACCGCATCCTCGCGCATTTGTGCGAGGGTGGCGAGCAGGGCGCGGTCGGTGCGTTCCGCGTGCGGGCACTCGCACGACCAGAAGTTGACTACCACGATCCTGCCGCGGTAATCGCTCAGGCGATGGAGATGCCCATCGAGGTCGGGCAGTTCGAAGTCCGGGGCGAGGCGGTTGAGTTCGGGCATGTGCCAATTATAAGACCCGACGGGGTGTTGAACCGCCGCGTCCGCGCGCATGATACAATCCCTCCCATGAAAAAGCGGCAGTTCTGGCTCGGGGTGTTGATCAGTATCGTCTTCGTCTGGCTGGCGTTGCGCGGCCTTCGGCTCGATGAATTCTGGCGGGCGGTGCAAACCGCAAATTACTGGTGGTTGCTGCCCGGCATTGCGGTCTATTTTGCAGGGGTGTGGGTGCGCGCCTGGCGCTGGCATTACCTGCTGGGGCCGATCAAGAAGATCCCGACGAAGACCATGTTCCCGGTCACGGCGATCGGGTACATGGGCAACAACGTGTACCCGGCGCGGGCCGGGGAGGTGCTGCGCGCGGTGATCCTGAAACGCCGGGAGGGCGTGTCCGTTTCGGCTTCGCTGGCGACCATCATTGTCGAGCGCATCTTCGACGGCGTGGTGATGCTGGCCTTCGTGTTCGTCAACCTGCCCGAACTTGCAAAGTTGACCGGCAGTTCGGGTTTCGTGGGCAATATTCAACAAGTAGCAGTGATTGGGACGGGAGTCTTTATCGGCGCGCTGGTCCTTTTCCTGCTGGCGGCCATGTTCCCGCAGGTGACGGCGAAGGCCGGGCTGTGGTTCATCGAGCGTCTCACGCCGAAACGCCTGCACGCCAAAATCATCAGTGTGATGAACAAGTTTCTCGATGGATTGGCATCGCTGCGTTCTCCGTTCAACGCCCTGATGGTGTTCTTTACATCGGTTATCATCTGGTTGTTGGAGACGGGCAAGTACTGGTTCGTGATGCACGCTTTTCCGTTCCAGGTCAGTTTCTTCGCGCTGATGCTGATGAACGGCATCGTCAACCTGGCCACGACCATCCCGTCCGCGCCGGGCTACATCGGCACATTCGATGCGCCGGGCATCGCCGTGCTGGCGGCTTACGGTGTGGAGTATTCGATCGCGGTGGGTTATACACTTATCCTGCACGTCGCATTGTGGTTCCCGATCACTGTGTTGGGCGCGTATTACCTGACGCGTGAGGGGATCAGATGGAGCGATGAACTCAGAACGGAAACAGAGAATTGACTTGTAGGGGCACAGCAGGCGGTTTATGGTTTCAGTTTCGCGGGGTTTTGCTGTGCCCCCGGAGGATATGAATGAAAATTGCCATCATCGGTGCGGGGTTCGGCGGCATGGCCGCCGCCTTCGACCTGCGCAAGGCCGGACATGAAATCGTCATCTACGAATCCGCCGATTACGTCGGCGGACTGGCTTCGGGTTTCAAGGAGCCTCACTGGGACTGGACGGTGGAAAAATTCTATCATCACTGGTTCCAGACGGATAAAGACATGCTGGGTCTCATCCGTGAACTGGGCTGGGAGGACAAAGTCATTTTTCCGCGGCCGTTCACGGTGATGTACCATGATGGAAAATTCTATCCGTTCGACTCGATTGCCAAGGCGCTTCTATTTCCCGGACTTGGGTTTGGCCTCGATAAAATCAGGTTCGGTATTGTCGGATTGTTTCTCCGTTTAACCAACGACTGGCAGGCGCTCGAAAAAGTGACCGCCGACTCGTGGATGATGAAATGGGCGGGAAAGAATGTTTACGAAAAGATGTGGAAACCGCTGCTGGTCGGGAAGTTCGGCCCGTATTATCGCGATGTCAACATGGCGTGGATGTGGGCGCGCATCAAGGCGCGGACGACGCGCCTCGGTACGTTCGAGGGCGGGTTCCAGCGATTCGCGGACATGTTTGCGGACAGCCTGCGCGGAATGGGAGTCGAGATTCGGCTGGGGACGCAGGTCAAATTTATAAAACGGGACCAGGACAAAGGTCTCAGTATTGCGGCGGGGACGGTCGAGTCGTTCGATAAGGTGCTGGTGACCATCTCACCGGGTCTGATGGCGAAACTGTGTCCCGCCCTGCCGTCGGATTATTTGCGCGGCCTGCTGGAATTGAAGTCCATGGGCGCGGTGGTGATGGTATTGTCGCTCACGCGGCGGCTTTCGGAGGAGGGTTATTACTGGTTCAACCTGCCGAAGGAGGCAGGCTATCCGTTTCTGGCGCTGGTGGAGCATACGAATTTTGTCCCGCCCGAAAAATTCGGCGGCGACCATATCGTGTACGCGGGCGATTATCTCGAAGCGCGTCACGAGTATTTTTCGTTGAGCGACCGGGAATTGCTGGAGAGGTTTCTTCCGGCGTTCAAGAAGTTCAATCCCGCCTTCGAGCGCGATTGGGTCAAGAAGGTCTGGGTTTTCAAGACCAATTATGCCCAGCCCGTGCCGCTGGTGAATCACTCGAAGAACATCCCCGCGGTCCAGACGCCGATCGAAGGGTTGTATCTCGCTTCGATGAGCCAGGTCTATCCCTGGGACCGCGGCACGAACTTCGCGGTGGAGATCGGACGGCGCGCGGCGCGGATGATGTTGGGAATAGGATGATGCGGGAGACGGCTTACTCTCCCAAAAATCTCCTCGCCGCCTCGATTTTATCTTTCTCGACCTTCCTCATGGATTCCCAATAATCCAACAATTGAGTGATCGTCAGCACCGCGTGCAGGTGGAATCCCGCCTCCTCCAGCGACTCTTTCGCGCCCGATTGACGATCAATTAAGACAACCACATCCTTCACAACCAGTCCCGCGCCGGTCAGTTTTTCGATGGCCTCGAATTTACTCCCGCCGGTGGTGGCGAGGTCGTCAATGACCACGACCGTCTCGCCCGCGTGATACTCGCCTTCGATCTCGGCTTTTGTGCCGTAGGACTTGGTTTCCTTGCGCGGGTAGATCATGGGATAGTTCCCCGCGAGGCTGATGGCCGTGGCGATGGGAATGGCCGCATAGGGCAGACCGGCGATTCTGGAGAAATGGAGAATGGAGAGAAATGGAAGATAGGCTTGCGCGACCTCTGCGAGGAGTTTGGGGTATGTGATGATCTGACGCAGGTCAATGTAAATCGGGGATTTGAGTCCCGACTTGAGGGTGAACTCGCCGAATTTGATGCAGCCTGCGGAGAGGAGGCTGTCGGCCAAAGCCGATAATTCGTTATTCGTTATTCGGGAGTCGCGGGTTATGGATAACTTCTTCTTCATTTTACCGATTCCCGATTATCGAGGTCCGAAGCTCGAGTATCGAATCCCGAATCTCGGCCGCGGCAATATCTGGCTTTTCCGCGCGCGCAATGCCTCGTGAGACGTTGACCAACATGCCCTTTCCGTCTTTCCGCAGGCCTGCCCTCAAAGCGGATTCCAGGTCCCCGCCCTGCGCGCCGATGCCGGGGGCAAGGAACCACAGGCCGGGCGCGGCCTCGCGCACGCGGACGAGAGTCTCAGGATAGGTCGCGCCGACGACGAGGCCGATGTTGTTTTTGGTATTCCATTGTTGGGCGAGGCGGGCAACATGAATGTGCAAGGGCGACCCTATATGGCCGCCCTCGGTTGGGTGGACACGCGGGTCCGCCCCTACGACCAACACATCCTGCAAATCGCCCGCGCCGGGATTGGACGTCTTGCACAGCAGGAAAACGCCCTTTTCCTGATTCTGAATGAACGGCTCAATCGAATCCCTGCCGAGATAAGGCGAAAGCGTGATGGCGTGCGCGCCGAGATTCTCGAACGCAGATTTGGCGTACGCCTCCGCCGTGGAGGCAATATCCCCGCGCTTGGCGTCGAGGATGACGGGAATCATCGAGCCGAGCCGCGCCGACTCTTCGTTGATCGCTTCGATGACTTGTTTGAGCGCTGCCCATCCCTCCGCGCCGAAGACCTCGAAGAAGGCCGCGTTGGGCTTGAAGGCCGCGGCGCAGGGCGCGGTCTGTTTGACGAGATTCAGGCAGAAGTCCCGCGCGGACGCGGCAGTGGGAGCCGCGAGGTCGGAGACGTGCGGGTCGAGTCCAACGCACAGAAGCGAGGAACAATCCTCGACGCGTTTTTCGAGGAAGGTGAAAAAGGTTTCCATGTTTTTGGGTTTGAAAGTTTGAAGGTTGGCAAGTTGCAACGTTCCAACCTTCAAACCTGCCATCTTGTAAACTTTCAGGCTTTACCTAAAACCATCGCCAGCAACGCCATTCTAACGTATAACCCGTACTCCATCTGGCGGAAATACGCGGCGCGGGGATCGTCGTCGAATTCCATGCTGATCTCGGTGACGCGCGGCAGCGGGTGCATGACGATCATATTCTGTTTGGCGGACTTCATGATGGCAGGCTCGATCACGTACGCGCCCTTGACCTTTTCGTAATCGGCGGGATCCTCGAAGCGTTCCTTCTGGACACGGGTGACATACAGCACGTCGGTTTCGGGCAGGACCCCGGCGAGGCTGGCATGTTCGGTCTGCTCGATCTTCTTGGCTTTGAGTTCCTGGATGACCTCGGCGGGCATGCGCAGGATGTCGGGCGAGACGTAGTGAAGTTTAACTTTATACAACGAGAGCAGGCGCGAGAGCGAATGGACCGTGCGTCCGTATTTCAAATCGCCGAGCATGGTCACGGTCAAGCCGTCGAGGTGGCCGAGTTCCTCGCGGATGGTGAGGGCGTCCAGCAGTGCCTGCGTGGGATGCTCGCCGATCCCGTCGCCCGCGTTGATGACGGGTTTGCGCGCCGCCTTGGCCGCGATGGCCGCCGATCCCGT
>JBBIKC010000011.1:0-76836 GCA_037445635.1 Chloroflexota bacterium
AGTCAATCAGCACGCCCTTTTCGTTGCCCGATTCGATGAAGCAGTTGGCATGACCGTCGAATTTGGGGAGCGGCTCCAGCCCTTCCATGTGACGGAGGATGTTCTCGACGACGACATCAAGCATGAAGTGCGCCACCGACCCAGCCTTCGATGCGGGCGCGTTGCTGGCATCGCCGATCAGCCAGACGTTCGGCCATTTTTCACTTTGCAGGGTGTGCTTGTTGACCGGGACGAAGTTCAATTCATCGCCCATGCCCGATGCGCCGATCACTTCCGCGCCCATGTTGGTGGGAATGGTGACCAAAAGATCGTAGGAAATCTCGCGCCCATCGTAGGAACGGATCGCCTGTTTGGCATTGTCCACTTCCATGATCATGTATTCTGTTTCCAATTCGATGCCGCGGTCTTCCAGCATACCGCCCAGGATCGAGGAGGCGCGCGGCTTGGTAAACGCTCCGGGCAGGGGGGTGACGAAGGCGATGTCCACTTTTTCGCGGATGCCGCGTTCGCGGAAGAACCAGTCCGCGAGGAAGAGGAATTCCAGCGGCGCGACGGGGCATTTGATGGGCATCTCTGCCACGTTGAGCACCATGCGGCCGCCCTTCCAGAATTTGAAGAAACGCGCCAGAGCCGCCGCACCCTCGGGGGTGTAAAAGTCGAAGATGTTCTTGCGCCAGCCGCCTCCATCCAGCAGGCCGGCTGTCTCTTCGGGGCGGATGTAACTGCCGGTGGCGATGACTAGATAATCGTAGTTGATGGCCCGTCCCCCGTTCAACTTGACGCGGTTCTGGTCAGGCTCGATTAATTCGATCTCGCCAAAATTCACCTCCACGGTGGGCGGCAGAAAATTGCGCTTGGGTTTGACCACATCGGAGGGGGAGTAAATGCCGAAGGGGATGAACAGGAAGCCCGGCTGGTAATAGTGATTCTCATCCTTGTCCACAATGAGAATCCGCCACTCCTGCAGGTCGAGAGCCTGCGCCATTTTGTTGGCCACCATGGTTCCGCCCGTGCCAGCGCCAAGGATCAAGAAGGTTTTCATTGTTTTCTCCTATAGTTTAGAGGATTGCTTCGACCAATTCTGCGCGCTTGGTCAATCCGTCGCGCATTACCGCCCGTAATAAATCCAAAGCCTGGATCAGGCGGTCATCGGCGATGGCGTATTCGATGACCGTTCCCAGGCGTTTTGCAGTGACCATGCCGCGCTCGCGCAATACCTTGAGGTGACGTGAAATCAGCGGTTGCGGCAAATCCAGTTCGTTGCATAGCTCGGTTACGTTGCGTACGCCCTGCGACAGCGTATAAAGGATCATGATGCGGTTTGGGTCTGCCAGTCCGGCGCAGACCTCGGCATGGAGTTGGGTGACTTCCGTTTCCAGCGTCTTGTTCATCTTGGATTTCCTTATATGCCAATATCCATATATTGTTGTGATGGTAGCGAATGTCTTCTATAAATTTAAGTGTCCCAAGTAATGGGATGGAGAGGATGGATGTAATAATTTGTGAAAATAATCACAAATTAACTTGTACAACCGTCCTTTATTTGTTACACCTTGATTGATGCCGCTTGAACGGAATGTGAAATGCGGATGGAGAACGATCCGAGCCTGCCGCGCGGAACAAAAATGCGGAGAGACGGCATATAATCAACGCATAATTTGATTCTGGGAGCAACAATGATGAGAAGAAGCCACATTATTCTGTTCATCGCGGTGATTGCCCTCACTGCCTGCGGCGGACAATCAACAGCCGCATCTGCTTCAACTCCCTCCGACCGGCCCGTTGTCACGGACCCTGACAGACCCATCGAGGTCAATGCGGGTGAGGAGTTCGAAATTGTTCTGGAGACCAACCCGAACACCGGCCTGCACTGGGAGGTGGCTGTAGAACTGGATACGGAGGTCGTGGATTACGTCTGGAAGGAGTTCATTGCCAAAAGCAACCATCCCGAATCCTCCGGCTGGGATGTATGGACTTTCAAGGCGGTTGCGCCTGGAGAAGCTGCCATTACTCTGGGTTATTATCGCGGTTTCAGCGATGTTGCCAGCCGCACGGTTGTGTTCACCATCGTTGTCAAGTAGACAGAGGAGAACTATGAAAAGGCGACTCTTCCTGTTGTTTGTCTTTGCCCTGACTCTTGCCGCCTGCGGGGGGAAACCCACGAAGTCTCCCGTGGAAGAACTTGTCCTCTCCGACCCCGGCAAGACCATCGAAGCCGCGGCGGGGAGCGAGTTCAAGATCGTCATCGAGTCCAACCCATCAACAGGCTATCACTGGGAACTGGTGAGTGAGTTGGATGGAGGCATCCTTCAATTCGTCTCGAAGGATTACCGCGCCGACGAACCCGTCATGCCGGGTTCGGGCGGTGTGGATGTGTGGACCTTCCGCGCCCTTGCCGCGGGCGAGACGACCATCACTCTCGGTTATTATCCGCCCGGTCAGGGCGAGCCCGCCGCGCAGGAAGTCACATTCACGGTCGTTGTGAAATAAAAAAGTAGAGCGAGAGGGTGTCTCGCTCTACCAAATTTACCCCGTCCGTTATTCGGTTTTCTTCGCGCGTTTGCGCGGGGCGGGAGCAGTGTCCGCTTCGGGCGGCGCGGACGCGTCCACGCGCGCGGCAGGCGCGGGGTCGAGGGCGATGCGGGCATTTCGTCTGCCCAGCCAGTACGCGCCGTACAGCAGTCCGAAGAAGACCGTCAGTTTTACCAGTCCGCCGAGCAGGAAGAGGCCGCCGAAGGGGACGAAGCCGTGCCTGCTCATCGGGAAGCCCCGGCCCCCGCGCCGGTCCGGCAGCGGATGTTGCCATTCGCCGCGGGGCGTGAAGCCGTCCCAGCCGCGGTCGAAGGGCGAGACGCGGTCCGAGGCGAATGTAGTCGTGCGAACATGCCAGGCGTACGCGAGCGCGCCCAGCGCGCCGATCACTGCCAATGCAATGACGATCCCGAGGATCCATTTCCAGGTTCTACTCATAATTGATCTCCTTATGCGGCGTGAATCATAATCGAGGCGTGTAAAAAGAATGTCAAGATTTCGTGTTGATTTGGATGAGACACGGTACAATCCGCCCATGACCCCAAACAAGTCTCCTCTCCTGTTTTTCTTCATTACGCTGCTTGCGATTTCCGCGCTCTCGCTCCTTGGCCCGCAGGAACAGGACCTGGGCGCCAACGTGCGGATCGTGTACCTGCACGGCGCGTGGGTGTTGACCGCGGAACTGGCCTTTGCTCTCTCGGCTCTCGCGGGACTGGCGGGTTTGGTTGCCCGTCGGGACGTATTCCACGCCTGGAGCGCCGCCCTCGGACGCGCGGGCCTTGTCTTCTGGGTGACGTACCTGCCGCTCTCGATGCTGGCAATGCAGGCCAACTGGAATGGGCTGTTCCTGTCCGAGCCGCGTTTCCGCCTCGCGCTCACGTTCGCGGTGGTGGGCGTGTTGCTGCAGATCGGCCTGTGGCTTATCAATCAGAAGCGGTTGACATCTTTTGCGAATCTCGCATTCTTTGTCGTGTTACGCGTTGTGTTTGCCGCCGCGCAGAACATCATGCATCCGCCGCCTTCGCCCATCTTCAATTCGGGGAATTATGCCATTATCGGATTCTTCGTCGGTTTGAATTTGCTGACCTGGGTCGCGGCATACTTTCTCACGCGCTGGTTTCTCGCCGTTCGGCCCGCGGACTTTTTCGCTGACCTTTGACCGGCGGGCAGGAGGATTCCCTTGCCGCAACCGGCATCCCGGACAGACTTGAAGGCAAGGTCGCGGGTCAGGGACAGAATCGCCTCGAAGAATCTTTGATTCGAAAAGCGCGCAACCGCGCTTTTATCCTGGTATTCGACTTGCACCGGGATTTCATGCGGGCCGGATGGACGTTCCGGGGACATGCGGGCGAGTGGCGGAAACCACACTTTCCAACAAGAACTCATTTCGCGTGGTCTTCCATCGGCCATCCTTGCTGTATAATCAAAGCACCTTATCCGTATCCGCCAATGGAGGCGACCCATGTCCTTCAAACTCGTTTACTATTCCCAGCAGGACCCGCAATGGAAGAACGACATCCTCGGCTTCGGCGACCCGGGCGACACGCTCGGCTACGTCGGCTGCGCGCTCACCAGCGTGGCCATGCTGCTCAGCGGGCACGGCTTTCCCGAAACGCCCAAGAGCCTCAACCAGAAACTCAAGAACATCAACGGCTTTGCCGGCGCGGGCATCCGCTGGGGATCCGTCAGCCAGTTATATCCACAAGTGACCGTCAAATCAATCATCGCCTGCGCCGATACTCCCGCGCCCCTGGCCCAGATCGACGCGGCCATCGCGGCCGGCCAGCCCGCCATCGTCATGGTGGACAGCACCCCTGCGCCCGGCCTGCTCACCCACTGGGTGGTGCTTTACGCGCGCAAAGGCGACGATTACCTCATGCTCGACCCCTGGCCCTACCAGCCCGATGTCACCAAAGAGACCCTGCTCATGCCGCGCTACAGCCAGGGCAATCCGCTCCAGCGTTCGATCATGCACGTCATCCTGTACGAGAGCGCAACTGCGGACGGAACCGTCACATTGCCCTCCGGGACCACGACGACGCCCAGCGCGCCTCCCCCGGCTGAGACAGAGACGCCTCAGACTCCGCCGGTGTCTGCTCCCGTTTCGACGGGATTGCCGCAGGCCCGCGTCAAAGCCGATGTGACCTGGGGCCTCAACATCCGCACCAGCGAAGATACCTCCAGCATGGCTAACGTGGTCGCCACCGTCCCGGCTGGGACGCAATTGACCGTCGTCGAGCCCGGCGGCGCGGCCAAGATCGGCGCGGTCAACCAGTGGGTTCGCGTGCGCGCCCCCAACGGCAAGGAGGGAGTCGCCGCGGCGTGGTACCTGGAGAAAGTCGCGGAGGCCGCGCCGGCCCCTGCCCCGGCGCCCACACCTTCGTCCACGCCATCCACGACATCGTCCTCAACGCCGAACACGATTCCCAAACCTCCCAAACTGACCGTGGTGGTTTCATCCAAGGCCGGTGCGGGCGGACTGAAAGTCTATCAAACGGCTTCCGCCTCGAGTGCGGTCGTCGCCACCGAAAAAGCGGGTGCGAAACTCACTGTGGTCGAAGCCGCCAGCGCCGCCACGTCCAAGATCGGCAAAACGGGACAGTGGATTAATGTGAAGTCCACCACCGGGAAGCGCGGTTACGTGAAGGCCGATTACGTACAGGCGAAGTGACAACCTGCCTCGATCAATGATGACGTAGCAACGGCCCCGCGGGAAATCGTTGCGTTTGCGGGAATTTGTTCTTCAGGAGACCTGAATTGACTTTGCGCGCCGCCGCCCGTGCCGGCTTGATCGTCTGGACCGCGTTGACCGTCCTCTTTGCCATCCAGACGCTGTGGCAGGGGACAGAGAATCCGCTGATCAAGACCGGGCCGCATTCCATCCTCGGCATTACGATGGCCTCGGTCGTCCTGGCGTGGCTGCTGGGCGGGGGCCTGCTGGGGTTGATTCGCTACGGAAGAATCGATGATAAGAATATCTTCACATGGGCGGGATTCTTCCTGGTCGCTTTGCTTTACCTTAACATCCTGCGCGAGCGGACGGAATACGGCGACATCGAATACTATATTGATGCGGCCATGCGGCTGTACCGCGGCAGGCCGCTGCCGCCCGAATATCTCTACCCGCCGTTCTGGGCCTGGTTCCTTAAATTCTTTGCATCTTCCGGCGAAAAGGGTCTCCTGCTGGTGATGTGGACTCTCAACGCGCTGGCGGTTTTCCTCTTTTACTTTCTCCTGCAACGCATCCTGCAAACCTACGGTTTCTCCTCGCGCCTCGCCGCGCTGACCGCGACCGCGTTCATGCTGGTCAACATGCCGCTGTTGCGGACTTTGTTCTACGGCCAGGTGAACCTGCACGTGGTCAACCTCATCTTCATCAGCCTGCTGGCCTATCCGCGGACGCGACCGCTTTCGGCACTGGCGCTGGGGCTGGCTGTACATTTGAAGATTGCTCCTGCCGTTCTCGCGCTCGCCTTTCTGTTGAATCGCGACTGGCGCTGGATGGTCTGGTTCGGGCTGAGTCTGGCCGCGGTCGGCGCGCTGCCTTACCTCACCGACGGCCTGTCCCCGTATCTGGGTTTCCTGAACAACAGCCTGCTCTTCACCGCCGAACGGATGACCAACTTCCGCGAGACCTCGATTGACACCCTGTTTACCGCGCTCGGTTCTCTCCTGAATCTGGACTTTGCCATCACGCGCTATGGCGTGTACGCTGTGAAATTGATTCTGCTTGGCGCGGGACTGCTGGTCATGCGCTCTGACATTAAATCCAAAACCTTTTTCGCGGATAACGAAAAAGGCGCGGTCGTTTACAATGCCGCGCCCGCGCTCCTGCTGTTGATGACCCTGCTCTCGCCGCTGGTGTGGGAACATTACGGCGTCTTCCTGACCCTGCCCTTCCTGCTCCTGTTCAAGCGGCTGGATACTCCCGCCGACTGGATGGGCTTCGGCTTCATCTACTTTATCGAATTTCTACTCCCGACTTTCGACTATTTCCCCTGGTCGTTTGCAAGACTGATTGCGGCGTTGATCGTTCTGTGGATGATGTGGAAAGCCGCGGCGGCGGCCGCCCCCTCGTCCGCGTTCGAGGCGGCAGGCCGCTGGCTGGAGGGTCTGCGCTTCAAGCAAAACGGAGCGGACTTGTGAGGTCCGCTCCGTTGATTCTCATCGGTCCTGGTGCGGGAGCCGCGACAGGATGGATTGATCCGCTTTTTTGCGCGGCCCGCCCGGGGTCCCGCCGCCGAAGCGCAGGCTTTCCATCTCGTGGCTGAAGCGCATCCAGTCTTGCACCAGGATCACGAAATGCGGCGTCTGATCCTTGAAGAAGAATTGCGAAAGGAAAAAGCGGATGATCGCGGGCGGCGCAGGCCAGCCGTTCAGTTCGATCACCACCGCCGTGCGGCTGGCGTAGGCGGAAAGCAGTTCGCGCTTCCAGCCGCGCACTTTGGCGGGCGGGAACAACGACTGCATCTCGGCTGTGGACGAACGCGTGAAACGCCGGTATGAAATGTTCAGGCGCAGGAACGGCGTGACCAGCCGCAGGTAACCCGCCATCGGCTGAACGTAGGCCACGCCGCGCATGATCAGCAGAATCATCGTAAACAGCATCGTCCCACCGCCCAGGACCACCAGTCCCTGCCAGCGCCAGGCCTGGATGATTCCAAACGGGTTGCGCGAAACGGCGAAGGCCAGCAGGAACAGCCCCAGCGCCAGGGTCAGCGTGACAGGCCACCAGCGATTCATCATCTGCTGGTAGACGATCAGCGGATAACGACGGCCGGCGCGCGCCATGACTTACTCTCCCGATTCCTCCGGGACCCCGAACCCGCCCCGCGCGGACTCAACCTGCCCGCCGTCCAACTGTCCGCTCAACCGCGCGATGGCCTGCTCGAGGTGCTCCCCGCGCAGGCTGAAGGTGATGTCGCCGCGCGTCTTCTCGATGATGGAACGCGCCACATCCGTCTGGCGGCGCAGGCCGTTGGTGATGGCGTCGGGATAATCCATGGTGACCAGCACGGCGTAGATCTCGTCCATGATGCCCAGCAGGCGTTCAGCCTCCGGCGCATAGCCTCCGCGCAGGATGTCGAGAATGCGGCGGCGCAATTCACCGATCACCTCGGCCAGCCCGTTGAGATAGGTCGCACCGATGACGCCCAGTTCATCGGGCGTGGGCAGAGGCTGATTCTGAATGAGCGCGCAGACCGTATTGGCCTCCACGAATTCCTTGAGGGCGTCCTGGGTGTAACCCGCGAAGTATAGATCGGGATAATCTTTCAGATCGGCGCGCAGCGCGTCGGCCAGTGTCCGCGCCTCGGCGAGGTGAGCGGCCATCTCGTCGGTATCGCCGCGATGCACGGCGCGGATCGAGAGCGCGCAGGCGCGCGTCAGTTGTCTCGCCCGCGCCAGAGCCTGGTCGCGCGCCGCGTTGCGGTCATCGAAATTCTGGCGGATCTGTTCGGAGATCTGTTCGAGTTTGTGCATGGGATTCAGGATTTGTCGCCCCTGGGCGGTTCAGGCGGCTGCGGGGGGCGGAAGAGGCTCTCGGCCAGCGAGGAATTGCCCGGCACGACGATCTCGCCAAAGGCGGCTTCGTAGCGCGCCAGGTTTTCGCTCAGGGCGCGCAGCAGGAGTTTGGCGCTGAGCGGCGACATGACGATGCGCGCCTTGATGCCGGCCTGTGCCTCGCCGGGCAGGGAATGAGCAAAGTCGAGCACGATGTCGGCGGGCGAGTGCGAAATGCGCGCCAGGTTGGCGTACACCGACTCGAGGCCTTGGGGTGCGACCAGGTTCAGGGGCGCGGGCCGCGCGGGAGGAGTTGTCATGTCGTCCTCCGGAGGTTAGAACGGGATGTCATCGGCCGGGGCCATGTCGCCGGCGTCCATCGGGGCGGGCGCGCCCGCGCCTCCGTCGCCGTCGCTGCGCGAGGAGAGGAAGCGCACGGTGTTCGCGGTGACCTCGAACGAGGCGCCCGCGGTGCCGTCCTGTTTCGTCCAGATGCGCGGCCCGCCGGTATTCTTGTCGGGCATCAGGCGGCCCTCGATTAGCACCTTCGAGCCTTTCCTCAGGTACTGGTTGCAGATCTCCGCCTGCTTTCCCCATGCGGAGACGCGGAACCAGATGGTTTCCTTGACTTGTTCGCCGGCGTTATTGTTGTACTGGCGGTTGGTCGCCACCGAGAACGAGGTCACGGCCTGGCCTGATGGCGTGTAACGCATCTCGGGGTCCTTGCCGACGTTGCCAACAATGATGAGTGTATGGTACATGGGGAGTCTCCTTGGTCTATAAGTGAACGCCGCAGGCGCGGCGTTGCGGGAATTTTTTCTATTTTACTCCACTTCGGCGCAAGCGCCGCATATTCATGAGGCAGGTATCCCCCTTTGGGGCTTTCTCGGACGCCGCGATTGGTATATCATTGGATAGATTGCATGAGGCGTCATATCCTGAGGAGTTGCGATGTCCCCCAAGCACACCTTCACAGCCGTCATTCAGAACGCGGGCGGAGGGGGCGCGTTCGTGGCAGTCCCCTTCGATGTGGAAGCGGCCTTCGGCGCGAAGAAGCCCAAAGTCAAGGCCATGATCGAGGGCGTTCCCTATCGCGGCACGTTGACGCGCATGGGGAGCGAGCGTCATCTGCTTATCATCCTGAAAGAGATTCGGGAGAAGATCGGCAAGACCTTCGGCGACGAAGTGAAAATAACGGTTGAACTGGATACCGAGCCGCGCCTGGTCGCGGTCCCGCCCGAACTGACAGAGGCGTTCAAGAAGGAGAAAGCCGCGGAGGCCTATTTCAATTCGTTGCCCTACTCTCACAAGAGAGAATATGTCGGATTCATCACCGAAGCCAAAAAGGAAGAGACGCGTGCCCGCCGCGCCGCGCAAACGGTTGAAATGTTGAAGAAACAAAAGAAGGGAAGATAGTCGTGCAACTACAAACTTATCTCGAATATCTTTACGATTACAACTACTGGGCGAACAAGCGCTATCTTGCCGTCGCGGAGACGCTCACCGAGGAACAACTCTTCCGTAAACAGGGACATTCGTGGGACAGTGTCCACGGCGTGCTCCTGCACATGATGAGTTCGGAAACAGTCTGGTTGAAACGCTGGCACGGCGAATCCCCCAGGGCGCATCTCGACCCGAAAGAGTTTCCGGCCCTGGCATCCGTTCGGGAAAATTGGATGAACGTCGAAAAGCAGATGCGCGGCTTCCTTGCGGCGCAGACCGAGCAAAGCCTCCAGCAGGAGACCGCCTACGTCAACTTTCAGGGCGAGACGTTCCACCTGCCGCTGTGGCAGTTCATGGCGCACGTCCCCAACCACAACACGCATCACCGCGGCGAACTGGCGGCGATGTTCGCGTTGATGAATGTGCCTCACCCCGAAGAGGAAGTCGTGCAATACTTTCTCTTCAAGAGCGGTCAGCGAAAAGAATAATTGCCTCTTGCACAAACTTCTCGCCGCCGGGGACGGCGGCAGGAGTATTTCAGTTACAGGGGATTTTTGAACGGCACGCCCGCCTTGCGCGGATAGGACGGCGGCGTGGCCGCGGCCTTGTCCACCAGAACGAGATAGCGCTCCTCCGCGACCCCGGGCAGGGCAACCGGCACGAGTTGGCGGATTCTTCCCCCCAGCATCTTGATTGCCCTCTCCGCGGAATGGGCCTCGGCCGGGCCGCTTTCGCCTTTCTGGGCCAGCATCGTCCCGCCGATTTTCAGCAGCGGCAGGAGGTATTCGCTGAGCACGCGCAGGTTGGCGACGGCGCGCGCCGCCGCCCAATCGTATTTCTCGCGATGGGCTTTGTCGCGGCCCACATCTTCGGCGCGGCCGTGGATGACCTCCACGCCCTCCAGGTTCAGGGTCTCGACCATGTGGCGGCAGAATTTGGCCTTCTTCCCCACCGACTCGATCAGCGTCAGCCGCATGGCGGGATAGACGATTTTCAGCACCAGGCCCGGGAAGCCCGCGCCCGTTCCCACGTCCGCGAGACGCGAGGGCGGATTCGCTTTCCAGGCCAGCACGCACGAGAGCGAGTCCAGGAAATGTTTCGTGCGGATTCCATCTGTATCCCGAATCGCGGTCAGGTTGAAGCGCTTGTTCCAGTCCAGCAGTTCGCGCTCGTAGGTCATCAGCGAGATCACCTGCCGCCCGGTCAGGTGGACGTTGAAGAGCGTCTGCGCCTGCTGGATGAATTTTTCCATGTGCGAAAATTATACCCCTCCCTTTTCGAGGGAGGGGCATGGCGGCGGGATTATCCTTTTGCCTCTTCGGCTTCGCGTTTGGCCTTGCGCTTGCGGGCCGCGTTGCGGAAGGCGCGCACGATCAGCCAGATGGGTGTACCGAAGACCAGGGCGATCATCAGCAGTTTGGGCAGGAAGTTGAGCACGAACCAGATCAGGAAGTCCACGAAATCCTGGAAGAAGAAGATGAGATTCTGGATGGCATCCCGCGCGGTACCCTGCGGCTCCCAGCCCGCAATTTCGAGCGGCTGGATGGTCTCTTGGGCCACGATGGTGACGCTGATGGCCGAAAGCGCGGCGGCCTCTTCGTAATACTTCATCTGGCCTTTGATCAACTCGATCTGCTCGCGGTAATACATCATCTGATTGAAAATATTCACCACCTCTTCGGAGGTCGTCTGCTCTTCGAGGATCTTGCGCAGTTGCGCCTCGGCGTCCTCGTAAGTCTGCAGGCGGGACTGCAGGTCCACGTACGCGGCGGTGACGTCCTCGCCGGAGCGGTTCTCGGACTGCACCTCGACCGCGTCGGCCTTGATCTCGTCCAGCGCGTCGTTCAACTTTTCGGCCGGGACGCGGATGGTGATCTGCGCCTCGGGGACCTGTTGACCGCCCTGGGTGTAGGTCTGATATACGTTGGTCGAGACGACGTATCCGCCCATTTCTTCGGCCATGGCCTCAATTGCCTTGACCTTGGTCTCAGGATCGGCCACCACCACGGACAGGCTGGCGTTCTGGATGACGAGGCGTTCGACCGACGCGGCCTGCGCGTTCCCCCCGCCGAGCGCGTCGGACTGACGGGCATAATCGGGCGCGGCGGTCGCGGCCGGAGAGGGCAACGCTTCCATCGGATAGGCCGGCGCGCCCCCGCCATAGCCGGGCTCATAATAAACAAGCGGCGCTTCGGTCGCGGCCGGCATCAGGGCGCTGCCACACGCGGCCAGCAGGATGGAGGCAATAGCAATTACAAAAATACCCTTTTTCATGTCTCTCTCCTTTCAAGAGGAAGGCGATTTCTCGCCCCAATGACGCACAGCCTTTTGCAAATGTTCCTCTCGCCAACTTCAAAACTGTCCAACTACCAAACTGTTGAACTATCGACTGCCAAACTACTATCTACCATCCCTCCGCGATCCTTGCCGCGTGTTTTTCGGGCAGGCTCATCTGGCGGATGCGCTTTTGCACCGCGGCCACGTCGTATGACACGCGGCGCGGCTCCCAGGTCTGCGCTTCGCTGTCGTAGATGGCGTAGGCGGCGCGGGGGTCGCGGTCGCGCGGCTGGCCCACCGAGCCCGGGTTCAGGATGGCGCGGGGTTTCATCTTCACCAGGCTTCCCGCCTTGGGGACGTCCAGCGTGATGCGGTCGTTGGTCACATCCTTCCTGAACACGCACTGGATGTGCGAGTGGCCGAGGAAGCACCAGGGCGTGTCGAAGTAATCGAAATTGATGCGCGCCGTGAGCGTGTTCAGCACATACTCCCAGACCGGGTCGCGCGGACTGCCGTGCGCCAGCGTCACATCGCCGCGCACCTTGGCCACCTCGGGCAGGCTTCGCAGGAACTCCAGGTTGTCGGCGTTGAGCACGCGTTCCTGGTATTCCAGCGAACGGCGCGCGTCGCCGTTGAAAGCCGAGAACGGGATGCGCCCGATCACGGCCGCGTCGTGGTTGCCCATCAGACAGGTCAACTGCGGCTGTTCGCGCACCACCTCCACGCACAGGTTCGGGTCGGGACCGTAGCCCACGATGTCGCCCAGGCACCAGGTCTCGTCCGCCGCGCCGGCGTCGGCCAGCACGGCTTCGAGGGCTTCGTAGTTCGCGTGGATGTCCGAAATGACCAGAACGCGCATGATTACTCCAAAAGCGCCGCGACGTGCGCGATGACGGCTTCGGCCACCTCGGCCTTGCTCATCAGCGGCAGGGATTCTTTCTTTCCGTTTGCGAATAATAACGTGACACGATTGGTCTCCGCGCCAAACCCCGCGTCGGAGGCGGAGATGTCGTTGGCAACGATGAAATCCAGTTTCTTCGACTTCAACTTCTCGGACGCATTTTTGAGCAGGTCGCGTGACTCGGCCGCGAAGCCGACCACGACGCGCGGCCGCTTCTTCTTCGACCTCTGCCCCGCCACCGCTTCGAGGATATCTTCCGTGGCTTCGAGTTGGATCTGCGGAATCCCGTCCCGTTTTTTCATCTTGTTTCCCGCGGCCTTCTTCGGACGGAAGTCCGCCACGGCCGCGGCCATGACCAGCGCGTCGGCTTTGACAGACTCGGCCAGTACCGCCTCCAGCATCTGCTTCGCGGTCTCCACGTTGACGAGGCGCGCGCCGATGGGTGGAGTCAACGCAGTGGGCGCGGTGACCAGCGTCACATCCGCGCCTGCATCCAGCGCGGCCTGGGCGAGCGCGTAGCCCTGCTTGCCCGACGACCGGTTTGTCAAGACACGGACGGGGTCGAGAGGTTCCTGAGTCCCTCCGGCGGAGACGACCACCTTTTTACCGGCGAGCGGACCCGTCCTGAGCGTAGTCGAAGGGCCGCGGCGTCCAAGAACGAGGCGGATGTGGCCGAGCAGTTCGGCGGTCTCCAGCATGCGTCCCACGCCGCTCAAGCCGGAGGCGAGATGTCCCTGCGCCGGGCCGGCAATCGTCGCACCGCGCGCGGTCAGTTTGGCAAGGTTTTCCTGCATGGCGGCGGCGTCGAACATGCCGCCGTCCATCGCCGGGGCGAGCAGCAGGGGGCATTTTGCCGCCAGCGCGGTGATGGACAGCAGGTTATCGGCCAGGCCATGGGCCAGTTTGGCGAGGGTGTTGGCCGTGCAGGGCGCAATGACGAGGGCATCTGCCTGATGGGCAAGGCCGAGGTGCAAAACGTGCGCCTCGCCGCCCCACAGGTCGGCATCGGTGAAGGCGCGCCGGCCTGTGACAGATTGGAAGGTAAGAGGCGTGACGAACTTCTCGGCCGCGGCGGTCAGGATCACATCCACGCGCGCCCCGGCCTGGGTCAGTTTGGAAGCCAGGTCGGCGGCCTTGTAGGCGGCGATGGAGCCTGTCACGCCGAGCAGGATGTGTTTCCCGCTGAAGATGGACATGCCTTGATTATACTTCCCACAAGAGGAATGGGACGCGGAAAACGCGGATGTACGCGGATTGCACGGAGCTTCTTTTTTCTCCGCGTTTTCCGCGCTCGTCCGCGTCCTATTGAATCTCAAAGCGTGCCATGAAATACCGCCTCGTACCCTTTCATCTCATCCCCCTCATACACGAACTTCGCCGAGAAGAACCTGCCCTCGCGGATCCACGGCAGGAAGACGTGATCGGACTCCCACAAGTTCAGGGACTCGACTTCCGCATCGGGAATCCATTTGAGATGACCCTCGCTTGAGTCGATCAACTCGCCCTCGAACTCGTGCGCGGTGAAGACGAACACGTACCAGTCATCGCCTCTGAAGTTGGGGAACATCAGCAGGCCGGCCATCTTCGGCTCCCGAATGGTCAACCCCGATTCCTCGCGCACCTCGCGGATGACGCACTCCTCGGGTGTTTCTCCCGATTCGAACTTGCCGCCGAGGCCGTTCCACTTGCCCGCGTGGATGTCGTTGTCCTTTTTGACGCGGTGGAGCATGAGGGTATGGTTGTCGTGGCGAAGGTAGCAGAGGGTGGCGAGGATCACTTGCTGAACGTACCCATCAACTCGGCCTGCGCGAGAATATGTCCCTGCATCGCGGCGAGAACGGCTTGCTTGTCCGCATTCGAGGACAGGCTGAGCGTTGTGTCGAGCGCGTAGAGTTTGAAGAAGTAACGATGTGTTCCCGAGGGCGGGCAGGGACCGCCGTAATCGCTTCGCCCCCAGGAGTTGCGGCCAACGGCGATTGGAGCCTGGGGCTGGAAATCTTCGGGCAGGGAACGGGTCTCCGGCGGGATGTTGAACAGCACCCAGTGATCCCACGTGCCCATGGGCGCGTCGGGATCGTCCATGATGAGGGCGAAGGATTGTGTGCCTGCGGGCGGTTCGCCCCAGTTCAAGGCGGGCGAAACGTCCGCGCCCTTGCAGGAAAATTTCGCAGGGATGGGCTGGCCCTGCGTGAAGGCGGGGCTGGTCAATGCGAATGACATGACGACCTCCTGAGTAGCAAATTCCAGTGTGGGAGATGTTGTCTGAGTCGGCGCGGCGGTTGCTGACAGGGCAGGCATATTGGCCGGCGCGCCGCAGGCTGTAAGCAATACGGCGAGACAGGTCGAAAGCGAAAATAGTTTCATCTTGAACGCACTTCCTCACCAATGGACCGATTCGATTTCAGCGCTCATCGCCGAAGACGAACAGGTCGCTGATGGATTCACGATGGAAGTTGCGCTGGATGGACGCGGCGAAGATGGGCGCAACGGACAGCACCGTGAGTTTGGGATGCCGCCTTTCGGGCGGGATGTGAACCGTATCGGTGGTGACGATCTCGCGGATCTGCGGGACGGCGGCCAGCCGTTCCAGCCCGCCGCGGGTGAAGACTCCGTGCGTGCACACCACCAGGATTTCTTCAATTCCCTGTTCGACGAGCACGCGGCTCAATTCCAGGATGGAGCCGCCGGTGGCGATCTCGTCGTCGTAAATGAGGGCGCGTGTATGTCCCTTTGCCTGGCTGCCGACCAGGCCGCTAATGCGCACCTCCGTGTCCGAAATGCGCTCCTTGTTGCCGGCGGCGACGGGCAGGTTCATGCTCTTGGCGAAGCGAGCCGCAGACTTGGCCTGTCCCATGTCCGGCGCGACGACGATCATTCCGGTCAGGTCGCGTTTCGAGAGATACTGCCCGAAGACCGGGCGGCTGGTCAGCGGATCGGTTGGGACGCCGAAGAAGCCGTGCACCTGCGGCGAGTGGAACATCATGCTCATCACGTGGGTCGCGCCGGCGGTCTGGAGCAGATCCGCCACGAGGCGCGCGGTGATGGAGATGCGCGGGGCGTCCTTTTTATCCGAGCGGCCGAACGAATAATACGGGATGATGGCGTGGATTTCGGACGCGGCCGCGCCGCGCGCGATGTCGAGCATCATCAGCAGTTCCATCAGGTGGTCGTTGACCGGCTGTGACAGCGACTGCACGATGTACACGCGGCGGTAGCGCACGCTCGCGCCGAGCTGGATGTACAGGTTGTCGTTACTGAAGCGGGTGATGTGCGTCTCGGCCAGCGGGACGCCGAGTTCGGCGGCGATGCTTTCGGCCAGCGGCCGATTGGAACTCCCGCTGAAAAAGCGGACCTCGCCAGCGGGGATGGGCGTCTTTTTCATCGAGTCTCCAGAAAACGGAAGCGTGGAATCCAGCGCGGGACTTTTTGCAAATATACTTCATACGCCGCGCCGAATTTCTTTTTCAAGGTCGGTTCTTCGTAAGTCGTTACGAACAAGTGCGCGGCGGTGAAAAACAGGAATGGCGCAACAATCAACGCCAGCGAGGGCGACCAGACCAGCCAGCCGAACAGGAACAGAATCCCGGCCGCGTACATCGGGTTGCGGACGTAACGGTACGGCCCGCTGACGACCAGTTCCTTCGGCGGGTCGAACGGAGCGGGCGTGCCGCGGCCTCGGAAGGTGAAGTCCCGGAAGCACCAGAGCATGGCCGCCGCGCCGAGGGGCCAGAGCAGGAAGGCAAGATAACGAAGCGCGCCGGGCTCGAAGAGTTGCAGGTCGGTCAGGCTGATCGAAAAAGGGACGTATCCCAGCAGGAAGCCGGGGACGAGGATGAGGAAGAGTAGGGACTTGAGCAAGGTCATTTGCCCGGCTCGAAAAAATCAACGATCTGCTGGCGATGGTCCTGCATGTCTTTGATTTCGGCCTCCAGCAGGCGGCGGATGGTCACCTTCACGCCGCGAAAGCGGACGCCGAAATCCCTGTTGATGGCCTCGGGCGGGACGGTTTTCAAGTATTCCATCAACTGGTAATGTGATTCTTTCGCCAGCGCGAGCATCTCTTCAAACGAGTCCCGTTTGTATTTTGACACCAGCGCGGCGTTATAGGTTTTCCAATCGCGGTCGTACTGGCTGTAAAACGGCGGCAGTTGACTTGCCATGACGACCCTTACCGCTTCCAGGTTCGTGTGATCCCAGCCGATCACGTGCGCGAGCAGATCCTTGACGGACCAGGTGCCGAGGAACACGCGGCCGCGGTCCGCCTCGGGAAGTTTGGATATTTCTTCGAGGATGTTCTGGCGCGTCTCGACCAGTGCAGCCAGGATTTCATCTTTCTTGCGAATCTGGATTTTGGTAGCCATTTTGAATTCTCGGTTTCAGGAAGTTGCAAGTTTTGCTTTGAGTCGGACGGCTTGCCGTCCAATATGGCAGGAGCAAACTCTTATATTCCAAAATCTTGATTTGCCGAATTTGTTATTCGAGCCCGTCCGTGCGCGCCAGTTGATAGGCAAGCACGCCGAAGCCGGAGAGGAACCACACCGCGCCGATGACGCCAACGACCCAGCGCGGGATGTCCCAACTGGAAATGTCAACTGGCAGAATGCCGAAATAGAGCAACAACGTGACGCCGCCCAGAATCGTATCCGTCAGGCCGACGATAAGAAAGACCATGCGTTTGTTTGGCTGAGGATTCATCTTTTTTCTTCTTTCTTACACGGCGGTCTCGATCCGATCTGGGAAGAGCGCCCAGCCCACTCGACCGCCAGCGTTATCCTCGGTTTTTCAACCACTTCAGCAACTTATCCGTCGGCCAGCAGTTGATGACGTCCTCCTTCGTCAGCCAGGCGCGGCGGGCGGTGGCCACGCCGTAGAACAGCATGTCCATATCGGTCTCTGAATGGGAGTCAGTGTTGATGCTGATGGGGATGCCCATTTCTTTTGCGCGGCGCGCATACACATCGTCCAGGTCGAGGCGGGAGGGGTGGGCGTTGATCTCCAGCGCCACGCCCGACTCGGCCGCGGCCTTGAGCACCGCGTCCATGTCGAGGTCCGCGCCCTCGCGGTCGGGAATGAGGCGGCCTGTCGGATGACCGATGATGTCCACGTGCGGGTTGCGAATGGCATTGATGACGCGTTGCGTGACCTTCTCGCGCGGCTGCCGCAACGACGTATGCAGGGACGCCAGCACCAGGTCGAGGCTCGCCAGAAATTCATCGGGATAATCCAGCGCGCCGTCGGCCTTGATCTCCACTTCCGAGGCGTGCAGAACCAAAATGCTGTCGCCGAGTTCCTTCTGGATTTTCTTGATCTCCGCGGCTTGCTTCTTGTGTTTCTCGATACTCAGTCCGCCCGTGACGCCGAGACTGACTGAGTGATCGGTGAAGGCGATCACCTTGATGCCTCGCCTGGCCGCGGCGCGTGCCATCTCCAGCATGGATAACTTGCCGTCGCTGTAGGTGGAATGCACCTGCAAATCCGCCTTGATGTCTTTGACTTCGATCAACTTCGGAAGTTTGTTCGCCTTGGCGGCCTGCACCTCGCCGCGGTCTTCGCGCAGTTCGGGCGGAATCCAGGGCAGGCCGAGCGTCTTGTAAACCTCCTCTTCGGTGGCGCAGAAAATCTCACCTTTGCCGTTGGTCTTCGCAAATGAATGCTCCGAAAGCGATAATCCCTTTTCGAGCGCGAGTTGCCGCAACTGCACGTTGTGATCCTTCGAGCCGGTCGCATATTGGATTGCAGTCCCGAATCGGTCGGGCGGATGTACCCATACCTGCGCCCGCACGCCGTCGCTGAATTCGATGCTCGACTTTGTTTCCCCTTTGCCCAATACACGACTCACTCCGGGCAGTTTGACGAAGGCCTCCATCACCGGCGCGGACTCCTCCGCCGCGACCAAAATATCGAGGTCGCCGACGGTGGAACGCATCCTCCTCAGACTTCCAGCCGGTTGCGCGTCGACGACGCCTCTCACCTTCTTGAGTTGCCCGATGATCTCCTGCGCGAGCGGATACGCCCGCCCCAGCGGAATCCGCCCGGAGCGCCGCGCCAGCGAGGCGATGCCCTCGAGGATGGCCGTCTCGGATTTGGCGCCCATGCCCGGGAGGCCGCGCAATTTCCCTTTCTTCGCGGCAGTTTCGAGCTGCGCGAGAGTCGTGATGTTCAGCGTTTTCCAGATGAGGGCGATCTTCTTGGGTCCGAGGCTCGGAACCGCCAGCCAGTCGGCCAGCGCAGGCGGGACTTCCTTCTTGAGGTTTTCGAGGAAGCCCAGTTTGCCGGTGCTGAGCAGTTCGTCAATTTTTTCCGCGATGGCTTTGCCCACGCCGGGAATCTCGCGCAGTTTCCCCTCTTTCCAGTATTCGCTGGCCTCGCGCGGCAGGCTGGCGAGACTCTCGGCGGCCTTGCGGTAGGCCAGCACCACGTAAATGACCTCGCCCTTGATCTCGCACAGATTGGCGATCAGGGTGAAGGTATCTGCCAGTTGGCGGTTGTTCATCATCGGACACCTCTAAAGGGATTATACGACCATCCTCTTTCCGCAAAAGCGCGGGCGCGCAGGGTTCGCAATGGGCCGGTCAAGCCTGCCCCGCCGCGAAACTCTCCAGCATCCTCCGCGTCGCCGCGGCCACCTCTTCCACGGCCGCGTCGAAGGCGGGCTGGTTGGCACGCGAGGGCTTGCGATACCCGCTCACTTTGCGGATATACTGCAACGCGGCTTCGGCGATTTCCTGTTCCGTGGCGGGACGGTCGGGCAGGCGCAGGGGTTTGATGCTTCGGCACATAGTGCCTCCTTTTTTCTAAATCTTTGGCCAATCCAATAAAGTGACCTCCGCCAGCAGGCGCGGGTTGACGTATTTCTCCAGCCGTTCGACGGCCAGTTCCATGTCAGCGACCAGTTTGCGCGCCTCGGCCAGCGACAATTTCTTCGCCAATGATCCGATCTCCCCGGCGCGGTCCAGGTTGATGAGGGGCGCGTCGGCTTGTGCGGCGCGAAGCAATACGTCACGCCAGTACGCGAGCCAGACGAGGAGAGTCTGCCGCATCACGCCTCGATCCCTGGCGAGCCTATCGGCGTAGGCGAATTTCTGGATGCGGGTGCTTGACAACAATTTCTGCAAATCGTCGAGGCGTTCCGCGCGGAACTCCAGCAGGGACGGATTGGCCAGCAGACGCTTGGCGTAACCCGGGCGTCCGCCGCTGAGGTGGGCGATCAACTGCGCGCGGCCGTTCTCCAATCCGCGGCTTTCCAAATCCTTTTGAATCTCTTCCACTTTCAGCGGCCTGAGTCTCAGCACCTCACAGCGCGAGACGATGGTGGGCAATAACTGTTCGGAATTGTCGGCGGTGAGCAGCAGAATGGCGTAATCGGGCGCTTCTTCGAGAGTCTTGAGCAGGGCGTTGGCGGCGTTATCGTTAGCCTCCTGAAACCGTAAAAAGAGCGCTACGCGGTACTTGGATTGATACGGCTTGAGCGTGATCCTGCGGCGGACTTCGCGCACCTGTTCGACCTTCAAGATTCCGCCCTCGCTCTCGGCCTGGACCACGGCCAGGTCCGGGTGCTGCATGGACTCGGTCTGTTTGCAGTCTCGGCACACGCCGCAGGATTCGCCGGGCGCGGGCGGGTTCGTGCAGTTCAACGCCCGGGCGAAGCGCAGGGCCAGGGTGCGGCGGCCCAGGCCGGGAGGTCCCGCGAACAGATACGCATGACGCGCCTCGCCGCGCGCGATGTGCCGGCGCAGCATGTCCACTGCCCAGTCGTGGCCGAGAAGATTCCAGTTGCTACTCATCAGTGCAATCGTAAATCGTCCATCACAAATCGTCAATCGTACATCGTCACTCTTGACCTGCTCTTAATCGCAAATACGAATCGTATCGTTCGGGATGAATCTTGCCTGCCTCGAGCGCGGCGCGCACGGCACAGCCCGGCTCGTGGACGTGCGTGCAGTCGCTGAACTGGCATTCGGCCACCAGCGGAGCGAGTTCGGGGAAATAGGCGTCCATCTCCTCCGGCTCGGTATCCCACAAGGCGAGGCTCCTCCAGCCGGGCGTGTCGGCCACATAACCTCCGCCTGCGAGCGGAATCAACTGCCGCGCCACGGTGGTGTGTTTGCCCTTGTTGATGGCCGTGCTCACCTCGCGCACCTCCAGTCCCAGCCCGGGCTGGAGCGCGTTGAGCAGGGACGATTTGCCCGCGCCGCTCGGCCCGGCCAGCGCGCTGATTTTTCCCGCCAGCCGTTCACGCAGTTCCTTCAATCCTTTCTTCTCCGCGGCCGATGTGTAAAGCACCGGGTAACCGATCTCCCCATACATCCCAAACATGGCCTTCGCCTCTTTCAGCCCGACGAGATCGATTTTGTTGGCGACGATCACCGCGGGAATCTTCTGCTTTTCGGCGATGACGAGAAAGCGGTCGAGCATTCTCAACTTCGGATTCGGATGCGCGCAGGCGAAGACGAAGACCGCCTGATCGGGATTGGCCAGCAGGACTTGTTGATAGACGCCCTGCGGCCTCGGGTCCAGCCGGACCAAAGCCCGCTCCCGTTCCTCGACCTCTTCGATCACCCCGGCTCCCCCCGTTAAGATCGTCACCCGTACGCGGTCGCCGACCGCGGCGATGTCGCCTGCCGCCTTGCCCTGCTTCAATCGCCCGCGCAACTGACAAACGACAAAGCCCTGCCCGGTCTCCACGGTGAAGAAACCGGACTGGGCCTTGATGATGAGACCTTTTTGAAACGTTTCAGTCGCCAAACAATGCTCGCTCCGACCGCCGGCCTCGGCGATCATCCCTGCGCCGGGGACGGCGCAGAAAGCAGGGATTATGGCCTCGGCGTCTTTGTGGGAATGCCGCCGAGGGGCGTGGGTGTCTTGGTCACGCCGAAACTGGACTCGAACCAGTACAACGTCTGTGGGCTGCCCTGATAGTAGATTTCCGTGATTCGCTGGAAGACCGGAGCGGCGTAATCCGAGCCTTCGCCGGCGTTCTCCAGCACGATGGCCACGGCAATATCCGGCAGGGTGGTGTTCTCGGCCGCGTCCGTATAGGCCACGAACCAGGCATGTGGCTTGTCGCCGCTCGATTCGGCGGTGCCGGTCTTGCCCGCCGAAGGAATGTTCAGGTTACGCAGACGGAAGGCGGCCGTGCCGCGCGGGTCGTTGATGACCATGAACATGGCCTCCTGCACGGCCTGCAACCGTTCCGGCAGCAGGGGCAGGACGCCGCGCGCCTCGGGCGCGAAGACATCCTGCGTCGTGCCATCTGGCAGTTGAATTTTTTCGATGATCTGCGGACGGTAGAGGGTCCCGCCGTTGCCGATGGCGGAAACGAAGGCCGCCACCTGAAGCGGTGTGACCAGCACATCGCCCTGACCGATGGCCTGATTGGTGGCTTCCAGCGCGCCGCCCGGCTCCAGGATCTGGCCGGCTTCTTCGGGGATTTCGATACCGGTCGGGGCGCCAAGACCGAAGGCGCGCGCCATCGCGGCGATGTCGCCGCCGCGCTCGTGATTGAACAGGTCGAGGCCGATGTGCCAGAAATACGGATTGCACGAGCGCATCAGGCCTTCTTTGAGCGTCAGCACGCCGCTGGGTGTTGAGTCGTTGGTGTTACACTCCTGGCCGGCCTGTAGTCTGTCCTGGCAGTGGTCCCAGGTCCAGTCGTGCAGGACCACGCCCGGGATCTCGGTGAAATCGTACTGGCAGTCGTAGGTGGTCTCCGGAATGTAGAGTCCGCTTTCCATCGCGGCGGACATGGTGATAATCTTGAACACCGAACCGAGCGGATACTGTCCCTGCGTGGCGCGGTTGAGCAGGGGGTTATCGGGGTCGTTGATCACGTCCCCGAGCAGGTAACTGAAGTTGTAGTTGTCCGGGTCGAACAGGTTGGGGTCGTATTCGGGAGAGGAGGCCATGGCCAGCACGCGGCCGGTGTCGCGTTCGAGCACTACCACCGCGCCGGTGAAGCCGGCGATGGCCTGCTGTGCATAGAACTGCAAATTCTTGTCAAGGGTCAGGTAAACCGTACTGGAGGGCTGGAGGGGCGTCTCGGCCAGGTTTGCCACGATCTGACCGTTCGGGGCGATGACGTACAGCCTGCCTCCATGCTGGCCGGCCAGCGCGTCTTCGGCGGCCAGTTCCACACCGGCTGCGCCGACCTTCTCGTCGCCGCAGTAACCCTGTCGCCGGTAGGATTCCATGTCTTCGCTCGAGATGCCGAGGGTGTATCCCACCGCCTGCGGAGCGAGGCCGGCATTGGCGTAGTAGCGCGAGGAATACGGATTGGTGACGAGGCCGGTCAAGCCCATTTCGAGCAGGCGTTCGCCCTCCTCGGTGGAGGTGGTGCCGATGGGGATGTACCATTCCGGTGCCGAGACGGCGATCTTGTCCTCGATGGCTTCGGGGGTGACGCCGGTCAGCCGCCACAGTTCGTTGAGCAGGGTGAAATAGGTGTTCTCGCCAATCTGGCCGGGGATGATGCCCAGCGCCACAGCCTCGGTGCGCGTTACGATGGGTTCGCCGCCGCGGTCGTAGATCTCGCCGCGGTCGGGGGAGCGGCAGTCCATGGCCAGACGGTTGCCCCCGGCCAGTTCGGGCAGGATCAGGCCCGGGTCCCATTGGACGCGCCACTGTCCCCCTTCGAGGACGAGCGGCAAGGTCATGTCGCGTTCGAGCACGCCGGCCAATGCGGTTTGATACGTCAAATGAAAGGGGACCTGCGCTGCATGCGGACTGGTGACCGCCTCGGCGAGTGTGAATTCGATGCCGTTCGCGCTCATGGTGGTGAGCGCCTCGCGGTGACGCGCGGCGAAGTCCTCCTGCGGCACCGCCTCGCGGCTGGATTGTGAAAGCAGTCCGTACATCGCGGCGTAATCCTCGGCGCGATAGGCCTCGAGATAGGCATTGGCAACTTCCGACGCATCCGGCGCGGAGATGATCGTGACGATGGGCGGATGCAGGGTGGGCGTGGGCTGAAACGGATTGAACCCGTTGGACTGACTGCATCCCGCAAAAAGGACCGCGGCCAGCGCGAGGGGGAACCATCGGAAATTCTTCATTCGAACCTTTCGAGGGTGGGTATTCATACCCGGACCGCCTCGCCATTCAGGATGGAGCGAGAGACCGGGCATTGATAATTCAAGTATGTCTGGCAGGCGACCGGCACATCGCCGCGCGGCGGGACTCCCAGCAGGCGCAGAGCGCGGACGAGATGACACAGCGGCAGCCCCATCACGCTGGCGTAACAGCCTTCCATTTTTTCAACCGGTTGAAAGCGCGGATGCTGAATGGCGTACGCGCCGGCCTTGTCGAGCGGGTCGCCGGTCAGGACGTAGGCGTCAATCTCCTCGTCGCTGTAATTGCGCATGGGCACGTCGGTGACGCACAGGTCTTTCACCAGCCTCCCGTCGCTCACGCGCAGGGCGGCCAGTCCCGTGAAGACCTGATGCGTGTGCCCGCGCAGGCTCTTGAGCATGGACACGGCTTCGGTCATGTCGGCCGGTTTGCCAAGGATCGCGCCGCCGTCCACCACCGCGGTATCGGCGGCAATGACGATGTGCTCCGGGCGGGCGAGTTTCGCCGAAGCGCGCGCCTTGTCCTCCGCCAGCCGCAGGACGTAGCCGCGCGGCGATTCGCCGGGGATCAGGCCTTCGTCCGCGTTGGAGGCGATCACGCTGAACATCCAGTTGCCCAGGCCGAGCAGTTCCTGCCGGCGCGGGGAATTGGATGCGAGGATCAACAGCGGGCGTTCGGTCACAGGCGGGGATTCTAACATAGGCTTTGCGGGTTTTCGCGAGAGGATGTAAAATGTCTAGACTGAAATCATCTTGAGGAGGAGCGCTTTGAAAGAGTTGAAGGATCGCATCCGCCGCGACGGGCGGTATCTCGGCAACGGCATTTTGAAAGTGGACAGTTTCGTCAACCATCAGGTGGACCCGCTGTTGATGGACGCCTGCGGCAGAGAATTTGCCCGCCGCTTCGCCTCGGTCGGCGCGACCAAGGTGCTGACGGCCGAGATCAGCGGCATCGCGCCCGCCGTGACCACCGCCATTCACCTCGGCCTGCCGGTGGTCTACGCGCGCAAGACCAAGCCCATCACCATGCCCGACCAGGTCTATCTCACATTGGCGCCTTCGCATACGAAGGGCCGCATGGTCGAGTTGATCGTCTCGCCGGAATATCTGGCGCACGGCGAAAAGGTTTTGATCATTGACGACTTCCTCGCCTCCGGTGCGACCATCCTCGGACTCGTCCGTTTGGCGGAGGCGGCAGGCTCGCATATCGTCGGCATCGGCGCGCTGATCGAGAAGACCTTCGAAGGCGGCCGCGCTGCGCTCACGCCGCTGGGCGTGCCCATCGAGTCGCTGGCGGCCATCACCTCGTTGAGCGAGAACGAGATTGTATTTGCCGGCGATTAGGCTTGGATGAGTCTCTTCGCCCTGGCCATGCGGATGGCGCGCATGCCGCCCGGTCGAGCCCTGACCCGATTCCTGTTCGCCAAAATGACCTTTGCCCTGCCCGTGGCGCGTCTGCGCGAGACCCCGAACCTGCTCGCGTTTAAACATCCGCACCCCGCCTACGCGTTCCACGTGCTGATCGCGCCGAAGAAGGCGGTTGCTTCATTGACGGAACTGGACGCCGCCGACGCAGATTTTCTGACGGATTTGTTCTCCACGGTGCAAAGCCTCGTGCAGGAATATCGTCTCCCCGCCTATCGGCTGATCGTCAACGGCGGGGAGGTTCAGGATTTCCCGCAGTTGCATTTTCATTTGATATCAGATTACTCGCGCCGAGCGGAGGGTTGAGTAGCCGTGTTCGTCGGGCGTCTCGAAACCTGTAGCCGAAGCGCCGCTGTGCCCCTATAGGAATCAATTCATGGACTCCATCGCCATCCTCGATTTCGGTTCCCAATACGCCCAATTGATCGCGCGCCGCGTGCGCGAGGCGCAGGTCTATTGTGAGTTGTTCCCGTGGGACGCGCCGCAGGAAAGAATCCTTTCGATCCATCCGAAGGGATTTATTTTGTCGGGCGGGCCGAAGTCCGTTTACGAAGACGGCGCGCCGTACATTCAGGATTTCATTTTGAAATCGGAGTTGCCCATTCTCGGCATTTGCTACGGAATGCAAGCCTTGACTCACGCCCTCGGCGGCCGGGTGGACCCGTCCGCGCAGCGCGAGTACGGTCCCGCAGAGATCCAGCCGTTGCTCCCTTCTCCCCTGCTCTCTGCTCTCTCCCGCGTCTGGATGTCGCACGGGGACCGAATTACAAAAATGCCCAAGGGATTCGTCGCTCTCGCGAAAAGCGGCAACAGTCCTTTCGCGGCGATGGGTGACATGGAACGCAAATATTTCGGCGTGCAATTTCATCCAGAGGTGCATCACACGCCGAACGGAATTGAACTCCTCAAACATTTTGTAATTGACATTTGCAGTGTCAAACCCGAATGGACGCCCGCCTCGATCATCGAGGAATCTGTGGCGCGCGTCCGCGTGCAGGTGGGGGATGAACGCGTGCTGGCCGCGGTCAGCGGCGGCGTGGACTCGTCCGTGGCCGCGGCATTGGTCCACGAGGCGATTGGCGATCAACTCGTCGCGGTGTTTGTGGACACAGGCTTGTTGAGGAAAAACGAGGGCGAACAGGTAGCCGCGGCGTTCCGCGAACATTTACATTCCGAGTTGATTACCGTTGACGCCAGCGATGAATTTTTCTCCGCATTGAAAGGCGTGACGGAGCCGGAGGAGAAGCGCAGAATCGTCGGCGAGAAATTTATCCGCGTGTTCGAGGAGCAGGCGCGTCAACTCGGCCAGCCGAGGTTTCTGGTGCAGGGAACGATCTATCCCGACGTGGTCGAGTCGTCCGCGCCGGACAGGAACAAGGCTGAGAGGATCAAGACCCATCATAATGTGGGCGGGCTTCCCGAAGACATGCAGTTCGAACTGGTCGAGCCGCTGCGTTACCTGTTCAAGGACGAGGTGCGCGCGGTCGGCGAGGCGCTGGGACTGCCGGAGTCGCTGGTTTGGCGGCAGCCGTTCCCGGGTCCCGGCCTGACCGTGCGCTGTCTCGGCGAGGTGACGCGTGAGCGCGTCTCCCGCCTGCGCGCCGCGGACGCGATCCTGATCGAGGAGTTATCCAAGGCGGGCTTTCTGGGCAAGGGCGCGGACACGTCGCAGGCCTTCGTGGTTCTATTGCCCGTGCGTTCGGTGGGCGTGATGGGCGACCAGCGGACGTACCAGGAGACGGCCGCCATCCGCGCCGTGACCACCGAGGATTTCATGACCGCCGACTGGGCGCGCCTGCCGCACGACCTGCTGGCGCGGGTGGCGAATCGTCTGGTCAACGAAGTGGACGGAATCAACCGGGTCGTGTATGATATTACGAGCAAACCGCCCGCGACCATCGAGTGGGAGTGAGGCGGTTTTCGGCGACAGTCGAACCTGATGCGTATTTCTGAGATTCAAAAGTTGGGACGCGGATTAACGCGAAGGGCGCGGATTGATTTCCGTGCAATTCTGCGTTTATCTGCCCTCGTCTTTCTTCTTTCATCTTTCGTCCTTCATCTCTCATCCTTCGCCCGCGCGCAAGGTACGGCCTTCGCCGAGATCGCCGCGCCGGATACTCGCGCCTTTCCCACCGTCATGACCTTCCTGGATGTCTACGACGGCGCGGGACAGTTCGTAAGCGGACTGAAACCCGAGGCTGTGACCGTGCTCGAAGACGGCCAGCCGCGCCCGGTCCAGGTGTTGACCGAAGCGCCGGTCGGCGCGCAACTGGTGGTGGCGGTCAACCCGGGGCCCGCGCTGGACGTCCGCGACGGGCAGGGCATCTCGCGTTACCTCCGCCTCCAGCAGGCTCTGGGGACGTGGGCGCAGGCGCGGGATGTTGCTGGAGGGGGCGACGACCTCAGCCTGGTCACGCTGGCCGGGCCGCTCATCGCTCATACCGCGCCTGCCAATTGGCTGGTGACCTTTGCCTCGTTCCAGCCCGATTTCCGTTCCACCACCCCGAACATTCAAACGCTCGCGCTTGCATTGGATACGGCCAGCGCGCCGACGCCTCAGGTGGGCATGAAGCGCGCCATCCTGTTCATCACGCCGCACATGGAAGCACCCGATCTGGAGGCCGCGCTCGGCTCCATCGCCCAGCGCGCCGCGGAAGCGCGCGTACGGGTCTTCGTCTGGTTTGTGGATGCCGACGTGTATCTCAGCCATCCCAGTGCGGCTCTCTTTCAGGCGCTGGCCGTGCAGACCGGCGGCAGTTTCTTCGCCTTTACCGGCTCCGAGTCCATCCCGGATCCCGAAGCCTATTTCGCGCCCCTGCGCCGCGTCTATCAATTGACTTACGCCTCCGGCCTGGCCGCGGGCGGCGAGCACACACTTGCCGTGCAGGTCAATACCGAGACGGCAGGGTTGATCGTCTCGGCCGAGCAGGCGTTTTCTCTCGATATTCAGCCGCCCAACCCGATCCTGGTCGCCCCGCCGCAGACCATTACGCGCGGCGCGCCGCCCGAGGATCCCTACAACACCGATGTGCTTCTCCCGAACGAACAGCCCATCGAAATCATCGTCGAATTTCCCGACGGCCATCCGCGCCCGCTGGTGCGCACCGCGTTGTACGTGGACGGTCAGCTCGTGGACGAGAACCTGGCCGAGCCATTTGATAAGTTCGTGTGGGACATCAGCGCCTACGCCGAGGGCGGCCAGCACACCCTCGTCGTCGAGGCGAACGACAGCCTCGGGCTGAGCAAAGCCAGCATGGGCGTGCCGGTCATGGTCAACGTCGTCCGCCCGCCGACCGGCGCGGTCGTGTTGCTGGCGCGCAACCGCTATTTGATCGTCGTCGGCGCGGTGGGGCTGGCCGGGCTGGTCCTGCTGGGCATTTTGTTCAGTGGACGCGTGCGGATCCGTTCGAGGCGCGATCGGCGCGCGGCGCGCGAACGATTCGCAGACCCGGTCACCCAGCCGGTGGCGGCCGTCATCGAGCCGCCGACCGAACCGAAGAAGCAGATGCGCCGGCTCGCGAAGGCCAAATCTGGATCCGGCAAAGTGGACGCGCCGGCCTTCCTCCTCCGCCTCGGCGCGGACGGTCAGCCGGTCACAGCCAACCCGATCCCGCTCAACGTCCCGGAGTTGACCTTCGGCATGGATCCGGTGCACGCGGCCGTCATCCTGGATGACCCGTCGGTTTCGCCCCTGCACGCCCGCATCCGACAGGCCGGGGATGGGTTTATCCTCTACGACCAGGGTTCCGTAGCCGGGACGTGGGTCAATTATGAGCCGGTCACCCGCGAGGGCTATCGCCTGAAACACGGAGACCGGGTACACTTTGGCCAGATGGTTTACCGGTTCGAGTTGAAGAATCCGCCTGCCGCCTCTGCACCGATAATCACCCCCGTTTCATGATTCGCACTCAACGCGCCCACCTGCACGTCGCCGCCCTCAGCCATCCCGGCATGACGGGTAAGAATAACGAAGACCGCTTCGCCGTGTCATCGTACATGCTCAACGAGGAGCATCCCACGCCGGTGGTCTTTGCCGTCGTTTCGGACGGCATCGGCGGCCATCGCGCCGGGGAGGTGGCGGCCGAACTGGCGGTCAACCACATCACGCAAGTCGTGGCCGAGAGCAACGGCAAGAAGCCTTTGAAGATCCTCGAGGAGGCCGTCCACACCGCCAGCGAGGCGATTGCCCATCATTCCGCCTCGAAAGACGACCAGCACGGCATGGGCGCCACCTGCGTCTGTGCGTGGATCATTGGACACAAATTGTATGCCGCCCACGTGGGCGATTCCCGGCTCTTTCTCCTGCGCGGGGGGGAGATCACACAATTGACCGTTGACCATACCTGGGTCCAGGAGGCTTTCGAGAAGGGCCTGATCAAGGCCGAGCAGATGCGCACCCATCCCAACGTGCACGTCATTCGACGCTATCTGGGCGCGGCCAAACTGCCGGAGGTGGATTTCCGCATTTATCTGCGCGGCGATCAGGACGACGAAGCGGCTCTCGCCAACCAGGGCATGACCCTGCTCTCCGGCGATACCCTGCTGTTGTGCAGTGACGGCCTGACCGACATGATCTGGCCGGACGAAATCCTGAAACTGGTGCTGATGGCCGATGACCAGAAGACGGCTGTGCAGGATCTGGTCAACCTGGCGAACGAACGCGGCGGTCACGATAACATCACGGTGGTGTTGCTGAACGTGCCGCGTGCGGAGGATACAGTGAAGAGACGGAAAAGCCTCTGGAAATGGCTGTTGGGGGAGTAACCGACCGAGTCTTGTGCGAAACCAGCGCCGGCCAAGAGCCGGCGCTGGCGGTTCCAAATCAGGGTTCACAATATTTCGGCGCGGTCAGGCCGTGACCGCCGCCGGCGCGGGAGGCGGAAGGGTCGCCATATTCCAGGATGTGAAGTATTGCGGGGTGTTGACTGCCCGAAGGGCGTATCGAAGCATGAAGGCGTATTCTCCCCACCGAAAACGCGCAAGGTTTCTATTGTCCAAATAAGCGAGTCTATTTGGCGAGCAATTTCTTGCCTCTTTTGGGGTTGATTTCCACAACTCGAAGAATTTGGCCAAATATTGTGCTTGAATCTTTCAGGTAATGTCTCTCTTTCAACCCTCTTTACTTTTTCAGGAATGCTTTGTTGCAATCATCCATTTATGCCGTCATTGCGAGATGCCGAAGGCATCGAAGCAATCTCCCCGCCGGGGGAGAGACTGCTCACCTGCACTGCGCCGAACGCAGTGCGGCGCAAGTGCCGCTCCGCTCGCAGTGACGGACTCTGAAGGTGTTTGCAACAGAGTAATTCATCATTCATAATTCATCCTTCATCCTTTTCCGTTATAATCCCACCAATCAACTCATAATTCAGGAGCGACTCCCCATGCCCAAAAAGAAGGGCTCTCCTTTGCTTCCCCTCGAAAAAGAAGAAATCATCAACGACTACCGCCTCGCCTACCAGAGCCGGCAGGCTTCGCTCATCGGGCGCCGCGAGGTGTTGAGCGGCAAGGCGAAGTTCGGCATCTTCGGCGATGGCAAGGAACTTGCCAACATTGCGATTGTGCGCGCCTTTCAGAAAGGCGACTGGCGCTCAGGATATTATCGTGACCAGACCTGGATGTTCATGTTAGGGGTGATGAACATCCAGGAATTTTTTGCTCAACTCTATGCCCATGCCGATGTCGCCCACGATTCCAACTCCGCCGGGCGCATGATGAACGCGCACTTTGCCAGCCGCTACCTCAACCCCGACGGCACCTGGCGCCCTCAGACCGACCTCTACAACTCCGCCGCCGATGTTTCGCCCACCGGAACGCAAATGCCGCGCGCGGTGGGGCTGGCGTATGCCTCGGTGGTGTACCGCCATCTGCAAGAACTCAAAGGCTTCACCCAATTTTCGAAGAACGGCAACGAGGTGACGTTTGCCAGCATCGGCAACGCTTCCACCGCCGAGGGGATGTTCTGGGAATCGGTCAACGCCATCGGCGTGCTCAAAGCGCCGGCCGTCATCACCGTGTATGACGACGGCTACGGCATCTCCGTCCCTAATCAGTTTCAGATGGTGAAGGAAAACATCTACGCCATTTTGAGCGGCTTCCAGCGCGACCCATGCCCCGAACCCGATTGTCTGCGCGGTTACGACCTGTATCAGGTGCGCGGGTGGGATTACCCCGCCCTGCTCGAAACCTATGCCGCCGCCGCTGAAACGGCGCGCGAGTATCACATCCCGGCGCTGGTGCATGTCATCGAGGTCACACAGCCACAGGGTCACAGCACCAGCGGCTCACACGAACGCTATAAGCCTCCCGAACGACTCAAATTCGAGGAAGAGTTCGACTGCATCCGCAAGATGCGCGAGTGGATGATCGAACACCGCGTCATTTCGGACCCGGAACTGGCTGCCCTCGAAAAAGCCGACTACGAGGCTGTGGAGGGAATCCGCAAAGCCGCATGGGAGGCGTACCTCAACCCCATTTTGGAAGAACGCGCCCAGGTGATGGACATGCTGGACGAAATCGCCACCACCTCCAGCCATGCGTCGGAGTTGAAGCAGGTTCGGGAACGGCTGGCAGACCTCCCGTCGGTGACGAGGCGGGATGTGCACGCGGCAGCGCATGAGGCGCTGCGCATCCTGCGCGATGAGGCGAATCCATCCAAGCAGATTTTGATCCAATGGAAGAACGAACAGGAGACGCTCAATCTCGAACGCTATGGTTCGCATTTGTACAGCGGGAGCGCGTTGAAGGTGGAAGAGGTGAAGCCGGTCTATTCTGCTTCGTCGCCGACGGTGTTTGGCTTTGAGGTGATGAACGCGGCGTTCGATGCCATTCTGGCGCGCGACCCGCGCGTGATTGCGTTTGGCGAGGACGTGGGCCGGCTGGGCGATGTGAACCAGGGATTCAAGGGGCTGCAGGAAAAATACGGCGAGTTCCGCGTGACGGATACCGGCATCCGCGAGGCGACGATTTTGGGGCAGGCGATTGGGATGGCAATGCGCGGACTGCGTCCGATTGCAGAGATTCAATATCTCGATTATTTGCTGTATGCCTTGCAGATCATGTCGGATGATTTGGCGACGCTGCACTGGCGCACGGCGGGCGGGCAGGCGGCGCCGGTCATTGTGCGCACGCGCGGGCATCGGCTGGAGGGGGTGTGGCATTCGGGTTCGCTCATGGCGGGCATCATCCATCTCGTGCGCGGGATGAATGTGCTGGTGCCGCGCGATATGACCCGCGCCGCAGGGTTTTACAACACCATCCTGAAAGCGGACGAACCCGCCATCATCGTGGAGGTGCTGAACGGGTACCGCGTAAAAGAAAAACTGCCCAACAACATCGGCGAGATGACGGTGCCGGTGGGTGTGCCGGAGGTCATCCGTGAGGGAAGCGACATCACGATTGTCACCTATGGGGCGTGCTGCCGCATTGCGCTGGATGCGGCGAATAAATTAGCGCAGGTGGGCATCGAAGCGGAGGTTGTGGATGTGCAGTCGCTGCTGCCGTTCGATGTGCGCGGGCAGATTGTCGAGTCTTTGAAGAAGACGAACCGCATTCTCTTTGTGGATGAAGATGTCCCCGGCGGGACAAGCGCCTACATGCTGCAGCAGGTGATCGAAAAGCAAGGCGGCTACTTTTACCTCGACTCGCCGGCGCGTACGCTGAGCGGCGCCGACCATCGCCCCGCCTATGGCAGTGACGGCGATTACTGGTCCAAACCAAATGCGGAGACGATTTTCGATACGGTGTATGAGATGATGCATGAAGTGGACCCGAGGCGATTTCCGGAGTTTAAGTGAACAGTTATCAGTGAGCAGTTATCAGTGATCAGTGATCAGTGAGCAGTGAACAGTGAAAGGAGCAAAGATGAGCGTGTTGAAACATGCAGGCAGTTTCCGCGATTTGATTGTGTATCAGAAAAGCCGTCAGTTACAGCGTGAAATCAAGGCTCTTACAATGTCGTTTCCGGGAGATGAGAAGTTTTCGCTGACCGACCAAATCCGTCGGTCGTCGCGTTCGATTGGCGCAAACATTGCCGAGGCATGGGCAAAACGCAGATACGAGAAACACTTCATCAGCAAATTGACAGATGCCGACGGCGAGCAGATGGAAACCCAGCACTGGATAGAAACCGCATTAGAAAGCGGTTATATTGACCAGAAAACCAGCGCCTCTTTGATGGAAAAATGTCTGGAAATTGGACGAATGCTCAACGGCATGATGGACAAAGCAGATTTATTTTGCGGGGAACCGCCGCATTCAGTGCGCGAAGAACCAGCCGAATATTTCGTTGACGTACACGACAATCTTTTCATTGATACTGACTGATTACTGATCACCGATCACTGATTACTGATAACTGATTACTCCGGAGGCACCCATGGCAACTAAAGTACTCGTTCCATTGTTAGGCGAAGGCGTTGAAGAAGTAACGGTCACCAAGTGGCTGAAAAAGGAAGGCGATACGGTCAAAGAACTGGAACCTTTGCTGGAGGTCAATACCGATAAGGTGGATACCGAAATCCCTGCGCCCGCCTCGGGAACGGTGTTGAAAATTCTGGCAGAAGAGGGAGCCGCCGCGAAGGTGGGGCAGGTGTTGGCGTTGATTGGCAAGCCGGGAGAAGAAGCAGTCAGTGAACAGTCACCAGTAAGCAGTGAGTTAAAGGTCGAAGGTCGAAAGTCGTATGTTCCTCAACCTTCGACTTTGGACGTTCGACGTTCGACTGATCTTGGTTTTATTTCCCCCGTCGTTGCAAAGATCGCTGCCGAGCATGGTGTTGACCTTTCCCAGGTGAAGGGAAGCGGTCTCCAGGGGCGCATCACCAAAAACGATGTGTTGAATTATGTCGAAAGTCAAAAATCGAAAGTCGGGATGCCCGTTCCCCCGTCATCCGCCCCTCACCTGACCCCTGACACTGGAACAGGTGACACCCTCATCAAACACAGCGTCATCCGCCGGCAGATTGCCGAACACATGGTCATGTCCAAGCATACTTCCCCGCATGTGCTGACGGTGATGGAAGCGGATATGTCGAAGGTGATTCGTCACCGCGCCGCAAACAAGGATATGTTCGCCCGCGATGGGGTCAACCTCACGTTTACAGCGTATTTCATGATGGCAATCGTTGCGGGGCTGAAGGCATACCCCATCGTCAATTCCTCATGGACCGACGAAGGCGTGCTGGTGCACAAGGCAATCAACATCGGCATGGCGACTTCGCTCGGTGAGGAAGGCTTGATTGTGCCGGTCATCAAAGGCGCGGACAATTTGTCGCTCCTTGCCATGGCGCGGACGGTGAACGATCTGGCGAATCGCGCCCGCTCGAAGAAACTGCAGCCGGACGAAGTCAAAGGCGGGACGTTCACGCTGACCAATCACGGTATCAGCGGGTCGCTGCTGGCATTCCCGGTCATCAACCAGCCCCAATGCGGGATTCTGGGCGTCGGCGCGATGCAGAAGCGGGTGGTTGTCGTGGATGACGCGATTGCCATCCGCCCGATGGTGTATCTGTCGTTTGTGTTCGACCATCGCATCCTGGATGGTGCGTCCGCAGATTGGTTTTTGGCGAAGGTCAAGGAGACGCTGGAGAATTGGGCGTAAGTTTCAAGTGTCACGTTTCAGGTGTCAAGTTCCAAGTTGCAGGTATCAAGTTCCAAGTGAGAAGTTCCGAGACTCAACATTAGACGTGCTGAGGAATAATAATGATAGAAGATTCTGTTGATCATGCCGACGTGAAAATCCATCCGCCGCTATTGCTGGCGATCCACCTCGCCGCTGCGTACGTAGCAAAGTGGGCGATTCTCATTCCGCTCATCCTGCCGGGCGCGATCCGCAATCTGGGCTTTGTGCTGGTGGTCGCTGGCTTGTTGCTGGGCGCAGCCGCATTCGTGGAATTTTACAAGGCGCACACAACTCTCAACCCGCATGGGAGCGTGAGAAAACTCGTCACATCGGGGGCATATCGCTTCACGCGCAACCCAATCTATTTGGGTTTCGTTCTCATGCTGGCGGGTTTCCCGTTATTTTCAGGGACAATCTGGGGCGCGCTGCTCGTTCCTGTAATGATCGTCAACATGAACAGCCTTGTTATTCAGCACGAGGAGGCTTACTTGCAGAAAAAATTCGGGGATGAGTACACCCGCTACCGGTCAAGTGTGAGGCGCTGGTTCTAGGGAAATCCCATGTCCATCCAAAAATCTGAAATCCAACTCGATGTGAATGGCAAGAAGGTCAATGCTTATCTGGCAGATGGCGGCGGGAAAGGCGTTCTCGTGTTGCCTTCGTGGTGGGGGCTCAAGCCTTTTTTCAAACAGGTTTGCGATCAACTTGCAGAACATGGATACACAGCGCTCGCGCTCGATTACTATCACGGTCGTATCGGCGCTACGATTGAGGAGGCAAAAACCTTGCAGCAGGAAGCCGAAGGCGATGTGGATGCCATGAGCGCGATGGTCAAGGCGGCGAAGGAGCATCTTGTGTCGCTTCGGCCGGGTAAGCCAATTGGCATCGTTGGCTTTTCGATGGGCACAGATTGGGCGCTGATCACTGCGGCGAGAGAGCCGGATGTCGCTGCGACAGTTTTGTTTTATGGAGGCTGGAGCACGGATTTCAGCAACATGAAATCAAAAGTGTTGGGGCATTACGCGGAAACAGATGAATGGGTACCGCTTGAGCAGGTGAAGGAAATGGAACAGAATATGAAATCCGCCGCTGTGGACGTGACGATTCATCTCTACCCGAAAACTGCTCACTGGTTCATGGAAGCGGACCGCCCCGAATTTGATTTGCCTGCCGCGACGTTGGCATGGGAACGCACGTTTGAGTTTTTGAAGTCAAATCTAAAGTAGTACAATTGGTTACAAATCTCAAGTTGCTCTGTTGCAAACACCTTCAGAGTCTGTCACTGCGAGCGGAGCGCTTGCCCTGAGCCTGTCGAAGGGAAGCAGTCTCCCTGCCTGCGAGGAGATTGCTTCGATGCCTTCGGCATCTCGCAATGACGGCAAAAACGAATGATTGCAACAAAGCAATCTCAAGTCTCTAATCTCTAATCCTAAATCTCTCTGGAGAAACTCATGGCAGAAAATTTCGATGTCGTCGTCATTGGCGCGGGACCTGCGGGGTACGTCGCCGCGATCCGCGCCGCACAACTTAAGCAGAAGGTCGCCATCGTGGACAAACAATGGCTGGGCGGTGTGTGCCTGAACGTTGGATGCATCCCGTCCAAGTCGCTGCTCAAAAACGCAGAGGTGGCGCACATCCTGCGCGAGCGCAGCAAGGACTTTGGCTTCTCGTTCGAAAACCTCAAACTCGATTACAGCGTGGCGGTCAAACGCTCGCGCCAGAACTCAGATCGCCTGACCAAGGGAGTCGGCTTCCTGATGCGGAAGAACAACATCGCGGTCTTCATGGGCGAAGCGAAGTTCAAGGCGAAGGATACCGTCAACGTCACAGACAAGGACGGGAAGGTCACCGAGCTCAAGGCGAAGAACATCATCGTTGCCACGGGCGCAAGCGCGGCAGTGCCGGGCGCCTGGAAAGTGGACGGGCAAAAGGTCGTCACCTATTATGAAGCGATTTTGCAGGAGAAACTGCCGAAGTCGGTGATTGTCATCGGGTCTGGCGCGATCGGGGTGGAGTTTTCCACCGTGTGGAATTCCTACGGCGTGGATGTGACCATCGTTGAGATGCTGCCGCGCCTGGTTCCGCTGGAAGATGAGGAAATCTCAAAGGAACTGGAAAAGGAGTTCAAGAAGCGCGGCATCAAGTCGCTGACCGGGCATAAGGTCGAATCAGTCGAAGCGACGAAGACGGGCGTGAAGGTGAAGGTCAGCGCCGAGGGCAAAGAAACGACCCTCGAAGCGGAGCAGGCCCTGGTCGCGATCGGGTTCCGTCCCAATTCAAAGGGACTCGGCCTCGAAGAGGTCGGCGTCAAAATCGATCAGCGCGGCTTCGTCGAGATCAATGAGAAGATGCAGACCAGTGTGCAGAACATCTACGCCATTGGCGATGTGACCGGCAAACTCATGCTGGCGCACGTCGGTTCAGCGATGGGCATTGTGGCGGCGGAGGTGATTGCCGGCGCAGAAACGGTGACGCTCGATTACGAGATGATGCCGCGCGCCACTTACTGCCAGCCGCAAATCGCCTCGTTCGGACTCACCGAGGCGCAGGCGAAGGAACGCGGCTACACAGTTAAGATTGGGCGTTTTCCCTTTCAAGCCAACGGCAAGGCGCTGGGGCTGGGTGATTACGGCGGCTTTGTGAAGATCGTGGTGGACGAGAAATACGGCGAGATTCTCGGCGCGCACATGATTGGTCCCGAAGTGACCGAACTGCTGCCCGAACTGACGCTGGCGCGCATGATGGAACTGACCCCGCACGAGATCGCGCGCAACATCCATGCGCATCCTACACTTTCGGAAGTGCTGATGGAAGCGGCGCACGGGGCAGAAGGCAGCCCGATCCATATTTAGCGTATTAGACCCTAAAGGTCTGCAAGACCTTTAGGGTCTTTTTTTATTGTCCCTGTCCCTGCTCCATGTGGATCTTCTGCCATAAAGTATCAGTGCCGAAGGACGTATCGGCGAAATAATCGTAGACGCCATCCCTCAGCGTACCACCCATTCCGCCCCAGGTCCAGCCCTCCTGTTGCTCGTCCTCCACCGGGCAGGATGATACCCAGTGGATCATGTAAGGCGGCCCATGACTGGGCGATGCCTGGAAACCTACGAAAGTGCCGCCGTCCGGCAGTTTTTGAAAATCGCCTCGCAGTTCGGCCTGGTAGTATTGGGTCCCGATGGTGTGCGTTCCAGAACATTCGGGATAGTTGAATTCGCCTGTGTGGGTGTATGTGATCTGGGCCAGGCCCTCCAATTTCCCGTTTTCGATGGCGTGCAAGGAGAATTTGATAAAGGTCCGAATCTGCTGATGATGGTTACCATCAGAGGTGACATAGTTGCTTTCGAGATAGATCTCGTGTGTGCCCCAGAAGCACGCATCGTCGCCTTCTTCGAAGTTATAGGTTTCGGGCGCTTTGAATTTTCCGTCGAGGTCGAAGTCCTCGATGCCGTCGAAACAGCCGCCGTCGTCCGAGTCTTCGTCCTTCTCTGTGGCGATTCCGTCGTTGTCGTAATCGCGTCCGATGCTAAAAAAACCGTAGAAGGCGTAGCCGTAATTCTCGTCAAACACACCGGAGCGGATATCCTCTTTATCCTTTACGTTATCCTTGTCGGAATCGTCGCTGTATGGATCCGTGCCGAAGCGCTGGGTTTCGTCGAAGTCCACCACGCCGTCGCCATCCGAGTCCATGTATATTTCCGCTTCCTCCGAGACCAGCGCGGGACTCGCCGGGGCCAGCCAATAGGTCTTCCATGTCTTGCTGTCCAGGTTGACGGCGTATGATCCCCACCAGGGATCGTTGATGGTGACGTAGCGCCCGCCGCTGTCCTCGCCGTAGCCGGTGATGACGATGGCGTGCCCGGGCACGGTCGCCAGGATGGGACGCTGTGCGTCAATCTCCTGTTGGATGTCGCCCCAGATCACGTCAAGCGAGGCGGGCGCAGGTCGAAGAGTGGACCCGCCCAGGGCCCAGTTCAAGGCCATGGTGATTTGATCGTCGAACAATCCATCGCCATAATTCAGGTCTTCCTCCGGGCCGCGCCAGCGGTCTTTGAAGACTTCGTAGCCGATGCGGTCCTGGCTGATACTGGCGTTAAAGAAAGTCGAGATCATGTCTATGGACGCCAGCGCGCAGTTCATGTTATCGGCCGGGTCGTAGGTGTCCAGGTCCGGGTGCGCCGCGTCCCAGGCGTGATTGCCGGTCTCGTTCTGCGATTCGAGCAATAACATAGCCGTGTCCTTATGTTGCATGATGAGCGGCACGCGCAGCACGGTTTCGCGGCGCGGCGTGGCCAGATGACCTGCGCCCGAACTCCCCGAATTGACAGTGAGCGTTTGCACAGGAGAGTAATCCGCCTGGCCAGCATCAGTAATGGCCTGCACGCGCCAGAAATATTTGCCCGGCTGTAGGTTCACGTTCAGCGAGCCTGTGCTCACGGTTTCATCAACAATCAACGTGCTGAACGTGTCATCACTTGAAACCTGCACGTGATACTGTGTCGCTCCGGGGACGGGATACCAACTCAAGCCGAAACTCGTTTGTGAGATTCTCGCGCCATTGAGCGGAATCATGATCTCGACACCGGGCTGTGGGTTGGCCACGCCGGGTGTGGCTTGTTGCGGATGGAAAATTGTCCATTCGAGGGGATTCGGATTTACTGAACGCGGTAAGCGCCCGATGGTCGTCCCCGGCTCAAGGCTGGAGATGACGCCGCCTCGATCCAGTTTGACCGAGGCAGGCAGGTCGGGCCCCCAGGCGGCGCGGTCGAGCAGGGACCCGTCGGCGGCGCGCAGTTCGATGAATCCAGAGCCGGGGCTGAGGAATCCACTAAGGTCCGCGTGAACCGTTTTGTCTTCGACGAGATTCGAGCCGTCGAAGAGAATCAACAGGAATTGATCGGAGGCGAGGTCGTCGAGTCCCTCGGGCAGGGAATAGGACTCGCCGCGCTCGTTGACGAGGGTCAGCCCGTTCAACGAGATGCGCCCGCCTGAACTCTTCAGTTCGATGAAGGCGGCCGCGCCCGACGCGGGCAGAAAGAGCACTTCGTTGAGCAGCGCGCGGTTGGGCGTTGCGGAATTGTCGCCGGGCGAGTTGAGGGATTGGGCGAAATTGCAGGAGAGGCTGACGAGGACAAGGAGCGCCAGTAAATTTACAAAACGTCGAATGAACATAAGCGCCTGACTTTACCAGTAAGAGGAGCAGGGCGGCAAAATGTAAGCGGGTCGGCCTGCGTGTTGAGATTGAGAGTATAGCATATCCGTCGCGAGTGCCACAGGATTCCTGCGGCGGCCATGGCCTCGGTTTCGCGCTTCTGGGACGAAACGCCCATCGGTACCGGGGGTTGTACTTCGTGCTATACTTTTCGGAGTTAGGTCATCCGATTTAGAGGCTTTCAACGAGACCAGCGCGAGGGTAGATACATGCAGAACAGATTCAAAGTGGAAGCAAAACAGATACCCGTCATCCTGACGGCAGGACTGATCACCGGCATTATCGCGGTGGTGGTCAGCATCTCGCTGGCCACGCTGATCTTCTCCGGCGCGTTGAGTGGATTCGTCTCACAGGGCATCGGCCTGTTCCTGTTCGGCAGTCTCGCCATGGGCATCGTGGTGACCTTCCTCGGCTCCCTGCCGGGCACGATCATCTCGCCGCAGGATAGTCCCGCCGCGGTGCTGGCCCTGGCCGCGAGCGGAATTGCCGCGGCTATGACTGCCGCCTCAGCCGCGCCGGACGCGGTTTACGCGACGGTGCTGGCTGCCATCATCCTTTCGGCCCTGTTCACCGGCCTCGTGTTCTACCTGATCGGTCAGTTCAACCTCGGCAACTTGGTGCGCTTCATCCCCTACCCGGTCATCGGCGGATTTCTGGCCGGCACCGGCTGGCTGTTGACGCGCGGTGCGTTGGAGGTGATGACCGGTCAGACTCTCGGCATTGCCATGCTCCCCTCGCTCTTCCAGCCGGACATGCTCATGCGCTGGCTGCCGGGCACCATCTACGCTATTGTCATCTATGCCATCTTCCGAAAGTACAATCACTATCTGATCTGGCCGGGCGTCATTGCCGCTGGACTTGCTATTTTCTACATCGCCCTCTTCGCAAGCGGTATATCCATCGAGCAGGCGCGCGGCATGGGCTTGTTGATGGAATCCTTTCAGGGCGGCGGGTTGTGGCAGCCTTTCCCGCTCGGTTCGTTCACTCAGATAGATTGGCAGGCCATACTCGGTCAGGCCGATAAGATCGTGCTCATCCCCATGGTCAGCATCATCGGATTCCTGCTCAACGCCACCGCGCTGGAACTCATCGCCAAGCGTGACATTGACCTGAACCACGAATTACGCGTGGTGGGCGCCTCCAACTTCGTCGCCGGGCTGGGCGGCGGCCCGGCCGGGTATCACCTGCTGGGAGATACGTCGCTGGCCTACCGCATGGGAGGGGACAACCGCTGGGTGAGTCTCGCCTCCGCGCTCTTCTGCGGTTTCATCCTGCTCATCGGCGGCAGTTTCATCGGTTTCCTGCCGGTCGCGCTGTTGAGCGGCCTGCTCCTGATGCTCGGCCTCTCGTTTCTCGGCGACTGGATTTACGACGCGTGGTTCAAACTGCCGCGCAGTGACTACTTCATCGTGCTGGTCAGTCTCGTGGTCATCGCCGCCGTGGGTTTTCTCGAGGGCATCGCCGTCGGCGTTGCCATTGCCACCATCCTGTTCGTCTTCAAATACAGCCGCGTCAACACCGTGCGCGATACGTTGAACGGCACGATCTATCACAGCAACGTGGACCGTCCCGCCGTGCAACGTCAGATGCTGAAGGAGCGCGGCGAGGGCATCCACATTTTCCGTTTGCAGGGTTACATCTTCTTCGGCACTTCGGACGGACTCTTGAGCCGCGTGCGCGAAATCCTGGAGGACAAATCCTTCCGCGAGCATTTCATCGTGCTGGACTTCCACCGCGTCCACGGCCTGGACTCGTCGGCGGTCTCCTCGTTCACGCGCATGCGACAGCTGGCCGACCTTCACGATATTTACCTCGTGCTGACGCAGGTCGCGCCCGAGATTCGCAGGCAGATGGCAAGGGGCGGCTTCGAGGGCGACACGCGCGTGCAGTTCTTCCCCACGCTCGACCACGGCGTGGAGTGGTGCGAGAACATGCTCCTGATGAGGAACGAGGCCTCGACGGAGTTCATCCAGACGAGCATCAAGTCGCAATTGCAACGCGGCTTTCCGCACCCCGAACTGGTCGAACCGCTGATCAAGTACCTCGAACGCCTCGAAGCGGAAGCGGACTTCACGTTGATGAAGCGTGGCGATCCGCCCGGCGAGATGTATTTCATCGAATCGGGCCGCCTCAACATTCAGATCTCGACTGGAGAGGGAGAGATAATCCGCCTGCGCAGTGTCCGCAGCGGGACGGTGGTCGGCGAGATGGGCATGTACCTGAAGGGCGCGCGCTCCGCGGATGTGGTCGCGTCCCAGCCGAGCGTGCTGTACCGCCTTACATCCGCTTCTCTAAAGGAAATGGAAGAGAAGGATCCGCAGGTCGCGGCCGCCCTGCACGAATGGATTGCCCGCCTGCTGGCTGAGCGCCTCGCCGACAACAACCGTGCCATCGAAGCGCTGATGGATTAATCGAGACGTCAGTCATGAGGGAGTGTCTAACATCGGAATCAAGACCGCTCTCAATGCGAGGAATGTTCTTTGCGGCGAAGCAATCTTCCCGCTAATTCGGGGATTGCTTCGCCCATTCGCTGCGCCCGGGCTCGCAACACTTGCACCTGACGCAAGTGCAGGTGTGACGGGTTATGTCTTGGATGTTGGACACTCCCAGTCATGAGGGGGTACTTCCAATCGGAAAAGATGCTGTAGAATTGGGAAGTCATGAAACGCATCCGGTCTCTCGACGGCGTCAGAGGAATTGCAATTTTGCTTGTGGTGGTGTGGCATTACGTTCAGAATCAGATCGTTCCCGAACCGTACAGCCTCGCCGCATACGTGAAAAAGATGTTGAGCCTCACCTGGAGCGGGGTTGACCTGTTCTTTGTTCTTTCCGGCTTCCTCATCGTGGGCATCCTTCTCGACAATCGCGGCGCATCCAACTATTTTCGGGCATTTTACATTCGCCGAATCTGTCGGATCTTTCCGCTGTATTTTCTATTGCTCGGACTATTCATTCTCCTCCCGCCCCTCCTGAGTTTGCCGGATCCTGTCCAGGCCTGGTTATTTTCGAATCCACATCCGCTCTGGTCTTACGCGACGTTTACACAAAATATTCTCATGGGACTTCGAGAAGGCTACGGTCCCAACTGGCTTGGCATTACCTGGTCGCTGGCGATTGAGGAACAGTTTTATCTCTTCATCCCTCTGCTTGTATTTTTCTTCCGGCGGCGGACAGTCGTCTATGTTTTCCTGTCGGCGGTCTTGCTGGCACCGTTATTGCGTATTGGATATCCGGGATTCCACGCCTTCATTAACACACCTTGGCGCGCCGATTCGCTCCTTTCAGGGGGGTGTCTTGCCATCCTGGTGAGATCGCCGGAGGTTGTTTCTCTGATCGGTAAATATAGACGATATCTATACGTTGTTTTCATGATGCTTCTGGCCGGAGCGGCGGTGATGACGCTGCATCCGGAGGGCTTCGGGAGGCTGAATCATTCCTGGCTGGCCGGTTTATATTCCGCGTTTGTTCTAATCGCGGCAACGGATGCAGATAGCCTCATCGGCCGGGTGCTGGGCAACAAAGTGTTGGTCTGGTTCGGCACGTTGTCGTACGGCATCTATATGTTCCATCAGGCAGTGAGTGGACTGGTGCACGGACTGCTTCGAAACGATATCCCTTCCATGCGCTCGCTATCGGATGCCGGGGTCACCGCGCTTGCATTCCTGGCCACGCTTTTCCTGGCGTGGCTATCCTACACGTACTTCGAGAAGCCAATTCTGCAAATCGGTCATCGGACCCATTACGTGTACGACGCAGAGGCGGTCGCGGCGATGGCGAAGCAGTCGCCGGGAAGTGACGCCTGAATACGATGCAAAACCTGCCGCGAATGAGTTCGATACGCACATGGCCGCGATTCAGAAATAAGAAACCAGGCCGGTGGGGAAATCTGCAGGAGGTACTCGCTGCGCCGAAATTTTCTAGACCCGCGCCATTCCGCGGCTGACTTCTTAAGTTTTAGAGTGCCCCCTGTTTAACGGCACATCCCGCGATTTCGCGCGGGATGGCCTTGACCAACTCAGAGGGAGGAGAGAGTTTGCAAAGCGGGCGCTTGCCCGTTTTGTTCACAAAGGATTGTGGTCAGGATTGGTGCCGCACCAGACGCAGACGGGTTTGTCGAACTGGTTGCAGACGATGGCGCTCGAACAGCGGTGCGCGATCACGCGCGGCCGATCGGGGAGATGGTCGGCTGGATAGACCACTTCCGCTTCGAGGGCGATTTCGTGCCCTACGTGCTCGCAGTACTCGATCTTTTCCACTTGCCAGGTCCGCACTGCCATATCTGCCTCCTGACGATTTGTGCTCATAGTGTACGGGAAACAAATGACGCCTGCCAGTGTCAGGCGTCACGACTTTACAGGTGACAATCGGCTTGTTTTGGACGACTTATCCCGCAATTATCCGGTTTGAGCGTGGAGCGGGGTGCCATCCCGCTCCACAGCATCATCGGATAGTCAGCCGATAAACTTCCCCGTTGTAATTGGCGAGGTAGATTTCTCCCGCCTCGTCCTGCCCGAAGGTGGAGATGTTGAAGAGAGTATCGAACAAAATCTGCGCATTCCGGCCCGGGGCGCCGGGCAGGAGTCCCCAGATCAAGCCGGAGCAATAGTCGCCGTACAGGTAGATTCCCTGCCAGGCGGGCAAGACTGTGCCGCGATAGACCGCGCCGCCTGTGACCGAACATCCCTCGCCGTGACTGTACTCCGCGATCGGTTCCACCAACTGGACTCCGGCCGGGGGCTGTCCCTTGTAGGGATGCCCGCCCTCGCGGTAGTTCCAGCCAAAATTCAGCCCGCCGACGCCGGCCGGGGCCACATCAATCTCCTCCCATTCGCCCTGACCCACATCGCCGATGTATAGATTCCCTGTGCGCGCATCGAAAGAGAAGCGCCAGGGATTGCGCAGGCCGTAAGCCCAGATCTCACTGCCGAAGGGGTTGCCGGGCGGGATAGTGTACGGATTGCCGTTGTCCACGTCAATGCGCAGGATTTTGCCCAGCAGGGTATTCAGCGATTGCCCGTTGCCCTGCGGGTCGCCGCCGGAGCCGCCATCGCCGAGGCCGAGATACAGGTATCCATCCGGGCCGAAAGCCAGTACACCCCCGTTGTGATTCCAGAATGGCTGGCGGATGTAGAGCACCTGCACCTCGCTGGACGGATCGGCGAGATTCGGGTCACTGCTCACGTGAAAGCGCGCGATGACTGTGTTCTCGTTCGCGTCAATGTAATTGACGAAGAACAAGCCATTCTCTTCATAGCGCGGATGGAACGCCAGCCCGAGCAGTCCCTGCTCCGAGGCGGCACTGAAGACGCGATCGGTGATATTGAGGAAGGGAGTCGGGAGCAGTTGCCCGTTCTGGAAGATGCGAATCGTGCCGGGCCTCTCGACGATGAACAACCGCCCGGAGCCATCGCCCGCGTTCTGGATGTCAACCGGCAGAACCAGACTGCCGGTCACCAGTTCCCATTGATACGCGTTCGGGTCGGGAAAGGCGCTGGCATCTGGAGGCAACGGGGTCGCGGTGGGAGGCTCGGGCGTGAAGGTGGGGGTATCGGTCGGGATTAAGGTAAACGTCGCGGTCGCGGTGGCAGGCCCGGGGTCCGTGGGAAGCGGGGGGGCGATCACCACACAGGCGAACAGGACGAACGGTACCAGTAAAAGGAGTCGCCGCATGGTCATTTATTGTCGGGCAAGTCGGTGGCTTCCGCATCCACCACATCGTCGCCGCTTTCGTCGGCATCCAGGTTGCTGGTCAACTGCTTCATGTGTTCCTTGACCACGTCGGGCGGGCAGAGTTCCACGAAGAGGTAGGACCCGAGCCACAGGATGGCGGCGTCGTCCACCGCGCCGATGACGGGCAGGACCATGCCGGGCGCGAGGTCCACCGGCCAGATGAGGTAAGCCACCGAGGCCAGCGGCAGGAGTTTGAGGAAAAGGTTGACGCGGCGGTCGCCCATGAGCCGCAGGATGAGTTTGATGCGCATCATGAAGTCGCGCAGGACGCCGCCGGAAGGCGGGACCATGATCTCGCGGGGTTTTTTGTTTGCCATGTGAATCTCCTGTGAAGAGTTGGTCGCTTAATATCGAGTACGAGAAATAACAGAGTTTGTTGTTGAAATTGTCGGAAGGCGAAAGATTAGTGCCTTTCGGTATTGTATGATTATAGCCGATGGGTAAGGATTTGACGTGCCGGTGGTTCTAATTCGCTGGTACAATCTTTCTTACTTTCTTAGGAGTGACACCACCATGGAAATGATCATAGACTTCCCGGGCGGGGCGCGCGTGGACGCGCACTTTCGCGGCCACACCCTGCCCACCGACCAGCCTCCGCAGGGTGGCGGCGAGGATTCCGCCCCCATGCCGTTCGAGGTATTCCTCGCCTCCATCGGCACCTGCGCCGGCATCTACATCCTCGGCTTCTGCCGCCAGCGCGGCATACCCACCGACGGCATCCGCATCGTCCAGCGCAACGAACGAAATCCTTTCACCGGCGCGTTGGAAAAGGTCGGGCTCGAGATTCAGGTTCCGCCCGGCTTCCCGAAACAGTATCACAGCGCGCTGATTCGCTCGGCGGAACTCTGCCTCGTGAAGAAGACGCTGGAGAATCCGCCCACGTTCGATATCGTCACGAAAGAAGTTGTGGCGGCGTAGTTCCCGAAAAGAAGCCAGGTTTCTTTGAGAAACCTGGCTTCTGCTTTACAATTCCTTTCATGCCTTATTTGATTGACGGCCACAACCTGATTCCCAAATTGGGAATGAGCCTGCGCTCGGTGGACGACGAACTCGAACTCGTTCATCGTTTGCAGACGTTTTGCCGTCTTCAGCGCCGACAGATCGAAGTGTTCTTCGACGGCGCGCCGCCCGGACAGGACGGCCGACGCGCGTTCGGAAGTGTGACCGCGCACTTTGTCCGCGCGGGGACGACGGCCGATTCCGCCATCCGCGCCCGCCTGAAAAAACTCGGGCGCGCGGCGCGCAACTGGACGGTTGTCACGTCCGACCGACAGGTTCAGGCCGAAGCGCGCCAGTCCGGCGCGGCAGTGATCTCATCCGAAGACTTCGCCCGGCAAGTGATCGAAGTTCTGCGCGCCGGGCCCGCGAGCGAATCGAAAGAGAAGGGGATGTCGAAATCCGAACTGGACGAATGGTTGACCCTCTTTCGTGACAAAGGGCGCTAATTCAGATAAATCATCTCCGATTTCTAACCTCTCTTTAATGTATTTTGGATGATTAGGGTGTATATTGTCACCAAGACACCTGCCCTCCCTTTACTGGTATCTAGGTGTCATCCACCGAACGGCCCGCATGTCCCCCCCATGCTTGCCAACGGTGGTGTCCCTCCCCCCTCAAGATTGCCAGGCATGTCACTGACATGCCTGGCAATCGTTTAAGCGTATAATGCCAGCATGTCTACAATTGTCACGCAGGTGCTTTCGCCCGGCCACGAATTTCCCGATCACCCCGAACGTCCCGGCAGATTCGAATTGCTGGATGAAAAAATAAAAACGTTTACATTCGAGTCGGTGGACGCAATGCCCGCCACGCGTGACGAGATCGCGCGCGTGCACTCGCCGCGCATGATTCAAGCCGTGGAAGAAGCCGCGCGGCAGGGACCGGGAATCATTGACTATGCCCCAACGTATGTGACTCATACATCTTTCACTGACGCCCTGCTCGCCTCAGGCGGGACCCTGGGCTGTGTGCGCGCGGTCTGGGGCGGGGACGCGGCGAACGCGTTTGCGCTCGTCCGCCCGCCCGGCCATCACGCCGAACCGACGCGGGCGATGGGATTCTGTCTGTTCAACAACGTGGCCGTCGCGGCGCGTGACCTGCTCGAACGCGGCGCTCAGCGCGTGCTGGTCATTGACTATGACGCGCATCACGGTAACGGAACCGAAGCCGCGTTCTTAAATGATGAACGGCTTGGCTATCTTTCGACTCATCAATGGGGCATCTATCCAGGAACGGGACGTATGGACGACGCGCCTCATGCCAAGGGACGCATTGTCAACGTGCCGCTGCCAGCCTACGCGGGGGATTCGGTCTTTGCGCAAATCTTCGAACAGGTGATGAAGCCGCACATCGAAATGTTTCGCCCGGAGATGATCCTTGTTTCCGTGGGCTTCGACGCACATTGGTCGGACCCGATCACCATGCTGGGACTTTCGAGCGCGGGGTATCATCACATCGCGAAAAGATTGGTGGAACTCGCAAACGAGCATTGCAAAGGGAAAATCGTCTTCGTGCTGGAGGGAGGCTACAGCGCGGAGAACGTGGCCAGCGGCGCGGGCGGAGTCCTGGCCGCGTTAAACGGCGGGCAGTATAAGGGTGCGAACGATGCGTCTCCACATCCCGAACCTGATATAACGCGTATGCTCGAGTCCATCCGCGCCTGGCATGGATTTGTTTAAGTCCTCCCCTTTTATCTTCTAAATTTTTCCTGTACACTTCAGTCACGGAGAGAATTATGGCGACCAAACGATCCAAAGGATTCATTCAACTCGAATGGGTGTGCCCGAACTGCAACAGCCGCAACCCCGGGCCGAAGAAGACCTGTGAAAATTGCGGCGCACCCCAGCCGGATAATGTGCAGTTCTATGCCCCGGCTCAGGCCAAGTTGATCCAGGATGAAAACGTGGCGCGCGCCGCGGCCGCGGGCGCGGACATCCACTGCGGGTTTTGCGGCACGCGCAATCCCGCCACCGCGACCGTGTGCTCGCAATGCGGCGGGGATTTGAAAGAGGGCAAACAGCGCGCATCGGGAAAGGAAATGCGACGCCAGGCCGCGCCGACCGAGATCACCTGCACGAACTGCGGACAGGTCAACCCGTCCACGCGGACGATGTGCGCCAACTGCGGCGCGGCGTTACCGCTGGCGGCCTCCGCGGCTCCGCCTCCCGCGCCGGGCGGGATGTCGTTCAACACGCCGGGCGGGCTGACTCCCGCCGCGCCGGTCGTCCCGGCCAAAAAACCCTCGCGCGCGCCGTGGTTGATTCTGGGCGGCGTGCTGGCCTGCATCGCGGTGATCTGTGTGGTGGTCGGCGCGTTATTCCTGTTCCCCACTGCAACGGTTGATGGAACGGTCACGAGTGTATCCTGGCAGACCTCTGTGCCAATTCAGGAAGTACGGCCGGTCAATTATTCGAATCAGGCGGGTAGTCCGCCCTCGGATGCGTACAATGTGTCCTGCCGTACCGAGAGTCAGGAGGTCTGCGAAGAGAAAGTGGTGGATACCGGCACAGGCTACGGCGAGGTGGTGCAGGAATGTCATACCGAGTCGCAGGATTATTGCTCCTACACCGTGGACGAGTGGACGACGGTCCGCACCGAGACGCTCAACGGCAATGACAACTACCCGGTCTACGCGGACCCCTTCCTCGTCGGCAACCAGCGCAAGGGATCGCCCTCCGAAGCCCTGAACGTGTACTTCTCCACCGACAAGGGCCAGTTGACCTACTCGCCAGGCACGGTCAGTGAGTTTCAACAGTTCGTCGTCGGCAGTACGTGGACTCTGCGCCTGAACGCGCTGGGCGGCGTGGTGAGTGTGGAGAGGTAGTACGAAATGCGAGAATGTGCCGCTGAATTATAGTAGAATCGGTGCAGAGGATTATTATGGCCACATTTAAAATTTCAGAAGAGTTGGCCGGAACGATCCAAAAAGAGGCTACGCTTCGCGGTATATCGGTCGAAGAGTATTTACGGTCAGCCGTTCGGCGGGAGCGGTCCATGGCAGCGCGCCTGAAAATAGAGTCGGAACAGGAATGGTGGCTGAACCTGCCTCTCAGCAGACGGGCAAAATACGAAGGGGAATTTGTTGCAATTCACAGTCGGAAAGTAGTGGATCATGACAAGGACGAGGCGGCTTTATACGCGCGGACCCGGAAGAAATATGGAAAGACGCCGGTCCTGATCATGCCTGCCGAGGGACCGAGAGAGATTCGCATCTACAGCCCGCGGCTGGCCCGTCAATGAAAACAACGGCCTACAGTCAGGAATATTTGCCCGTTGCACCGGTATTGCCGGTCGGCATCGCGGCTCCGGGGGAAGCGCCCGAGGGCAATGAACTGGCACTGATCGATACAGGCGCAGACGGTACGTTTGTTCCGATGGCTGTGCTGGAGGATTTGGATTTACCCATCTCTTACATGACGAATGTCCGCTCGCATCTTGGGGATACACTACATCGTGTTCCAGTTTACAGAGTGGATGTGGTCTTGTTCGGTTCGATTCGCCTGCCCGGAATCGAGGTAGTTGGGGACGATTGGGGGGAACGGATCATTCTCGGCAGGAATGTGTTGAACTTGTTGCGGTTGCACCTGGATGGGCCAGAGCAAACGGCTGGTGTGGAGGAGTAGCATGAACGCGCTGGGCGGCGTGGTGAGTGTGGAGAGGTAAAAAAAGAAGGAATGTAATTGGATTCCCCCATACGAAAAGGAGTGGACCTGATAGGTCCACTCCTTTTCGCTTTCCACCTGCGGCACAGTCTCCTCCGTACCGTTTTGATTACGGTATCAACGCTCTCAGCAAATCCTGCCTCCATGCGCGCGCTTCGGGGTCGTACGCGCCGAAGCCTGAACCGAATTCCCAATATACCCATGTAAAGCCGCGTGCTTCCGCCTGCTCGCGGACAAACGCCGTCCACGGTACGGTCAATCCAGTTTACCCACCGCCTTCTCCACTTCTTCCAAAATCTCCCCCGATTTGACCAGCGCCTTCATCGTGTTGTGATCGGGATACAACGGACGATCCACGTCGAGATGCGCCACGTGTTTGCGAATCACCTCGCGCGCTTTTTGCGTTCCCTTGCCGGGCTGGAACTCGCGAAAATCCAGTGCCTGCGCCGCGGCCATGAACTCGATGCCGAGCACGCCATACGCGTTATCCAGAATCTGGTTGTTCTTGAGCGCCGTATTCATGCCCATCGAGACGAAGTCCTCCTGGTCCGCCGCGGCGGGGATGGATTGGATGCTCGCGGGCGTGGAGAGAATCCTCTGCTCCACGATCAGATGGTCGGCGGTGTATTGCGAGAGCATGAACCCGGAGTAGAAGCCCGGCTCGTGCGCCAGGAAGTCGGGCAGCCCCTGCGAAAGAGCCGGGTTGGTCAGTCGGTTCAGCCGCCGTTCCGAGAGCACGCACACCATCGTGATGGCCGCGCCGGCCATATCCATCGGCAACGCGACCGGACTTCCCTGAAAGTTCGCGCCGGTCAGGGTCAGTTTTTCATCGGGCAGGAAGATCGGGTTGTCGGCCACGCCGTTCAGTTCGATCTCCACCTGCGAGCGCGCGTATGCCACCGCGTCGCGCGCCGCGCCGATCACCTGCGGCGTCGAACGCATTGAATAGGCGTCCTGCACTTTCGTCTTCATCTTGCCGGTCGTCAGGTCCGAGCCTGCAATGACCTTCATGATATTTTGCGCGGACGTGACGGCGCCGCGGAAACCGCGCAGTTCGTGCAGTTTCGCATTGTACGGTTTGAGATTGCCAAGCAAAGCCTCGATGGACATGGCCGCGGCGATCTCGGCCTGCTTCAGCCAGCGCTCCATGTCGTAGAGCGCCAGCGCGCTCATCGCGGTCAAGAGATTCGACCCGTTGATCGCGGCCAGACCGTCGCGCGCCTGAAGGCCCGGAATCGGAATCCCCGCGCGCCGCATCGCCTCGGACCCCGGGAGGCGTTCGCCTTCGAAGAACGCTTCGCCTTCGCCCATGAGCAGGAGCGCGGCCTGCGCCATCGGAGCCAGATCGCCGCTCGCGCCGACCGAGCCTTTCGTGCACACCACCGGCGTCACGCCCTTGTTGAGCATCTCGACGTAGGTCAGCGTGATCTCCGGGCGGCAGGCGGAATGTCCGCGCGCGTGGACGTTGATTCGGCTGGCCAGCGCGGCGCGGACGTGTTCAATCGGCGCGGGATCGCCGATGCCCGCGGCGTGGTTGTAGATGAGATACTTCTGGAACTCCTTCACCTGCTCGTCGTCCAGCACCTTCTCGGAGAACTCGCCGATGCCGGTGTTGGTGCCGTACATGATCTCGTGCGCGGCGAGTTTCTCCTCCAGCACGGCGCGGCAGGCGCGGATACGCTCCAGCGCGGCGGGGGCCAATTCCACTTTTTCATTGAAGCGGGCGATGGCGACGAGTTTTTCGATCGTGAGGGACGATCCATCGAGGATGATGGTCATGGGAGGACTCCTGATAAAGGAATGAAGTTATTGTACTCCAAAGCATAGGCAGGTAAAATCAGGCCGTTATGCGCCTGACCGTCCGCTTTGTTGTTTCGTTCACTGCTTTCCTTTTCCTCGCATCCATCGCGGTCCAATCAGTCTTTCAGGGACCCTACCCCGATTCACCCGGCCCTCACCTTACACCGCGCATTGCAAGAGAGTACCTGCAAGAGATCAAGTCACAACGCCCGCAGATCCTCCTGCTGGGCGATTCGATGCTGACCAAGGACGTGGATGCAGACCTCTTTCAAGAGCAAATTGGCCTCACCACCTACAAACTGGATGTGCCCGGCTCGGCCTCGGCGCTCTGGTATCTCCTGCTCGAGCACAATATCCTCCCCGCCGGCGAACCGCCGCAGACCGTTGTCATCCTCTTCCGCGATGCGCTCCTCACCGCGCCCTCCTTCCGCGCCGACGGGCCCTATTTCGGGATGCTGGATAAATATTCCTCCCCTGAAGATACCCTGTTCCTCCAACTCGCCTATGTCCAGCGCATGAGCCTGCCCGAGCGCGCCCTGGACATGTTCCTGCCGCCCTACAGTTACCGCGTCGAACTGCTCGACGCGCTGGGCGCGTTTCAGCGACATGCCCTCCCGTCCCTTCTTGGCTGTGATGCGCCGTGCAGCGACGCCGCCTTCGACTCGGTCCTGCGCTCGGACATTCCGCCCGAGGTCCTGTCCAGCATGATCCTCGACGCCGAGCAGGAACTTTATTCTCCCGGCGCGCTGAATTTCGATAAACAAGTTGCACATTCTTTCCTGCCTGAAATCATCCGCCTCGCGCAGGAAAGAGACATTCAACTCATCTTCGTCCGCGCGCCGACGAACCTGTTTCCGAATCCCGCCGCCGAACCGAATGGATTGGAAACCTACGTTCAGGATTTGCAGACCTATCTTGACGAGCGCGGCATTCCCCTGCTCGACCTCGCTCACACCCCGCAGATTCACCCGGAGCATTTTTCCGACCCGCATCACATGACTGCCGAGGGCAAAATGATTTTTACAGAGATTCTGGCTGAGGCTCTCCAGCCATTGCTCGAGGAGTAGATATGGAAAAAGAATACATCCCCAAATCTGTCATGGTCATCCACGCGCATCCCGACGACCAGGAATTCACCGTCGCCGGAACGCTCGCCAAATGGGCGCGCGCCGGGTGCGAGATCGTCTCGGTGATCATCACCAGCGGAGACGCCGGGTCGAACGACCCCGCGCATGGGCCCGATTACAAGCCGGTCCTGTCCCTCATCCGCGAGGGCGAGCAGAAGGCCGCCAACGAGGTGCTGGGAGTCAAGCAAACCATCTTTCTTCGTTACGCGGACGGCGAACTTGTCGCCGACATCCCCCTCCGCAGGGAACTGACGCGTCTCATCCGCCGATTCAAGCCCGAGGTCGTAATGACCGGCGACCCGACGCAGTTGTTCTACGGCAACGGCTACATCAACCATCCCGATCACCGCGCCGCGGCGCAGGCCGCCATTGACGCCGTCTTCCCCTCCTCCGGCACGCGGCTCATCTTCACCGACCTGCTCGACGAGGGGCTGGAACCGCACAACGTTAAACGGTTGTATGTCCACGGGTCCGAAAAGCCCGATACGTGGGTGGACATCGGTGACACGCTCGAGGTCAAGATCGCCGCGCTGAAAAAACACGCCAGCCAGATCGGCGAATGGGACGTCGAAAAGGAAATGCGCGCGTGGGCCGCCGAGGCGGGCAAGGAGAAGGGGCTGGCCGCGGCCGAGGATTTCCGCGTGATGATCCTGGCCGAGGAACATCCTGAATCATAGGCATCGAATGATCTTCACCACCTACGACTTCCTGCTTTTCTTTCTTATCGTCTTCGCGCTCTACTGGCTCGTGCGCCGCATGGCGTGGCAGAACATCCTTTTGCTGGTTGCCAGTTATGTCTTCTACGCCTGGGTGCATCCGTGGTACGCGCTCCTGCTGGGACTCTCGACTCTCGCCGATTACGGACTTGCCCTCGGCATCGCGCGTAACCGCACCCGTACGCGGATGTTCGTCGCGCTCAGCCTCGCCCTGAACGTGGGTGTGCTGGCCTTCTTCAAGTATTACAACTTCTTCAGCGATTCGCTCTTCGGACTTCTGTCTGGTCTGGGCCTCCAGGCTGATTTCCTGCTGGTACGGATTCTGCTCCCCGCGGGCCTGTCATTCTACACCCTCAAGAAACTCGCCTATCTGCTCGACGTGTCGCGCGGCACGCTCGAACCCGCACGCGACCTGATCGCCTTCGGCCTCTACGTATCCTTCTTTCCGCAAGTCACCGCGGGCCCGATGGACCGCGCCCAGAAACTCCTGCCGCAGATTCAAAGTCCGCGCACGTGGAAGGCCGAATATTTCTACAACGCCTGGCCTCTGCTGGTGATGGGCTTCTTCAAGAAATTCGTCGTGGCCGATACCATCAAGACCATCGTGGACCGCGTCTTCGCCCTGGGCGAACCGACCATCCTGCTGACCGCGGCCGCGACGCTCGGCTTCACTCTGCAAATCCTGGCCGATTTCTCCGCCTACACCGATCTCTCCCGCGCTATCGCGTATCTGCTCGGTTTCGATACGTCCGAGAATTTCAAATATCCGTATCTTTCCCTCACGCCCACCGACTTCTGGAATCGCTGGCACATCACATTATCCACCTGGCTGCGCGATTACATTTTCTTCCCCTTGCGCCGCGCGCTGCTCCGCCGGCAGGGGAGATTGCCCGACTGGCTGATTCAGTCCGCGCCGCCGCTGGTCACCATGCTGATCAGCGGCATTTGGCACGGCGCGGGCTGGACGTTCGTGCTCTGGGGCCTGTGGTACGGAGTCTTGATCGTTGCCTATCAAATGCTCGGCATGGGCGGTAACTGGAAGCCATCGAACAAACTTAAAACCTTCGCGGCCTGGCTGGTGATGTTCGTCTTCATCGTGTTCGGTTGGCTGTTATTCCGCGCCCCTTCGCTCGGATGGGTGGTCAATGTGTTGGCTTCCAGTTCGCTGATTGGCACACTGGAAGAACAGGCCGTGGCGCTCATTGTCCTTTCGATGACCGCGTTCTACACTGCGCCTCTGGCGGTCAAATGGCTGATGGACCGCCGCCTCGCCCCGGACTCGTACATCCATGCGCTATACTACGCGGCCGCCACAGTAGCGGTGCTGGTCTATCTCAATTCATCCTCGCCCGATTTCATCTACTTCCAGTTCTAGTTCCCGATGACCGCGTTCCGCCGATACGTGATATTTCTGTTGATTCTGTCGGGCGGGCTGTCCGTTTATGTTCAAACGCGTTACCAGCCCGGCTACCCCCGCGCCCCGGGTCCGCAACCGGATGCATTCGTCCGCCAGACTGTCAAAAGGGCGCTCGAAGAAACCCAGACGCAGGTCGTGATGCTGGGCGACTCGCTGCTCCAGACCGACATTGACGCGGCCTTGCTGTCCACAGCGCTGGGGATGGAAGTATACAGTGTGAGGGCGAGCGGGTCGGCCTCCGCGCTCTGGTACCTGGTATTGAAAAACAACATCGTCGAGGCGAGGCGCAAACCGCGGGCAGTCCTCATCCTTTTCCGCGATACGATGCTTACCCTTCCGGGCTATCGCGTGCACGGCAGTTACTTCATCCCCATTGACGAGTACGCCGCGCCGGACGACCTCGTGTTCATCGAACGCGCCTACCTCCGCCGGATGAATCCCCTCGAAAAACTGGCCGAAGCCTACCTTCCTGTCTATGGCGCCCGCTTGGATTTGCGCAAATCGCTGGACGCCGGCATTCGTTACACCCCGCCCCGTCTGTTCCTGCAATGCGATGCCGCCTGCACCAACGGCGCGATGAACGCGGTTTTCCGGGCCGCCAATCTCGAGGCGAATCTGCTGGCGGAAGCGGTCGCGTCCGCGGAAGCCTACCTCTACGCGCCGCGCGCTCTCGATTTCGACAACAATGTGGAGGACTCCTTCCTGCCGGAGATCGTCCGCCTGTGCCGCGAAAACGGCATTCAACTGATCCTCGTGCGCGCCCGCACCCTGCGATTCGCCTCCGAACCGCCCGGCCTGAAGACCTACATGGACGACCTCGCTTCCTATCTGGACGAACGCGGGATTCCGCTCCTCGATTTTTCGCGCGACGAACGCCTCGTCCCGGCCCTGTTTGCGGATAATTTGCACCTGAACGAGGCCGGCAGGGCTGTATTTACGGAGATCCTGGCCGAGGCGTTGAAGCCGGTCCTAAAATAGCAGGTGCCCCAGCAGGGCCGCGGCGGCGGTAACGGTCAGGTTGTCCACATCCCGGAAGGGCAGTGACTCGACCAGGGTCGCGCCCAGAGCGATCCCCGTAACGGGCAATAGAAAACGGGTGACCGGGCCGCTGAAGGCGCCCATCCACACGTAGACGGCGAAGATGAACATGGTCAACAACCATCCGCCAGCGAATACACTGACCGAGCCGAGCAGGCTTTTTTCGCGCGACCAGGGCAGGCTGGGAGAGTTGATGCGCCGCCCGACGATGTCTGCAATTCCGTCGCCGCCGCACATGATCATCAGCGCGGGGATGCCGATGAGCGAGTCCTTCCAGTAAATCAGCGTCAAAGCGACAAATGCGATGCCGTAGAACAGCGGTCCGCGCAGGATCTCGCGGCGGTCCCCCGTGCGCGACATGGCTTTTACAGCCGCCTCGTCTTTGATGACACCTGTGCCGACTAAAACGAACTGTATCGTAATGAGAAGCGGGACCAGCGCGGCCAGCCAGCGCCCATTTTGAACGTCGGAGAACATCAGCCAGCAAAGCACGAAGATCGGCCCGGTACCGATATGGATAAGTTTGCGGCTCATCTTGCTTTCGATCCATCCCCGCTGGGCGATAAAGTCCATCAGGCGCAGGAAGGCGACGGCAATGATGAAGGTGATCACAAGCGCAATATAGTTGTTCATGGTTGGGTCCTGTGGGTGGGATTTGCCTGTAATAACACAAAACGCCGCGTTCCAGCGCGGCGTTTCGCTTTCGAGCGCCGGGCTTGCTCTTCGGGCGCTCTCTTCTGCCGGGGCGTCATCCGCTACGGGTGATTTGTCTATGAAAGGGCCGCGTCTTATGCTGACGCGGCCCTGCATGGAATTAGCCAGTTAACTTATTGAAGCGTGAACGACCTCGCTTCCGACCACAGGCTTGGCCCATTGGGGCCATTCGTCCTGACCCGCCAGTAGAGGGTGACGTTAAGGGGCAGGTTGGTGGTGGGAGTGTAAGTGGATGTTGTAACGGTCTTGTTCACTACCAATTGGGTGAAGGCGAAGTTCCTCGATACCTGGATGGTGTAACTGGATGCGCCGATCACATCCTCCCAATCGAACGTCGGACGCGGGCCGGAGAGGACGTCCAGATTGGCCGGGGTCACCAGAGTCGGCGGCAGGAGGGCGGTACGGAAGTAACGGCTGATGGACCAGGCGCTGTATTCCAGGTCGCTGTTCACGGCTCTCACGCGCCAGTAGAACTTGGTGTTGGCGGTCAGGTCGGTCGCCGGCTCGTACTCCGAGGCGGTAATGTCGCCTGCGCCTACGTTGACATCCAGCGTCAGGTTTGTGAAAGCCGCGTCGGTTGCGATCTGCAACTGGTAGTGGCTGAAGGTTGTCCCCGCCGGCAGAGTGGAGTTGGACCAGTTCAACAACAGCGTGTAATCGGTGACCAGGGCGTTATTGGCCGGAGCAGACAGATTGGGCGTTGAGGGCGGGTTGCCTGTCGTGAAGGACCAGATCGTGGAATACTCGCTCGGTCCGTTGACGGCGTTGGTGCGCACTCTCCAGTAATACGTGGTGTCCGCCGCCAGATTGATTGCTGGCATGAATGTCGAGGAACTCACATTGGCGTTGACTGTGATGATCCCGAAAGTTGCCGCGGTGGAGATTTGGATGGTGTAGGAGGTCGCGCCCGGCACGTCATTCCAGTCGAAGGTTGGACGCTTGTTGAGCAGGATCTCATTATTCGACGGGGCCGACAGCGTCGGCGGCAGGACAGCCGTACGGAAAGAACGGGCGGCGGACCAGTTGCTGTAGTGTCCATCGGTATTGTAGGCTCGTACGCGCCAGTAATACCTGGTGTTGGGCGACAGATCGGAGACGGGCGTGTACTCGGAGTTCGTCTCCGGGCCGCCAATCTCCACGCTTGTCGGTGACGTGAACGCGCTGTCCGTTGCTATCTGAAGTTCGTATTTATCGAAGGTCGTCCCGGCCGGGAGTTTGACATTGGCCCAATCGAGGCGCGGAGTGTAGTCCCTGACGAGGGCGGCGTTGGCAGGAGCAAGCAGAAGCGGGATTGAGGGCGGATTGGCAGTGGTGAGGGTGCGCACTTCGGACCACAGATTGAAGCCGACGCCATTGGCCTTGACGCGCCAATAGAGCAGGGAGTTGGCAGGAAGGGATCGAATGGCAGTATAGGTTGAGGTCGTAACCCTTGCGTTCACCAGGAGCGATCCGAAGTTGCTATACTTTGAAACCTGAATGCTGTAGTTAACTGCTCCGTTTACATCCTCCCAGTCAAAAGTCGGCTGGTTGTAAATCAGCGCCGTTCCGTTGACCGGTGAGATGAGCAAGGGCAGGGTCAGGAACTGCGCCGTGACCGTTTCGTTTCCATCAATTACGATGGATTGCGGGTTTGCATTCCCAGAAAGCCCGCCGGACCAGCCCGCGAAGTCCCAGCCCAGGGTTGGTGTTGCCGTCAATTCGACCACATCGCCGTAGTTGTAAAAGGCCTGGTCGGGATTTCTGCTCACGGAACCGCTTCCGAGGATGTCCACCGTCAGGGTGTAGCCGATGGCGGTGAAAGTGGCAGTGACGGACTTGTTGCCGTCAATCGTGACGTTGACCGGGTTGACGGAGCCGGACAGATCACCGCTCCAACCGGAGAAGGACCAGCCGGGGTCGGGCATAGCGGTCAGCTGCACGATATCGCCGTAGTGATAAGTAGCCTGGTCGGGATTCCTGGTCACCGTGCCGTTTCCCACAGTATTCACCGTCAAGGTGTATTCGTTCTGCGTGAAAGTGGCGGTGACGGTTTCGTTAGCGTCAATGGTGATGTTGACCGGGTTGACCATGCCGGTCACGCTGCCGCTCCAGGCGGAGAAGGACCATCCGATGGAGGGCGTGGCTGTCAACTGTACGACATCGCCATAATGGTAGGTGGCCTGGTCGGGATCCTTGGTCACCGTGCCGCTGCCCGTGACGTTCACAGTCAGGGTGTACTCGGCCTGGGTGTAATTGACGCTCGCGGCATGTGCGCCGGCGGGCATGGTGACGGTGTTGCTGGTTGCGGTGCTGGAGTTGTTGTTGGTGCCGGTCCAACTGCTGACCTGCCAGCCCGCGTTCGGCGTTGCAGTTAAATCTATGACCGCGCCTTCAACGTATTGACCGGCTGCACAGCCCGGTGAGTTGGCAGGATCGGGCGATGGATCGCTTCCATTGCCGGTATGGCTAAGCGTCAGGGCGTAGCAGACGGGGACATCAACCAGCCACGTGTAGGAGGCCGGCGTGGGGTCGGGAGTGCCATGACTTTCTACGGCACGCACCTCAAAGGTGTGACTGCTGTTACTTAGACCGGTGTAATCCTTTGGGCTGGTGCAGGCGCTGAAGCCGCCTCCATCCAATTGGCACTCGAAGGTTGCAGTGGCATCTTCGCTTACAAAAGTGAATGTGGCGCTGCTGCTCAGGCTCGGGTCCGGCGGATTGCCGGTGATGGTAGTATCGGGGGCGATGCTGAAGACCATCGGATCGCTCCACGGACCAATGCCGGATGTATTTCGTCCCCTTACCCACCAAGTATGCGACCCTCCGGACAAAGTCAGTGGATGTGTGACCGAGCAGATCGCTCCGGCGCATATATCCGCTTGGTCATACGTTTCATAGATTAACTCTTCTCCGTTTGGACCAACGACTCCAAGTGTATATTCATCCGCATCAACTACTGCGTTCCATGTATAAGTGGGATTGTAAGTGTTACCGATGTTCCCTTCCGGGGATATCAATACCACCTTTTCTGGCACAAAGGCGATGGTCAATAAAGGTTTGTTGGATAGCGCCTGTGCCGCCGCATCCTGGGTCGGTACTCCAACGGCTGTGATAAGGAAGACCAGGACCATGATCACTGGTCCGAATGTGACGCGCCGAACATGGTAGGTTGCGTTGTTCATCTTCTGGGCCAAAAATGAAATAGTCTTGAACATTGTGCCTCCAGCGGGTGAAAAGAGACGGTTTCTGTTTGACGCCTTGCATGGGTAGTTGATGCCGGGTCTTTCATACGGGCAAGCGCAACCTGCATGGCCACTTGCTGCCTCGATTGTCTCGCCACTGCTGAAACCGCCTAACAAATCTGCAAGGCGCAGATACCATTATATGGATTACGAAATAAAAGTCAAGTTAAATTTTAATTTTTAATTTGATTTTTTAAATCCATATGCCCCGCTCGCTGAAACCGTACTGAAACTTAGAAAGCCGCCTCGACTCGCATATCAATGATCCCGTCCATGATTGGATACCCGGTGCGGCAATTCGTGCATTCGAACCCATTTGCGGTCCGCTTCAGTTCTGCCTTACAACGCGGGCATGCCAGCAGGCTTTCCACGTCGGTCGAGGGCCTGAGCGTCTCCTTATTTCGGGAGATTCCCCTACAGAATATCCACGGAGCCAGGAACAGGTTGCCGAGCAAGGGCGCCCAAAAGTCGCCGCGCGGCACCCATTTGGAAAATTTCCCCAGGGGCTTCTCGAATTTGTCGAAGACGCCCGCCCCGCGATAAATAAAGTCGCCAAATCCGGCAGCGGTCAGTAGTTCCGTGACGTAGGCGGGATGATGGCGGAATAAATTTGCTTGTTCGGCGAATGGTTCCCGCGTAAAGGGGTTGAATGGGGCCGCTTTCAGCAGATACTTTACCATCTGCAGGGCATTTCTTTTATTGCTATACGTCATCACGAAGTACCCGCCGTTGCATGACACCCTGCCGATATGATTCAGGCATTTCGCAGGATCGGTGAGGTGATGGAGGACTAGAACCATCAGAACAGTATCAAAGGCGGCAGGATGAAAAGGGAGGCAATGGATATCTCCGGCCACGTAACATGCTTTGCCGTGTGTATTTTTCTGAGCCTCTCGTAACAGCGACAATGAGCCATCGAACATGACAATATCCTGGAAGCGGCCCAGATAGCAATCGGACATTCGGCCATAGCCGCAACCTAGATCGAGGATGCGGTTGCCCGTTGGAGGCAGCAATTCGCGAACGATGGCATGTTCGAGTTCGTTTAATCTTTGTTTGTCCGCGGCGTTCCAATACTCATGATATTCCACCCCTTCGTAGATGTTATATGCGGCGGGCAGATCACTTGGAGGGATGATGTTTTTCATTTCAGGCAAATTCCATCTGGATGCGGCCTGGGTTTGTTGCTGAAGCCGCCTAGACAACGACTAGATAATCGGTGCCGATCTCATCCAGTTCCCGCTGAAGCTTACCGACCCTTAGTTCGATGACCTCGGGCGACAGTTTATTACCAGTAGAGTAGGCAACTGTATTCGGGACATCGTTGTAGATGAAAATGTGGACGCTGTCGAAGTGCGTGTGGCGGAGAAAAGCGATCGTTGCGTAAAGGTCTTCCTCGGTCTCTCCGGGATATCCGACGATCATGTCTGTAGTCAATGCCAGGCCGGGTGAATGTTTTTTCAAAGCCACCACCGCTTCCCGGATTTTGTCAACATTGCTGTATCGGCGCATTGCGGTGAGCATCTTCCTGCTGCCGGACTGAATGGGACAATGAATTCCTCCGATTTTCCTGGTTTTCAGGATGGGCGGAAGATCTTCCATATACTTGACCAGCCAGATCGGAGAGAGATTCCAAATTTGTACCCGGTAGTCGCCTTCTACTGCGAGCAGGGTGTTCAACAGATCGGGAAAGGTCTTGCCGATATCGGTACCGTAGGCTCCGATATCGTCTGCTATCAATTCGAATTCGCTGTGACCTTTGCTGACGCCCTCGACGAATTCGGCTCGACACTCCTCTAGGGGTTTGCTGTGGAATTTGCCCACAGCGGATCGAACGGCGCAATATGAACAGTGTTGGTTGCATCCCCAGGAAATCCTGATGGAAAACGGCACGATCTCGGCAGCCGACTGCTTCTTGAGCACCTTGTCAAACAGTCGTGGGATTTCTTTTTTGACGATATATCTGACGGATAATTTCCTGAAGGATTTAAGTTTTTCCACGGCCACCTGGAGAAACTGGCGGCCGAACAACCTCTCGTACGAGGGCCAATAGCGATTGGCGTCTTTGAGTTCCGAGAACTTAATCCGCATGTTCGGAAAATATTCGTCGAGTTTATTGATGTCTGATGTCGGAATGCTGATTCCCCCATGAACGGTCGTCAATTTATGCTGATTAATGGCGGGGAGGCACCCGCCTACAACCAATTCCCCGCCCAGTTTCTTTAAGTTATGGATACGGCTGATCGAAGTAGCCTCCCTTTCGAGTGAGACGGCGCATGTGATCAACAGCATCAGGTCCGCCTCGCGCGGATCTTTCACGATCCGGTATCCGTTGCTTTCAAAAAATGACGCGATCTTTTGAGCGTCGAGCTTCCTGCGGTTACAAGCGGCATGAACAGCCTCGACATAGACTCTTCCCGCAGGGATGAGCTGGGATTTCATTGCGTCTCCTAATGACGTTTAGTGAAGGATCAAACACCGTGCTTTTATCGGCTTGCAACTTTCCCCGCACCACTAAAGCGACACACAACAAAGTTGATAAACTTATTCAGTATTATAGTGGTTGCAAACCGTTTGTCAAGCCTCAGTTTTAAATCAAATTAGTGATCGGATTTGAATAGTGTTTTAGGCCCAACAACCGCCAGCTTAACAAAGGCGGGACAGGCAGCCAACCGCTTAAACGAAAGGTGGGCCCGGCAGGATACGAATATCATCCCCTGAATGGGGGCCGGCAGCCAACCGCTTAAACGAAAGGTGGGCCCGGCAGGATTCGAACCTGCGACCAAGCGATTATGAGTCGCCTGCGCTAACCGCTGCGCCACGAGCCCGGGACGGTTGAAGGTTGAAAGTTGAGGGTCGAATAACTTTCTTCGCCATTCAACCTGTAACCTTCAACCGGGAGAGAGCGGGAGACGGGATTCGAACCCGCGCATATCAGCTTGGAAGGCTGACGCCTTACCGCTTGGCGACTCCCGCATTGCCTGCATTGTACCGTGACGATGAGAGGCGGTCAAGGAAACGCGCTTCCTCACGCGGAGAACAGTATGGTCTTCTCAAAGTCGCTTGACGAATCCCCGTCTTGGTAGTGCGGCCTTATCGCGAATTGCGCGAACGCTTGAGAAAATTCGTGTATTTCGCTCTTTTCGCGCCATTTGCGTTGAGAAATGCCTGACTTTGAGAAAGCCATACGGAGAACAGGCAAAAGGATTGACAGCCTCCGTTTTCGGCGTATAATTCCGCCCAATAAAAACGCTGACGAGGACGAGTACGCGTCGCACGACGGTTCAGAGAGCAGGCGTTTGGTGAAAATCCTGCCCGAGACGGCGGCGCCGAATGGACCTCCGAGTTGCAGGGCGAAATTAGTCTGGTAGTCGGCTAGTCCACTAGTTCGATGGTCAGACGGAGAGTATCCCGAGCCGGAACTGCCACCGTTATCAAGGCAAAGTCCCTTAGTCATCTGTGACCATAAGACAACAGACTGCCGACTAGCGGACTAAACAGAGTGAGGCTGGCTCCTTCCCGTTGCATCACCAACGGGAATTTTTGTTAAGCCAATATCAGCCTAATTTGGGTGGCACCACGGATTCGACGTCCGTCCCATGTTTGGGATGGACGTTTTTGTTTTGAAAAGGAGAAGAACATGAATGCGAAAAAGCAGGAAGAAAAACGGGGTCCGATCCAGGAACGCGAGTGCAATCCCGCCGACGACAGCGGTGTCACCCCGGCCGAGGTCGTTTTGACGGAACAGCGCGCGGACGACCGCGAAGGCATCGAAACGGCGGCCCGCCTGTTCGTCCCGTAGGAGGCGAGAAGATGTTTGCCCGCGCCTCGTTCCATCCACCTTGAAGTGCTTTTGCCGTTGCCGATTGATCCGTCAATATCAACCAACTATCAAACAAGGAGACCAAAATGTCCGACCAAACCCGTTTTCTTTTGTCCGAAGCCGACCTGCCGAAATCCTGGTACAACATCAACGCCGACAGCCCGGTCGCGCCGAACCCGGTCCTGCGTCCCGATACGCTGGAGCCGGTCACGCCCGATTTCCTCAGCGTGCTGTTCCCGATGGAGTTGATCCTGCAGGAGGTGAGCCAGGAACGCTACATTCAGATTCCCGATGAAGTACGCGAGATCTACAAACTTTACCGGCCCACCCCGATGATCCGCGCCCGGCGGCTGGAGAAGGCACTCGACACGACCGCTCACATTTACTACAAATACGAGGGAGTTTCCCCGGCCGGCAGTCACAAGCCGAACACGGCCATTCCACAGGCCTTTTACAACAAGGCCGCCGGGACGAAGGCCCTGACCACCGAGACCGGCGCGGGACAGTGGGGCTCCGCGCTTGCAATGGCATGTAATTTCTTCGGGCTTGCGCTCGAAGTGTATATGGTCAAGGTCTCTTACCGGCAGAAACCATACCGCCGCGTGTTGATGGAGACCTTCGGCGCGCAGGTGTTTGCCAGTCCCACCGACCGTACGAATTACGGGCGCTCGATTCTGGCCGCGGACCCGGAAAGCCCCGGCTCGCTTGGCATTGCCATCTCGGAGGCGGTGGAGGTGGCCGCCACCTCCGGCGGGGCGAAGAAGTACAGCCTCGGCTCTGTGCTCAATCACGTACTGATGCACCAGTCCGTGATCGGCGAAGAGTCTCTCAAACAGATGGATATGGCGGGAGAATATCCGGATGTGGTCATCGGCTGCGTGGGCGGCGGCTCGAATTTCGCCGGGCTGGCTTATCCCTTCCTGCGCGAGAATCTGAAAAATGGGAAGCGCGCCCGCCTGCTGGCCGTGGAGCCGACCGCCGCGCCGTCGTTGACGAAAGGCGAATACACCTTCGACTATGGCGATACGGCCAGAATGGCCCCGGTGGTCAAGATGTACACGCTGGGACATTCGTTCGTCCCGCCCGGAATCCACGCTGGCGGACTGCGCTATCATGGCATGGCACCCAGCCTGTCCGCGTTCGTGGACGCGGGCCTGATCGAAGCCGTGGCTGTTCCCCAGAGGGCGACCTTCGAGGCGGCGGTGCAGTTTGCCAATGCCGAGGGCATTATCCCCGCGCCCGAATCGGCGCACGCCATCCGCGCCGCCATTGACGAGGCGCTGGACGCCAAAAAGAAGGGCGAGAAGCGTGTCATCCTGTTCAACCTGTCCGGGCATGGTCACTTCGATCTGGGCGCGTACGAGAAGCACCTGCGCGGTGAACTGGAGGATTACGAGTATCCTGCCGAGGCCGTGAAGGAAGCGATGAAGGATCTGCCCAAGGTAGAAACGCCCGCCTGACGATTCGCAATTCGGAGTTTCTCCTCCTCACCGAAGAGGCCCGGTTACCCCGGGCCTCTTCATGTTTATTAAAAGTTCGACCAGTTCAAACCGCCGGGAACGGCGCTGTAAGCATTGGGATAAAGGTGTAAAATGGAAAAAAACAATCATCCCCGGTGGAGGAATCATGGCAACCAAGGACTTTCGCAAGGAAAAAGATTCGCTGGGCGAGGTGCAGGTGCCGGCTTCGGCGTATTACGGCGCGCAGACCCAGCGCGCGGTGGACAACTTCCCGATCAGCGGACTGCGCCCCTGGCGCGCCTTCATCTGGTCGGTGGCGGCGATCAAACGCGCCGCGGCGCTCGTGAACTACGACCTCGGTCTGTTCAACGACCGCGAAGTGGACGGGAAACATTTCACCGCGAAGCAGTTATCCGAGTCCATCGCGCAGGCGGCGGCGGAAGTGATGGACGGCAAATGGGACAGCGAATTCGTCGTTGACCCGTTCCAGGCGGGCGCGGGGACGAGCCATAACATGAATGCCAACGAGGTCATCGCCAACCGCGCCACGCAGATTCTGGGCGGTGAGATCGGCAAGTATTACGTTCATCCGAATGATCACGTCAACATGGCGCAATCAACCAACGATGTGATTCCAACTTCAATTCGTCTCGGCGCATTGTGGCGCGCCGACGAGTTGCTGGCGGCGTTGAAGAATCTGCAATCTGCATTGGAAGCAAAAGCAAAAGAGTTCGACGGCATCGTCAAGTCGGGGCGCACGCATTTGCAGGACGCGGTGCCGGTGCGGCTGGGCCAGGAATTCGCCGCGTACGCCAAAGCGGTCGAGCGCGACGCGGAACGCGTGCGCCGCTCCGCGGAGGGACTGAGGCGGCTTGGGATCGGCGGCACAGCCGTCGGGTCCGGGCTGAACGCTCACCCCGAGTATCATGCGCGCATGGTGAAGAAACTGTCCGAGTTGACCGGCTTGCAGTTGGTCGAGTCGGATAACCTGTTCGAGTCGATGCAGTCCATGGCGGACGCGGCGGACTTCTCCGCCTCGCTGCGCGTCCTGGCATTGACCCTGATCCGCATCGCCAACGATTTCCGCCTGCTTTCCTCCGGGCCGTCGACCGGGTTCGATGAAATCCGCCTGCCCGCGGTCCAGCCGGGTTCTTCGATTATGCCGGGCAAAGTCAACCCTGTGCTGGCGGAGATGCTGGACCAGGCCATGTTCCACGTCATCGGCTGTGACACGACCGTGGCGATGGCCGCGCAGGCGGGACAGTTGGAATTGAACGTGATGATGCCGATTCTGGCGCACAACCTGTTCGAGATGATGCAGGTGGTGATCGGCTCGTTGACCGCGTTCACCGAACGCGCCGTGAAAGGCGTGACCGCCAATCGCGAGAAAGCCGAGGGCTGGCTGGCGAAGAATGCCATCGTGGTGACCGCGTTGAATCCCGTGATCGGTTACGTGCAGGGCGCGGCGCTGGTGAAGGAGGCGCTGGCGAACAACGCCTCGATTCGCGAGTTGGCGATGGAGAAGGCGCGCGCGGGTTTGCTCAAGCACCGCGACGAAGACCGCCCGGTGACTGCGGCCGAGATCGAGTCCGCGCTGGGCGATTTACGAAAGTTGACCGAGGGTGGGATTGTGGGAGGTGGAGGGGGAGGAGGATAGAGGGGACAAGGGGGATTGTTTCCAAATCCAAACGCTTGGGTGTATACTACCCGCTATCCCATTCCGGAGGCTGGATATGAAGCGTGCAGTCAGCATCAGCATCGGCTCGTCGAAGCGCAACAAGGCTGTGGAAGTGACCCTGCTGGGTGAAAAGGTCAGCATCGAACGCATCGGTACGGACGGCGATATGGAAGCCGCCGCGCTCAAATACAAAGAGATGGATGGAATCGTGGATGCCTTCGGCGTCGGCGGCGCGGACTTGGGCGCACTGGTGGATGGAAAGTGGTACCCGTTCTACTCGGTGAGGCCGATGGTGCGCTTCGTCAAGAAGACCCCGCTGGTGGACGGCGGCGGGTTGAAGAACACGCTGGAAAACAAGGCCGCCGCGTTCCTGGAAAGTCACATCAAGAAATACCTGGACGAGCATGGCCGCAAGGTCCTGGTCACCGTCGGCGTGGACCGCTGGGGACTCTCCAGGTGTTTCGCGGACGCCGGGTACGAAACGGTCTTCGGCGACCTGATGTTCGGTCTCGATATTCCGATTGCCATTCACAAACTTTCCAGCCTCAAAACCCTGGCCGCCCTGTTGATGCCCATCGCGGGACGCCTGCCGTTCGAGTGGGTCTATCCCACCGGCGAGAAGCAGGAGAAGCGCACGCCCAAATGGGGCAAGTATTACGACTGGGCGACCGTCGTCGCGGGCGACTGTCATTACATCAAACGTTTCATGCCCGACGACATGCGCGGCAAGGTCGTTGTGACGAACACCACCACGCCCGAGGATGTGGAAACGTTCAGGAAGGCCGGTGTGAAATACCTCGTCACCACCACGCCGGTGCTGGAAGGCCGTTCGTTCGGGACGAATATGATGGAGGCCGCACTGGTGGCGGTCTCCGGCAAGGGACGTCCGCTCACCTGGCCCGAGTACGATGAATTGTTGAACAAACTCGGCTTCGAGCCGCAGTTGCAGGAACTCAATTGAATGGCTCTCTGGTATTTGATGGGGTCGCCCATTTGTCATCACTGAGATCACAAGCCCACAGAAAAACCAAAAGAAAAATCTCCGTGATCTCCGTGTGCTCTGTGGTAAATTGGGTTTCGCCCCACTTAATCCCAAAGAACCAGTTAAATCGTCATTGCTGGCCCCATCGCGCTGAGCGGAGGACAAAGTCCGAAGACGAAGCGGGGCTTGCCACGAAACTATTCTGGAGGTTTTATGGACGCAATCGTAATCGCAGGTGGAATTCCCAGCCCCGAAGATCCGCTCTACACCTTCGTCAAAGGTGACGCGAAAGCCCTCGTGGACGTGGCCGGCAAGCCAATGATCCAGTGGGTGTTCGACGCGCTGGACGACGCGAAGCACGTGGATAACATCATTCTGGTCGGTCTCACACCCAAAAGCGGATTGACCAGCCGGAAGCCCGTCCACTACATCCCCAACCAGGGACGCATGCTCGCCAACATCGTGGCGGGCGTGAACAAGGCCATCCAGTTGAATAAGAAAACCGAATACGTGCTGGTCGTCTCATCCGATATTCCCGCGTTGCAGGGCGACATGGTGGACTGGCTGGTGGACACTTGCATGCAAACCAAAGACGACCTCTATTACGGCGTCTGTCCGCGCGAGGTGATGGAGAAGCGCTTCCCCGAATCGAAGCGCACTTACACCCGCCTCAAGGACATGGAGGTCTGCGGCGCGGACATCAACATCACCCACGTCCGCATGGCCACCGAGCACCTCGATTTGTGGGAGCAGTTGATCGGCAATCGCAAGAGTCCCTTGCGGCAGGCGTCTATCGTCGGCTGGGACCTGGTCTGGAAGATCTTTGTTACCCACAGCCTTGGGCTGGACGAACTGGTGGAGCATGTTTCCGAACGGCTGGGAATCAAAGGCCGCGTTATCGTTTGGAACCGTGCCGAGCCGTGCATGGATGTGGACAAGCCGCACCAGCTCGAAATCCTGCGCAAGGACCTGGCCCGCCGCGAACGCCGGGCGGTGCGGGCGCGCAAGGTCGCGGCCGAACCGGTCACAGCCAAAGTGCGCGGCCGCAAATTGCCGAATCTCTCCAAGTCCAAATCTGCCAAAGCCAGAAAGACCAAATGAGTTTACGCCCCATCCTGGAACTGGATGCCCGCCTCTCCGACCGCCTGCGCGTGGCCGAGAAGCCGGGCCTGCTTCGCACCGTTTCCGTCTTTCTCGCTCACTCCGGCGACTCGTGGTTCTGGGGCCTGGGCTTGATCCTGCTCTGGCGGCTGGGCGACGCGGGCTGGAAACGATGGGCGCTGGTCATGTTTGCGGGTATTGCTGTGTTGGCCGTCATCGTGATGAGCATCAAGTTCATCGTCCGCCGCCGCAGGCCGGAGGGAGAATGGGGAAGCATCTACCGCAACACCGATCCGCACTCGTTTCCATCGGGTCACGCGGCGCGGTCGTTCATGATCGCGGTGCTGGCAATCGGCCTCGGCCCCGGCTGGGCGGGACTCCTGCTCGCGGTCTGGGCGCCGTTTGTGGCGCTGGCGCGTGTGTCCATGGGCGTGCATTACGTCTCCGATATTGTAGCCGGCGCGCTGCTGGGTATCGTTGTCGGACTGATTGGATTGTCGTTTTACGAACCCCTCTTTGCATGGCTGGGTCTCGCTTTGTAAACATGACTCACCCCGAATTTAATCTTTAGCCACAGATTTACACAAATTTGGCCGGCTCCTCGCTTTGGAGTCGGCCAAAAAATTTAAAATCCGTGATAATCCGTGTAATCTGTGGCGAATTTCTTAAGTTTGGGGTTGATCATGTTTATGGGATGTTGACGATCATCCCCGTCAGGTGCGCGGCGCGGGGACTGGCGAGAAACAGTACCGCCCGTATCAGGTCCGACGGGACGGTGGCTTCCGCGTTCTGATATTTGGCGATGCCCTTGCCCACCGCATGGACGCGCACGCCATGCGTGTACAACTCACGCGCCGCCTGGCGGGTAAGACCGATGATGCCCATCTGGCTGGAGACGTAGGCGGCGCGGTCCAGCGCGCCGGTCTGGCCGGTGAGCGAGAGCAGGTTGATGATCACACCCCCGCCCTGTTCGCGCATGACGCGTGCTGCGGATTGCAGCATCAGGAAGGAGCCGGTCAGGTTGACGTCCATCGTGCGGTGCCAATCCCACTCGTCCATGTCGAGCAGGGGCATGTGCGGTTCGACGTAGGCGTGGTTGACCAGAACGTCCACGCGCCCCCAGTCCTCGATGACGCGGTTGATCAGGGCCTGGGCCGCCATTTTCTTCGCCACGTCCTCCACGTAGGCCTTCATGGTGTAGCCTTTCTTGCTCAGTTCCTTGACCATGTCCCCTACGTTGTTTGGAGCGATGTCGTTGGCGGCCACGAAGGCGCCGTTGGCGGCAAAGGCTTCGGCAAGTTCACGGCCCGTGCCTCTGCCGGCGCCGGTCACGATTACAACCAGGGGTTTTGAGACTGCCATGGGTGCCTCACTTCGGAGGAAGCGGCCTTCCGTCCGGTTTACGGGATAGGGCAGAGGGGAACCTCGCCCAGCCTTTCGTTCGCATTCAATTTTAACCCGAAATATGGCGAAGGGTCATATGTATTTTTTATTTCGAGTTCATTCAAAAAGTTGCCGTTCCCATCGTCGCGTACGATCGAGAAATGCAGGTGCACGCCGACCGGGTTGTTCGGGTCGCCGGAGTAATTGCCCTGGTATCCGAGCAGAGTCCCGGCGGCGACAAAGACCTCGCGCGTGCCGGGCGGAAATTCTTCCGAGATATAGGATGCGCCGTTCGCATCAGCCATGTGGGTGTAATAGAGCCAGATCTGTCGTCCGGGCTGGAGCGGGTCGGAGGGGACGCGCTGGATGACCGAGGATTTCCAATCGGGCAGGCGCGTCAGGTAGCCGTCGTAGGCGGCGATGACGGGGGTGACGTTTACGCCCTCGCCGCCGAAGATGTCAATGCCCTGGTGGCGGTGGCCGAGGCGGAAGGAATCGTCCCAGAGAAAGCCGACCAAGCCGTCGGTCGGGAAGAGGAACGGCGCCTCGCCGCAGCGCGACCCGGCCGCCATCTTCCAGTCCGCGTGCGCGGCGGGGTTGGCAAACCATTCGAAGACGTAGGCGGAGCGCGTCCGCGGGACTTGAATCAGCAGGTAGATATAGATGCCCGCCGCGATGGCGGCGAGCAGAAGGGAAAGGAAGATCAGCCGCTTGAGCATGGCGGGATTATACCTATTTTGATTTAAAAAGGCATTTCTTAAGATTGTTGCCGAATCGGACATCAGGTCTTGTTTTTTTGCTCAATTTGCTATAAGATAAAATTACAAAATTGCAAATTTCGGAGAAGACGGCGGGTAATTCAAGACCTCGCTAACTGGTTCATATGACACGAATTCGAGCGGCCGGGGATGTGTGGGTTTGCGTTCTCCGGCCCTCGAGGAAAAGGAGGTGCTCTCGTCTTTTGCCTTGAAAGTCCGTACGACCAGATTCGATCAACCCGCGACAAAAAGAGGAGAATAGTTTATGAAAGGGAAGGTTTTTTCCATTTTCATGGTTCTGGCAGTGCTGGTGAGCCTTGCCCCAACCGCGGCTCTGGCTGCCACGAAACCGGTTGATTATCGCCCGGCCTACGTGAGCGAGGAAATCCGCAACTGGGAGGCGACGCCGGAACGCCTCGGGTCGCTCGACCCGGCCGTGATGGCCGAAAACGAGGCCGCCATGCAGGCGGTCGTTGCCGCCTCCACCACCGATTGTATTACCGATGCCAAGTATTTCCTGTATTTAGACTCCTATTATGGGTATTACGACTTTGCCGAGTTCTACCTGATGGCCGAGAGCGACAACTCGCAGATCTGGGTGCAGGCCGACTTGAGCTGGCCGGCCGGCGATCCGCGCCCGACTCCGGTGGTTACCTGCGAACAGGCTGCCTACCTGATGGGCGAGTTCGATAGCAACATCTACCCGGTCGAGACCAATTTCTTCGGCGCGCCCGACTTCCACGATGGGTCGCTCTCCCTGCTGGATGCGTGGGGCTATGTTCCTCCCGGCTACTATTACGATTCGCTTGGCCGCCAGATCGTGCTCGTCGAGAACGTTCGGGACGAGAACTACTACGATCCCAACTATCCGATCTACATCGCAGGGTTTTACTCGGACTCGCTGGAGCTCTACTTCGACCGCAACGCGATGACGATTGACGCCTACGACTGGGAGAACCGCACTGGCCCGAATGGGACGCGTCCCTACCTGTACGAGGGCATCTTCGCCCACGAGTATCAGCACCTGCTGCATTCGGACTATGACGGCGACGAAGAGAACTTCATCAACGAAGGCATGTCCGATCTGGCAATGGTACTGACGGGTTACGGTGAATCCGTGACCGGCCATATGGAACCCGCGGCCGACTTCCCGGAGAACTCGCTGACGGTCTGGGGCGACCAGGGCGATCTTGAGATTCTCACGGATTACGGACAGGCCTTCCTATTCCAGTACTACCTGATGGAGCAGTATGGCCCGTCCTTCATCCAGGCGCTGTTCCTCAACCCGGATAACGGCACCACGGGCGTGGATTCCACTCTGGACGCGTTCCATGCCCACCGCGACTTTATTGACGTCTTCCACGACTGGTCCATTGCCATGTTGATCGATTCCAAGAAGCCGGGGAATGGCCGCTATCGGTTCAAGGACCTCGACTTCAACCTCAACATCGGCACACCCAGCGATCCCAACGAGGAGGCCTTCAGCACACCCGGCGCGCCGCCGTGGGGCACCGACTATTTGTGGATCACCGGCAATCCAAAGGACCTGCGCCGCCTGGTCTTTAATGGCGTCCCGTATTCCACCTTCCCGACCGCCTGGTCGTCGGATGGGAGCGTCCTGTATGGCGGCACAGGTGACCTGATTGACAACTGGGCCATCTTCTCGGCAGTCGGCGGCGGATCCCTGACTTTCGACACGAAGTACGACTTCGAGGAATACTGGGACTACGGTTTCGTCCAGGTCTCGACCGACGGCGGCTACAACTGGACCAGTCTCTCGAACGCCTACACCACGGACCTCCACGACCCGAGTGCCCACCCAGACATTGTCGCCAACCTGCCCGGCCTGACCGGTAAGCAGGCCACGTGGGTCAATATGTCCTTCGACCTGAGCGCCTACGCGGGTCAGGATATCCTGCTTGCCTTCCGCTATATGACCGACTGGGCGACCACCAACGCTGGTTGGTACATTGACAACGTGATGGTGGACGGCAGCCTGATCTCCGACGGCTCGGACGCGAGCGTGTTCAAGGACATCACCGAGATCATCCCGATCAACAACGACTTCACCGTCACCTTCGTCGCCCAACGAGGCCATGGAAAGTGGGCCACTTACAAGATCAAGGTCATGCACCTGAACCATGTGACCGAGAGCGGGAAGATCGAACTGCGCGACCTGTTGAGGTGGGGCAACTCCATCGTCATGATGGTCAGTTACAACGCCCCGGATGGCATCACGTACTACGCAGATTACACGTACGAGTTGGAGTACAAGTGCCGCAAGCCGCATATCAAGAAGCCGCTGGTACGCGGTCATGGCACAGGTACGCACTTCCAGATGCCTGACAATTAACTGTTGAACGACCTCTAACCAATAAGCCCGCCTGCAAAGGCGGGCTTATCTTTATGGGACCGGCATCCAGGGCTGGCCGTCTTGAATATCGCCGGGCGTGACCGGGAAGAGCGGCATGGCGCCTCCCGTGCACAAGACGACAGTGGTCGATTCGTCCGTGTGGTAGAGATATTGTTTTCCCTTTGCTTCGAGGCGGATGAAGAAGCCGGGGGTCAATACCTCGGCATACGCTTTTTCCGGCTGCGGACAGCCCAGGCTGGCGTCCGGCCATGTGACCGCTTCCACTTCCAGGACCGTAATTTCCTCGATGGCAAGTCCCAGGCGTTGACTGAGGTCCTCGCGGCTGAGGCGCGCCATCTCCTGCGCGGCGGGAGACGGGGTATCCGCCTCGGGCGGCGCGAGCGGCTCTTTGGTCGCCTCGGCAGGCGCGGGCGGGGGAAGACGCGGAGTGTCTGTGTCGGGTTCCGTGGCCGCGGCGTTCATCGGCTGGCAGGCTGTTAACAGAAGTCCTGCCAATAGGATTAGACTGGCAATCGTTTTCATGGTCGCCTCCATTTCTACAGACGTCGGACGGCTGTAAAATGTTCTCTTATTTCTAACACAATTTCTATTTTCCATTGTTATTGTTCTGATGCGCCGCGGCTAACATCGGGACAATTCAACTGACTGGCAAAGGAGCAAAATCATGACCTTCTACATCCAACCGTTTCCGTATCGCCGCATGGCCCGCCGCTGGGCGGAATGGAATGCCGCCTCCGGCGCGCATCATCTCCCTGTGGATGTGCGCGATAACGACGACGAATTCGTCCTGACCGCGCTCGTGCCCGGACTCAAAGCCGAGGACCTCGATATTCAGATTCTGGATGACGTTGTCCGCATCGAAGGCGAATACGCCCGCGGCGAAGCCGAGTATCTCCTGCGCGAATTACCGGGCGGTTCGTTCCGCCGGACCCTGCGCCTGCCCGCCGCCATGGACGCGGACCAGGCCGAGGCGAAAATCAAGGACGGCATTCTCACCCTGCGCCTGCCCAAGGCCGAATCGGCGCGCCCGAAGAAAATCAAGATCGCGGCGAAGTAAATCGCCCGATGAAACCTCCGAGTATCGAAGACTCGGAGGTTTTTTTGTTTTGGAACTGACTCAATCTTTTTGCAAAAAAGTGATAGCGCACTATGTCGCTGACGAGGAGAGGAAACCCATGATGGACGCTATCCCGACAAGTTTGGCCGAAGAACAGTTCAACACTCGACTTGGATGGTTGGCATGCCATTGCCAAGCAAGGCGGCGAATCGGCGTGTCCCCCCTCGTTGTTGCGTGGAAAAAAACCTGCCCTGAGTGCTTCGCGATCGAAGGGAGGCGGCGTGACAGCCGCCTTTTGGTTTGAAGCGCGCGGCGTAGACTACTTTTTACCCTCAATTTGCTGCAGGACAAAAGATTTCAATTTTTCATCCTCCCATGATAAAAAGACCTCTTCTGCTCCCGCCTGTTTTAACGATTGGATAAAGTTCGGTAACTGAATTGTCGGGATAGCGGCCAAATGACACCCAGCACAACGCGCAGAATTCAATCCAACTATTGAATCCTCAAAAACTAATTGGCTATTTGGATTTATTCCCATGCGGCGGGCTGTTTCATAATAGACATCAGGTGATGGTTTGGGTTTAGTTACATTCTCTTTAGCAACGATCATATGGGGAGGGAACTCATTTACCAAGCTGGCCTGTTTCAAGAGGTGCATGGCGAGGTCCCTTTCGGTCACTGTTCCAATAGCCATGCTAATCCCTAGGCTTTTCATCCAATCAAGAAACTCTCTAAAACCTCTTCTTGGTTCAATATCATTCTTGTTGTTAAGGAGGTCATGGAAATAAGCGCGCTTCGCTGAAAGAACCTTTTCCACTGTTGTTTTGTTCTCAGAGAGTAAAGTTATTTCGGTAGCAACTTCCTCGTCAGGACCTCCAACAAAATGGGGCAGGCGTTCAACTGCCTCTTGCCATGAAAGGATGACGCCAATATCTGCGGCGGCTCGTAGATGCGCGAGATGATGTAGAGGCTCCAAATCAATAATAGTCCCCTCCAAGTCAAATGCGACACCTTGAACTAGCGTCGTTTTCTCTTCAATAGTTTCCATCTTCGTCTCATCTCATCTTCTTGCGCGAACCATTTTCTAACTCCCATGCCGTATACAAATATGACGTACAGTAAACCCATAAACAAACAAGCAATCGCACCTATTTTCGGCTCGATGTTTAATGAGAATATGACCGCAAGCAAAAAAGGAAATGCAACAGAGGCAACACCCAAGACTAAAAATATATACGCTTGTGGTTTTGTGTAGCCCATGTAATTGAACTTTGCTCTGTAGGCAGACCAGTCTTTTTCCCAATTTGACGCATTATTTTCATCTAGGTATGTTGTGTAAATTCTCAGCATATAAGAAAGATGATGCGTGAGGAGGAACAGTGAAAATAAAATTATGAGAAGTAGTCCTGTGGCTACGTAAATAAATGCCCCGACATCACTACCTGCGCTTGGTGAATTCTTGGGGATAATCCATGCTATCAATGCCCCAAAAACTGTGACAGCGAGGGTTGTAAGTGATAATCGTTGATTGACGATCTGATTTACTTCTGCATGGATTTTGGGAAGGTCTTCCTTTTTAGGACCAAGCATTGAATTTCTCCTTTTGTTTCTAATTACTTTCCCTTCTTATGCGTAGACTTCCCCTTCCCCATCCTCCTATACGGCGGCATATTAATCACATGGACTTGGCTCTTCGTCGCGTCGAGGATCTTATTCCACAGCCCAGGGTAATTGACTGCAAACGAGTCGGGCTTGAGCGTGGACGTGATGACGGTCGGCAGGTGGGCGTAGTAGCGGTGATTCAGAATCTGGTAGAGTTTGTCCTCCG
>JBBIKC010000012.1:0-73110 GCA_037445635.1 Chloroflexota bacterium
CCGCACGGCGCGACGGTCACCGATGAGCATGGGCACAAGCACGTCGTCCCCTCGGTCGAGCCGATGTACTCGCGCTTCTTCGCCTTCCTTGGCTTGTTCGCCTTCGGCATGTACGTCCTGGTGGTTTCCGACAATTTGCTGACGATGTTCGTCGGCTGGGAGATCATGGGCCTCTGCTCGTACCTGTTGATCGGCTTCTGGTACGGAAAAGAATCCGCACGCAACGCGGCCATCAAGGCCTTTATGACCACCCGCATCGGCGACGTGTTCATGCTGCTCGGCATCGCGTTCCTCTACTCGGCGACTGGTACGCTCTCGTTCCGCGAAATCTTCACCAACGAAGAACTCATGCACGTCCTCGCGACGACCGCCACGCCCATTCTCGGACTTTCCGCGGCGGGACTGATCGCCGTCCTGCTCTTCATCGGGACGATCGGCAAATCGGCGCAGTGGCCCCTCCACGTCTGGCTGCCCGACGCGATGGAAGGCCCGACCCCCGTCAGCGCGATGATCCATGCGGCCACGATGGTGTCGGCGGGCGTGTACGCGGTCATCCGCATGTTCCCGCTGCTCAGCCTCGACGGCGGCGCGATGACCGTCGTCGCTTTCATCGGCACATTTACGGCCATCTTCGCCGCGACCATCGCGGTAGCGCAAAACGACATCAAGCGCGTGCTGGCCTACTCCACGATTTCACAACTCGGCTTCATGATCGCCGCGCTCGGCATCGGCGCGTACGTGGCGGCCGCGTTCCATCTCATCACGCACGCCTTCTTCAAGGCCCTGCTGTTCCTCGGCTCTGGCTCTGTCATCCACGGCATGGAGCATGGCGTTCTCCACACGGGCAACCATCACGTGGACCCGCAAGACATGTTCAACATGGGCGGCCTCCGCAAGAAGATGCCCATCACCTTCTGGACGTTCCTCATCGGCGGCTTCGCTCTTTCGGGCTTCCCGCTCGTCACCGCGGGCTTCTGGTCGAAGGACGAAATTCTCGCCGACGCGTGGGGACACGGCCACCTGGCGGTCTTCATCACGCTTGCCGTTGCCGCGTTTATGACCGCCTTCTACACCATGCGGCAGATCACCTTGACCTTCCTCGGCGAACCGCGTACGAAGGAAGCCGAACACGCTCACGAGACTCCCTGGACGATGACCGTCCCGCTGATGGTTCTGGCGTTCTTCGCTGTGACATATGGCTGGGTCGGCATCCCCGAGCATTTCCCTGGCCTCGGCGGAATCCTGCCGAACTGGTTCCACGATTTCGTCGGCCACACGCTGGAGCACGTCCCCGAAGCGCCTGAGTTCAGCCCGATCCCCTTACTGACATCTGTGTTTGTCGCTGGCGGTGGCCTGACTCTCGGCTGGCTGTATTATCGCAACGTCAAATCGGTCAAGGAAGATATCTTCCAAATCCCCGTGTTGAAAAACAAATGGTACTTCGACGAAGCCTACGATTTCCTCTTTGTCAAACCCGCTTATTGGATTTCCGAAACTCTTGTCTATAAGTGGATTGATCAAGGTTTGATTGACGGCATCCTGCACACGTTTGGAAAAGTCACAGACTGGCTGGGCAACAAAATCCGCAACTGGATTGACCTGCCCGTCATCAACGGCTTCGGCGATTTCGTCGGCTTCCGCACCGCTGATCTGGGCGGGGCCATGCGTCCGCTCCAGACGGGCCGCGTCCAACAATACATGTTGCTGGCCATGTTCCTGCTGTTGATCGTGGGCGGCCTGCTCTTCTATTTCCTGGTCATGGCGTAACAGGAGCAGAAAATGGATTTCATCAATTCTCATCTCCTGAGCCTCATCCTCTTCCTGCCGACTGTCGCGGCGCTGGTCATCTTCTTCCTCCCGAAGGACGAGGTCAAACTGATCCGCTGGACGGCTTTCGCCGCGAGCCTCATCCCGTTCGCGTTGTCCGTCGTGGTGTGGGTCAATTTCAAGTCCGACGCGAGCGGCTTTCAGTTCGAGGAAAATTATCCCTGGTACGATGCGATTCGCTCGTCCGTGCATCTCGGTGTGGACGGCTTGTCTCTCACGATGGTCGTGTTGACCACGCTCCTGACGCCCCTCGCTATCCTCGCCTCGTTCAGCATCACCGACCGTGTCAAGCCGTACATGATGCTCTTCCTGATGCTTGAGACCGGTATGCTGGGCGTCTTCATGGCGCTCGATCTGCTGATCTTCTTCGTTTTCTGGGAGATCGGCCTCGTTCCGATGTACTTCCTCATCAACCAATGGGGGAGCGCCAACCGCAATTACGCCTCGCTCAAGTTCATGATCTACACCATGGGAGGTTCGCTCGGTCTCCTGCTTGGCATCCAGTTGCTCGGCGTTCTGTTCAAGACCTTCGATTTGCAGACCATCGTACAGGGCTGGACTTCCCTTTCCTCGAGCGAGACCTTCGGGCAGACCTTCTTCACGATTGGACAGGTCAAGGCGGTGGCGTTCTGGGCTTTTGTCATTGCCTTTGCCATCAAAGTTCCCGTCTGGCCGTTCCACACATGGTTGCCCGACGCGCACACCGAAGCGCCGACAGCTGGCTCGATGATCCTGGCTGGCGTCCTGCTGAAACTGGGCGCGTACGGCTTCCTGCGCCTTGTCCTGCCGCTCTACCCCGAACAGGCACAGTTCTACGCGGGCGCGCTGGCCTTCCTCGCGGTTGCCGCGATCGTCTTTGGCGCGTTTGCCTCATACGGGCAGACCGACTTCAAGCGGCTGGTCGCGTACTCGTCCGTGAATCACATGGGTTTCGTCCTGCTCGGCATTGCCGCGGCCGCCAAGGCGTCCGGCACGCTCGACGCAACGATTGCCCTCAACGGCGCGGTCTTGCAGATGTTCAATCACGGTCTCTCTGCGGCGGGCATGTTCTTCCTCGTCGGCGTGATCTATGAGCGGACGCACACGCGCAACCTCAACGAGTTCGGCGGTTTGTTCCCGCTCGTGCCTGTCTATGGCGGCATCCTCATCTTCACTTCGATGGCGTCCCTCGGCCTGCCCGGACTCAACGGCTTCATCTCTGAGTTCCTCGTGGTGCGAGGCTCCTGGCCGATTTTGACGGTCTACACCGCCGTTGCCATGCTCGGACTTCTCTTCACGGGCGCGTACATCCTGAAGGGAATCAAGAGCGTCCTGCACGGACCTCTTAACGAGCATTGGGCTCATGGCGAGCACAAACTGACCGAGATCAACACACGGGAGATTCTCGTCATGGCTCCGTTGATGGCGCTCATACTCGTCACCGGCGTCTGGCCCGCGTGGATTTTGGATGTCATCAACAAAGCGATGGTGATGTTGTTTTAGAAGATGTAAACAGATACATATGTATACAAGTAAACAAGTCAATTTTTCCCTGTGTACGTGTCTACGTGTGTACCTGTGTACATCCCCGAGGTGATTATGAACTTTCCGGTTCTCAGCGTAATTGTTTTCACTCCCATGGCTGCGGCGGTGTTGATGTTGTTGATGCCTGCCGAGAGGCGCAATGAAACGCGTTCCATCGCGCTGGCCGCGGCAACTTTTGCCCTGATCCTTTCGGGGTGGGTCTATTACCAGTATCTGGTTAATCACATGGCGGGCTATCAGTTTGTGGAAGAGTACAACTGGCTCCCCGCGCTGGGCATGAAACTCATCTTTGGCGTGGACGGCATGAGCGCGCCGCTCGTCCTGCTGACGGGCATCGTCATGTTCACGGGCGTGCTCATCTCCTGGGGCATTGACGACGAGCACGCGCCGACGGGGATTCAAGACCGCCCGCGTGAGTTCTTCGCCTTCCTGTTCATCCTGGCTTCGGGTGTCTTCGGCGTCTTTGCCTCGCTCGACTTGTTCATGCTGTTCTTCTTCTACGAGATCGCCGTCTTCCCGATGTACCTGCTCATTGCCATCTGGGGTTGGGTGAAGACCCGCGAATATGCCGCCATGAAACTGACGCTCTACCTGTTCGTCGGTTCGGTGGTCGCCCTCGTCGGCGCGCTGGCGATGTATTTCAAGGCGGGTTTCGATTCCTTCGACATGCGCCTGCTCGAACAGGCTAACTTTCCTGTTGATTTTCAAATTGGATGGTTCCTGCCCGTCTTCCTCGGCTTCGCGGTGTTGGGCGGTATCTGGCCGTTCCACAACTGGTCGCCGGACGGCCACGTTGCCGCGCCGACCGCCGTTTCCATGTTCCATGCAGGCGTGCTGATGAAACTGGGCGCGTTCGCCGCGTTGCGCGTCGGCATCATGCTCCTGCCCGAGGGCGCGAAATACTGGTCATGGCTGATCATGACCTTCGCCGCGGTCGCAGTAGTTTACGGCGCGTACATCGCCTTCGTCCAGACGGACTTCAAATACATGGTCGGCTTCTCCTCCGTCTCGCACATGGGGCTGGTGATGCTTGGTTTCTCCACCCTCAACCGCCAGGGTCTGCTTGGTTCGGGCGTGCAGATGTTCTCTCACGGTGTGATGACGGCCCTTTTCTTTGCCGTGGTCGGCATGGTCTATGACCGCGCACATACGCGCGAAATCCCTGAATTGGGCGGTATGGGCAAGATCCTGCCGTTCGCGTCCATTGGTTTCATCATTGGCGGCCTGGTTTCGATGGGCATGCCCGGCTTTTCCGGCTTCATCGCTGAATTTCCGATCTTCCTCGGCGTGTGGGGCAGGCAGTGGCTGGTGGCGGTCGTTGCGAGCGTTTCGATAGTCATCACCGCGGCCTACATCATGCGCAACATCCGCATGGTCTTCTTCGGGAACATGCCCGAGAAATTCGAAGGCCATATATCCGCCCTGACCGCTCTGGATAAAGTCGCCATTGTGACCCTGTGTGCGTTCATGATCGGCATCGGCTTGTTCCCGTCCCTGATGGTGCCGATGGTGCAGACGGGTGTTGACAACATCCTGCGCCTTCTGGGAGGTGCATAAGTGAATTCCTTTGCTCCGATTCTCCCTGAGATTCTCCTGCTGGCCATCGGCCTGCTGATCCTGCTGGCCGAACCGTTTTGGAAGCGCGAACAGCGCCGCAACCTCGGATGGCTGACGGCGGGCGGGCTGGCGCTGTCCATGGTTGTCTGCCTGCTGGTCGGTCGCCCTGCCGCGCCGGTCATGGCTCTCGGCGGCATGGTGCGCTTCGACTGGCTGGGATTCTTCTTCAAGATGCTCTTCCTCGCCGCCTCGGCCGCCACCGCCCTGTTCATGATGGACGTGGAGAAACTCAACCGCCGCGGCGAAGCCTATCTGCTCCTGCTGGCCTCGACGATGGGAATGACTTTGATGGCCTCCTCGGCCAACCTGGTGATGCTCTATCTCGCGATCGAGACCACCTCGATTCCTCTCTACGTTTTGGCCGGGTTCATGCTCGAGGACGAAGCCTCCACCGAGGCGGGATTTAAGTACCTGCTTTTCGGCGCGTTGACATCCACCGTGATGCTCTACGGCTTCAGCCTGCTCTACGGCTTTACGGGTACGACCGATATTTACAAACTAGCGGCCATGTTCCAGGCGGGTCAACTCTCGACGGGCGTGATCGTCGGCGTGATCTTCCTCCTCGTAGTGGGACTCGGGTTCAAGGTCTCGATTGTTCCGTTCCACTTCTGGGCACCTGATGTCTACGAAGGTTCTCCCACGCCGATTGCGGGTTTTCTATCCACGGCATCCAAAGCGGCGGGCTTTGCCGTCCTGGCGCGGCTGTTCGTGGTCGCTTTCCCGAATCTGATGTCGTCGTGGGCGACGATTTTGGCTGTGTTGTCGGCTATCACGATGACGGTCGGCAACCTGCTCGCGATACGGCAATCCAACATCAAGCGTCTGCTGGCGTATTCATCGGTAGCGCACGCGGGCTACGTGCTGATCGGTGTGGCCGCGGCCTCGCGTCTGGGCGTGGCCAGCGTCGTGTTCTATCTGATCGCGTACATCGTGACCAACCTGGCTGCATTTGGAATCGTGGTGGCCTACGCCCGCGTCAGCGGTTCGGATGAGATCGCGGCTTATAACGGTCTCAGCCGACGTTCGCCCGGTTTGGCGCTGGCCTTACTGGTGGCGTTCCTCTCATTGGCAGGCATGCCCCCGTTTGGCGGATTCATCGCCAAGGTCCTGGTTTTTGCGGCGGCGGTGGAATCGGGGCTGGTCTGGCTGGCGGTCGTCGGCGTCATCAATGCCATCATCGGTTTGTACTACTACCTGGTGGTGCTCAAGCACGTCTATCTCTTCCGCAACGAAGCGGCCGAGAGCCAGCCTCTGCCGGTGACGCGGCCCTATATGATAGCGCTGGTGGCCTTGAGTATTGGCATCATCCTGATCGGGACAGTCTTCGCGCCTTGGTTCGGTCTCTCCGACGCGGCCGCGTTGAACTTGTTTTGACGGGCCTGATTTGGTCTTGTGATATAATCCACAACCATGAAACTGCCGGGCAGCGAGGATAAGCGTCGCGTTCAATATACGCTCAACCTTTTACTGGCCTCGATAGCCGGGCAGGTTGGCTGTCTGACTCTGCTCATCATTTTCGCGGCGCTGTTTGCTGGGCTGTGGCTTGACAAGTATTTCGACGCCCGTCCCTTGTTTACCGTCGGGTTGTTGATTGGCAGCGTACCGGTGACCCTTATTGTGATGTTTCGCGTGGTGAAGGGCGCCACTGACCGAATGAAACCTACCCAAACCAATGCGGGCAAGCCCGCTCGTCCGGAGGATTTCGATCGTGACTGAAAAACAGGAAAAGAAAAGTGGATGGCGCTGGGGTGTAAACCGCTGGTTCGTCCTGGCGTTCATCGTTCTGGGTGCCTTCGCGGCAGAGAAGTATCCTCCCATTCAGCCGCATGTGCAGTTGCCTCCCGAGCCATTGACGGGGACGCTGTTCCAGGTCCTCGGACAAGACTTCGCGTTCACCAACACCATGCTGGCGATGTTAATTGCGGATGTCGTCCTGTTGCTGATGGGCTTTGCTGTGTATCGCGCCGTTAGAGGCGGTGCAATGGTTTTGAAGGGTCTGCCTGCGGCTGTGGAGGCCCTCCTCGAGGCCCTCTACAATATGACCAAGGGCACGGCAGGCAAGTGGGCAAAGTTCATCTTCCCGTGGTTTGCTACCATTACCCTGCTGGTGCTGGTTGCAAATTGGACCGAACTTATCCCCGGCGTGGACTCGGTTGGCATTCTCCATCATTCCGAGCACGGCTATCCCGTGCAGGATTTGGGCTTTGCCGCGACCATCGTCAAACCTGCCGAGGGTGGGGAGTCCCACGGTGAAGACACGGAACTGTTCAGCTTGATTCCCTTTGTCCGCGTCCTCTCCACCGATCTGAACTTCACTGTGGCGCTGGCCCTGATTGCCGTGGTCATGGTGCAGGTGGCGGGATTCCGTTCACAGGGACTGGCGTATGTCACCAAATTCTGGAATACCAAGACCTTTTTCAGCAAGCCCATCTTCGGCGTGATTGATTTTGGCGTCGGCCTGCTGGAGTTGATCTCCGAGTTCTCGAAGATCCTATCGTTTGCATTTCGTCTTTTCGGGAATATTTTCGCGGGTTCGGTGCTCTTGTTCGTTATCGGTTCACTGCTGGGAGGCGGCGGCCTGGGCTTTTTCCAGGTCGGCTTCCTGATGTTGGAATTCTTCGTAGGCCTGATCCAGGCCGTCGTCTTCGGTTTGCTCACGATGACCTTCATGGCGCAGGCTACGCAGGGTCACGGCGAGCACCATGAGGAAGAGGCAGTACCACTGCCGGAAAAAATTTGAAACGGAGGCATTGTATTATGGAATTGGAAGCTGCAACCATCCTTGGCAAATTGATCGGCGCGGGGCTGGCAATGATTGGCGCCATCGGGGCGGGCGCCGGCATCGGCATTGTCACCAGCGGCGCGGTGCAGGCCATGGGCCGCAACCCGGATGCTACCGGCACCATCCAGACCAACATGATCCTGGGCATCGCTTTCGCGGAAGCGGTGGCGATTTACTGTCTGGTGGTGGCGCTCCTCATCCTGTTCGTCTTCTAGGGGCGGCAAGGAGGACAGAGTGGAAAAGTTAGGCCTTAATCTCGGCTACCTTTTATTGCAAATTTTCAACTTCCTGATCCTGTTCGTCGTCCTGCGCGTATGGGTCTATAAACCCATTTTGAACATGCTCGCGGCCCGTGAAAGGAAAATCGCCCAGGGTCTTGAAGACGCCCGCATCGCCGCAGAAGCCCGCTCGGACGCGGAAAAAGATGCGGCCAGAATCGTGGCAGATGCGCAGACGCAGGCGAACACGATCGTCCGGGAGGCGACCGTGCGCGCGGAATCCGCCGCCAAGGATGTGCGCGCCGCCGCGGATGCGGAGGCTGCCAAGACCCGTGAGGCGGCTCTGGTCGAGGCCGAACAGGAACGCAACCGTATCTTGAGCGACTTGCGCGGGCAGATCGCGGCCCTGTCCATTGCCGCGGCGCAGAAACTGATCGGCGAAGCGCTCGATGAGAAGCGGCAGCACGCGCTGATTGACGAGTTCTTCTCTGGGGTGAAGAGCGGTAAAGTGATCGTCCTCGATGATGTGGACTTCAGAGGCGAATCGGCCGAAGTCACGAGCGCGCTTCCGTTGACGAAGGACGAGGAAGCCGCAGTCAAAAAGGAAGTGCTGGCCAGGGTCGGGGCGCAGGCCGTCACGTTCCGCGTGGACCCGTCCATTCTCGGCGGCCTCGTCATCAAAGTGGGTGACAAGGTGCTGGACGGTTCGGTCTCCGGTAAGCTCGAAGGTCTCCGGCAGAATCTGAAATAGGCTGCTTGCTTGGTATGTAAAAGTCCCGGCAAATAATCGCCGGGACTTTTTGTTTATCGGGGATTTCACTCGGAACTTGCCTGAAATTTCACCAATGGAATAAATTAGGCCTTGATTGTCTGATGCTTTTCTCTTACAATTACGGCTGAAAAAATCAAAATTCCTGGCGAGGCACATTCGGCATGGACGAGAAGCGAATCCAGCAGGTGTTAGAGATCGAGAAGCAGGCGCAGGAGATCCAAGATAAGGCAAAGCGGGAGGCGCAGGAGATTCCCATGAGGGCGGAACAGGAAGCGCAGGTTCTGATCGCCAAAGCGATTGCGGAGGCCCATGAGGAGGCGCGCAAAATGATCGCAAACGCGCAGTCGGGCGGCGATACTGGGATGGCGGACGCCGCCATGAAGGACGGCGGTTTCGAGGCCTCTGCAAAAAAGAACTTCGATGAGGCGGTCGCTTTCGTCTTAGACCGAGTCCTGGGCAGGGCGTAATCCATGGCGAGCGGCGTTTTCGGATACGCGGCCCTCAGCACGCGGGCTCGTGCGATGTATGCTGATTTGCTTACACCGCACGACATGTCCCGCCTGAGCGACGCGCCCGACCTCCCCGCCCTGGTGGGTATGTTGAAAAACACGCCATATGGGAAATACCTTTCCGGGCTGAAAGACAATGAGTTGACCTCGCGCCGCGTCATCCTGCAAATCCGCAACCGGCTGGCCGCGTCTTATGCCAGTGTCGTCCAGCAGGCCCCGGAGCAGACCCGCCCTCTCATCAGGCAATTGTTCCGATACTTCGAAGTGGGGAATCTCAAAGCCGTTTTACGCAGTATTCAAACCGTATCATCATGGACCTCCGATGTGGCGCCGTGGGACCGCGTGCGCGAAGTCTTGTTCCCATTCGGGACGTTCTCTTCCATCCCCGCGCAGGCGATGGTCGAATCGGGAAGCATTGTATCGGCGGTGGAACTCCTGCGCGGCACACCCTACGAAACGATCATGTCGTTTGCCATGAAGCGCTATTCCGCCGAGCAGAATCTCTTTCCACTCGAAGTCGCGCTGGATTTGGATTTCTGGCGCCGCCTGTGGAGCGAGGTGAAACGGCTCAGCGGCAAAGACCGCGAAATGGGTGCCAGGTTGATTGGTTCTCTCCTCGACCTCAACAATTTGATGTGGGTGATTCGTTACAAAATCTATCACAAACTTTCGGAAGAGGAACTGATTAATTACACATTGCCGTTCGGCTATCGCGTCAGGGACGAGGATGTGCGCGCTATTGCCGCGGGCGCGGACATTGCCTCTGTCGTTTCGCGCATCTATCCCAGCCTTCCCAATGTCGCTTCGCTTCTCGAATACCCCATCGCGGGCCTGCCACAACTGGAGCATCTGCTCAAACAACAGGTGATGCGGCAATGCGTGTCCACGTTCATCGGCGACCCGTTCCACATCGGGCTTCCGCTCGCGTATTTGCTGCTGAGCGACTTCGAAATCCAGGACCTGGTCGTGTTGATCGAGGCCAAATCCTCGAAACTCAGAGAGGACGAGTTCCGCCCGTTGTTGTTGAAGACGAAATTGATGCAATGAGACTTTGTAAAGGTCCAAATTATTGGAGTTGCCATGTTATTTCCAAAGCAAATGTCCGAAGTCGAATTGATCGTGCCTGCCAAAGACCTGGTGGCGGTTACCAGGGCGCTGAGCGGGTACGGTGTATTCCATCAAGTGGATAGCGCTTATTTGGGTGTGGAGAATGCGGGACCGAACACCTGGCAGGAAAAGGCCGCGATTTACTCCGCGCTGGAACGCCGTATTCAGTCGGTTTTTCAGGCGGTGGGCCTCGCGGAGGAATATCCCGCCGGCGCCGACATCGAATCCCTGGTGGACCTCGAGGCGGTCATCCCCGGCGTGGACAGGATCGAGGCGGATGTCAAAGCGGTCACCGACCGGTTGTCGGAGGAAAAGAAGCGGCTCGAATTGTTGGAGAGTCAGCTTCGGCAGCTGGAGCCGATTGCCGAGGTTGATGTGGAGGTGGGGGCGTTGCAGAGGTCTGAATTCATGCATTCGATTTTGGGTATCGTTCCCGCCGCCAATGTCAGCCGCCTGCGCACCAGCCTCCTGCGCGTCCCGCATGTGTTTTTCATCCTGCGCCCCGATGCCCAAAAGCCTGTGGTTTGGATTTTGGGACAGAAGAGCAACTTCGACATTCTGGAGCGCGCCGCCAAGAGTGCTTACCTCAATCCGTTGAGCCTGCCCGAGGAATTCAGCGGAACGCCAGAGCAGATCACCGCCCGATTGCGGCATGAGATCGACTCCTCGATGGGAAGGATTGCGGCATACGAATCCGAACTCGCGAAGATGGGTGTCACGTACAAAAGTGAATTGCAAAAACTGCTCTGGGACGTGCACAACAGCCGCGTCATGGCCGACGCGATTATCCGCTTTGGGCAGCTGCGGCATACCTACGTTGTGGTTGGATGGGTGCCGACGGCGGAACTGGGGGACCTGACTACCCGCCTAAAACACGCCTCGCGTGAAATTTTGATCGAGACGATGGCAACCGACCGCGCAGGACATCATTCCAATGTGCCAGTCGCGTTGACGGAAAGCAAATGGCTCAAGCCGATTCAAATGCTTGTCGGCCAGTACGGGCATCCCAGTTACGGCGAGCTTGACCCGACCCTCCTGATGGCATTCACCTTCCCGATCCTCTATGGCGCGATGTTCGGCGATCTTGGACAGGGCTTGGTTCTATTCGTGCTGGGCCTGTTGGTGTACAACAAGATCATTTTGAAGAAAGGCGGGGAAGGAGTGCGGACTCTCAGTCTGCTCATCGCCTACTGCGGCGCGTTCGCTGCGATCTTTGGATATTTATATGGGAGTATCTTCGGGTTCGAAGGACATCTGATCGAAGAGTATCTCGGCTTCCATTTTGAACCCGTCTTCAGCCCGATGGAAAACATTCTGAGCGCTCTGAGCCTCGCCATTGATGCGGGCATCGTTATTTTGCTGTTCAGTTTTCTGCTCAGCATGATCAATAACATCCGCGCGCGTGATTGGGCGCACCTGCTCTTCGGACACGCGGGAATCACCGCTTTCCTGTTTTATTTATGTTTTCTGGCATTGGCGTTCGGCGGATTGTTGGGCACGACTGCGCTTGCCCCAAAGATTGCGGTCGCTCTCTATTCGCTGCCCCTCCCGTTCAATATTCTTGCGCTTGTGTTTGGCATTCTCGTAATGTTCGGAGGTTTCCTGCGAAATATGGTCGAGGGTCATGAACTGATCGAAGGCAAGGGTTTTGGCGGTTTCGCGATGTTCATCATCCAATCAGGAATGGATCTTTTTGAAACCGTTATCAGCATGTTCAGCAATACGCTTTCGTTCATACGGGTGGGCGCGTTCGCGGTCGCTCACGGCGGTCTGAGCCTGGCGGTCTTTTCCATTGCCACTTTAGGCGGAGAAAAACCAGGTATCGGTTTTTGGGTCGCGATTCTCATTGGCAACGGGATAATCATCCTTCTTGAAGGCTTGATTGTCTATATTCAAACCATGCGGCTGCATTACTATGAAATCCTGGGCAAGTTCTTCCACGGCGGCGGTATGCAATTCGAGCCGCTCACGTTGGGAACCTCGAGGAAAGATACCTAGGCTTTTCCGTGCTTTGGCGCGTACGCGACTTTAGAAAGCGTCGCCCCGGCGCAAAAGGCCTGCAAAACAAAAATCATTCGTCCACTAAAAAGGAGATGAACAATGTTGTTAGTATTCGCTGTCCTGGTAGGTTTGATCCCTGTTATTCCCGCGGTGGCTTACCTGCTTCAAAACGGAAAGGCCAATCCTGCGCAGGCGGTTGCCCGCGTCGTAAGAGGCTTCACCGGATTTAATTTCCTCACGGGCATGTTCGCGGCGGGACTTGTAATGGTCTGGCTCGCTTCACCTGAAACCGTGCTGGCGTCTGGAATGGCTCAGGAAACTGGCGGGGTGGACCCTTACATTACGCTGGCCGCGGCTCTTTCGACCGGTTTGGCCTGTATCGGTGCGGGTATCGCAGTGGGTAACGCAGGCGCGGCGGCCATCGGCGCCACGGCGGAAAAGCCGGAGTCTTTCGGCCGCGCGTTGATCTTTGTGGGCCTTGCAGAAGGTATTGCCATCTACGGTTTGGTCATTTCCTTCCTCATCCTGGGACGCACGGGATAGTTCATGAAGATCCATGTCATCGGCCATCCGGACGCAGTGCTTGGTTTCTCCCTTGCGGGCGTGGGCGGCAGGGTTGCCGCAACCGCCGACGAGGCCAACCAGGCGTTGGACGAGGCGCAAGCCAACAAGGACATTGGCATTGTGCTGGTCACGCAGGATGTGGCGCAGTTGATTCCGAAACGCATGGAATACCTGAACCTGCGCAGCACCATCCCGCTGGTGGTCGAGATTCCCTCACGCGGCGGCGTCCCGGAAGGCCAGCCCTCGCTGGGCGATATTGTCCTGCGCGCCATTGGGATCAAGTTGTAGGCTCGGATGTGAAAATATGAAAACTGAAGAACAGGATATCGAATTGCTTGCGCGTGCCATCATGGTGGAGGCGCGGGAGGAGGCCGAGCGTTTGCACGCGGAGGCCAAAGAGAAGGCCGAGGCCATTCGCAGGCGCGCCCAGGATCAGGCGGAGTCCGAGCGAAAGGCGATTCTGGCGCGGGCGCGCGAAGACGCGGAGCGTCTGCACAGCCAGTCGTCAGCCACGTCGCAACTCAAGGCGCGTGCCGTCCAACTGGAACAGCGCGAGAAGATTTTGAACGACGTGTTCGATGAAGCCGCGAGGCGGCTGGAGGACGTAAGGAAACGTTCGGATTTCGCGGCGATTGCAAACATGCTGGCGCGCGAGGCCCTAGGCCAGTTGAGGGCGACCGAGGCCGAAATCAGCGCGGACGCAGCCACGCAAAAAGCCTTGAAACTGGATGCGCTCTCCAAAGAACTCGACGGGAAATTCAAGTTCGGCAAACCTCTCGAGCAAGGCATCGGTGTTGTGGTCAGTGCGGCGGGAGGAAAACTGCGCTACGACAACACGCTCGAGACACGCCTTAACCGGCTGCGCGGCTCTCTGCGTTCCTCTGTGTATAAAGTGCTGATGGGAGAGAAGGCATGAGTGATCAAGTCGGAACGATTACCTGGATTAACGGTCCTGTTGTGCGCGCCCGCGGCTCGAAGCAGGTGGGCATGCTTGAACTTGTGGAGGTGGGCGACGAGCGGCTTGTGGGCGAAGTGATTGGCCTCATAGGTGACCAGATGACCGTGCAAGTCTATGAGGAGACCTCGGGCATGCGGACCGGCGCGCCCATCTACGGTACGGGACTGCCGCTCTCGGTGGAACTCGGACCGGGTTTGATCCAATCCATTTACGATGGGGTTCAACGCCCGCTTCCGTTAATCGAACAGGCGGTCGGCTCATTCATCAACCGCGGCGCGCGCTTCGATTCGATCAGCCGCGAGAAGAAATGGAAGTTCACGCCGAAGGTAAAAGTCGGCGATCAGGTTAAGGGCGGTTCGATTCTCGGCGTCGCCATGGAGACCGAATCGTTTGAGCATCGCGTCATGCTCAACCCCGATGACTCCGGCACAATCGCCTGGATTGCTCCCGCAGGCGATTACACGGTGATGGAACCGATTGCCAAATTGAAGACGGGCAGGGAGGAAAAGACCGTCACCATGCTGCAGCGCTGGCCGGTCCGCCGCCCTCGCCCGTTCATGAATCGACGCGGCGCGAACGTCCCGCTCATTACCGGTCAACGCATTCTCGACACATTCTTCCCGGTGGCAAAGGGCGGCGCGGCGGGCATCCCCGGTCCGTTCGGTTCGGGCAAGACCGTCACCCAGCACAGCATCGCAAAGTGGGCCGACGCCGACATCATCGTCTATATCGGATGCGGCGAACGCGGCAACGAGATGACCGAAGTGTTGCAGGAGTTTCCGCATTTGATCGACCCGCGCTCCGGGAATCCGTTGATGGAGCGCACGGTTCTGATTGCGAATACCTCGAACATGCCGGTGGCGGCGCGCGAAGCCAGCATCTACACGGGTATTACCATCGCAGAGTACTATCGCGATATGGGGTATCACGTCGCGCTGATGGCGGACTCCACCTCCCGCTGGGCGGAGGCGCTGCGCGAAGTTTCGGGACGCCTGGAAGAGATGCCTGCCGAGGAAGGGTATCCTGCGTATCTGGCAGGCCGCCTGGCGGAATTCTACGAACGCGCCGGGTTTGTGGACAACCTGAACGGCACGCAGGGATCGGTTTCCATCGTGGGCGCGGTCTCGCCGCCGGGCGGCGACTTTTCGGAGCCGGTCACCCAGCACACCAAACGTTATATCCGCTGCTTCTGGGCGCTGGATAAATCGCTGGCCTCGGCGCGCCACTTCCCGGCCATCAACTGGCTGGATTCGTACAGCGAATATCTCGAAGATGTTGCGAATTGGTGGCGCGAAAGGACCGGCAAGGACTGGCTCGCCATGCGCAATCGCGCCATGGAATTGTTGAGCGAGGAGGCGCGCCTTTCGCAGATCGTCAAACTGGTCGGCCCCGACGCGCTCCCCTACACCGAGCGTATGGTGTTGGAAACGACGCGCCTCATCCGTGAAGGGATTTTGCAGCAAAATGCCACTGACAGCGTGGATGCCTACTCCTCGGTGGAGAAGCAGATCCGCTTGCTCGAATTGGCGCTGTACTTCCATGAGCGCGGCATGGCCATCATCAAGCGCGGCGCGCCGATCAACCTGATCCACGACCTGCCGGTGGTGGACGCGTTCATTCGCGCCAAATCGTCCATCACCAATGAAGAGATGCACAAGTTCGATGACCTTAGAAAACAGATTGACCAGCAGATGGGTCAACTGGACGCGGAGTACAGATCATGAGCCAGGTAACCATGCAAGGCGGCCAGGAAGTCCTCGGCGTCGCGCGCATCGAAGGCCCGATTCTGGTTGTCGAGGGCGCGGCGAACGTCAGTTACGACGAGGTGGTCGAGATCCAGGATTCGCGCGGACAGATCCGCCGCGGGCGCGTACTCGAAGTGGGGCAGGGCTTCGCAGTGATTCAAGTGTTCGCCGGTTCCACCGGCCTTTCGATTGACGGGACGCGCGTCCGTTTTTTGGGCGGCACCCTGCGCATCCCCGTCGCGGAGGAAATGCTCGGGCGCATCTTCGACGGCCTGGGCAACCCGCTCGACGGAGGTCCCGAACCGCTTGCCGATCGTTACGCCGACGTCAATGGACAGCCGATCAATCCGACAGCGCGTATCTATCCGCGCGATTACATTCAGACGGGCATCTCCACCATTGACGGTTTGAATACCCTTTTGCGCGGGCAAAAACTTCCGCTGTTTTCCGGCGCAGGCATGCCCCACGACCAACTGGCCGCGCAGATCGTTCGCCAGTCCACGCTGGGAAAGGTGGCCGGCGCGCCGCCCTCCGAAAGCGAGGAATTCGCCATCGTGTTCGCCGCGATGGGCGTGAAAAACGATGTGGCCGATTACTTCCGCCGCTCGTTCACCGAAAGCGGAGCGCTGACACGCGTGGCGATGTTCCTCAACCTCGCGGACGACCCGCCCGTCGAGCGCATCGTCACGCCGCGCGCCGCGCTGACTCTCGCGGAATACCTCGCCTACGAACTCGAAAAGCACGTGCTGGTGGTGCTGACCGACATGACCAACTACGGCGAAGCCCTGCGCCAGATCTCCAACGTGCGCGGCGAAGTGCCGAGCCGCAAAGGCTACCCCGGTTATCTTTACTCCGACCTCGCCTCGCTCTACGAACGCACCGGGCGCATCCGCACCAGCAAGGGTTCTATCACGCAGATTCCCATCCTGACGATGCCCAACGACGACATCACCCACCCGATGCCCGACCTGACTGGGTACATCACCGAAGGTCAGATCGTGCTGGGGCGCGACCTGTACTTCGCGGGCATCTATCCCCCCGTCGCTGTCCTGCCGAGTCTCTCCCGCTTGATGAAGGATGGCATTGGCAAGAACCGCACCCGCGACGACCATCCGCGTTGGGGCGCGCAGTTGTATGCCGCCTACGCGCGGACGCAGGACGTGCGTGCCCTCGCCTCCGTCATTGGCGAGGAGGAATTGAGCGAGGTGGACCAGAAGTACCTGAAGTTCGGACGCGCCTTCGAGCGGGAATTCGTCAATCAGAGCTTTACCGAGAATCGCGCCATCGAACGGACGCTCGAGATCGGCTGGAAATTGCTGTCCATGCTCCCGAAGCAGGAACTCACCCGCGTCACGCTCGACGAGATCGCGCAATACTACAGGGGAGACGATGCCTCAAGTTAACATTGCCCCCACTCGTACGAACCTGATTCGTCTCCGCAAGGAACTGCGCTTTGCAAAAGAGGGCTACGAGATCCTCGACCGCAAACGCGAAGCCCTGACCGGCGAACTGGTGCGCGTGGCAAAGGAGGCCGACGCCCTCCAGAAGGAGGTCTGGGCGTTGCTCGAAACCGCGTACGAGGCGATGGAAAAGGCGCGCCTGGTGATGGGCTCCGACCATGTGGAATGGGCCGCGCTTGCCGTGGATAAGACGGTGGATGTGCACCTGCGCCTGCGCGGCATCATGGGCGTAGCCATTCCGCAGATCGAAGCGCGGGGCGAGCCGCCCAAGCTTCCCTACAGCCCCGGCGACACGTCCGCCGCGCTGGATGAAGCCAGCGACGCCTTCCGCGAAGTGCTGCTGCGAATCCCGCAACTTTCGATGCTCACTGCCGCGGTGTGGCGTCTCGCCAACGAGCTGCGCAAGACCCAGCGGCGCGTCAACGCGCTCCAGTACATCTTCATTCCACAATACAAACACCAGATCGAATTCATCGTCAGCTCGCTGGAAGAGCGCGAGCGCGAGGAAACCTTCCGCTTGAAGTGGCTCAAGACGAGGATGACTCGCCAGGCCTCCTAGCAGGCCGCCGGAGAGAAAGATTCACCAACCCGTTTCGCCAATTCAGCAGGCACAGAAAACGGGTTCCTGAAGGTTCCGACAAACTGCCAGACCGGTCACCGCTCGAAATTTTATGATAGACTATGCCCTGTGCCGCGGCCAAAAGTTGAAAGACTCTTCGGCCGTTCGATCCCAAGACTAAAAGAGGAATCACCATGAAAATCGGCATCCTGGGTTCGGGAATCGTAGGACAGACCCTCGGCTCCAAGCTGGTTCAGCTCGGCCACGACGTGATGATGGGCTCGCGCGATGCCGCCAACCCCAAGGCGGTGGCGTGGGCCAACGAGGAAAACCTCCACAAGGAAGCCACACAAAAGCACGCGCTGTTCGGCACGTTTGCCAACGCGGCCGAGTTTGGCGAGATCCTTTTCAACTGTACGCTGGGCTCCGCCTCTCTGGAAGCCCTGCATATGGCGGGAGCCGGTAACATGAAAGGCAAGATTCTGATAGACACGGCCAACCCGCTGGATTATTCGGGCGAGCACTGGACCCTTACAGTCTGTAACACCGATTCGCTGGGCGAACAAATCCAGCGCGCCTTTCCAGACGTGCGCGTCGTGAAAACGCTGAACACCGTGAACTGCAACGTGATGGTGGACCCCGCCAAACTCGTGGAACGCACGCATATCTTCGTCAGCGGAAACAGCGCCGACGCCAAGGCTACCGTCATCGGCATCCTGCGCGATTGGTTCGGCTGGAAGGCGATCATTGATCTGGGCGATATTACCACCTCGCGCGGCGCGGAAATGTACGTGCTCCTCTGGCAGAGTGTGCAGGACGCCGTCCAGTCTCACCGCTTCAACATCAAGGTCGTCACCCCGTAGCCCGCTGCAAGCCAACTTGTAAAAGATCAACATCCTAACCTGATGGGCCATGGGAACCTGTCAGGTTTTATGTTATTCTGGTAAAAAATGGACATGGACATCTCCGAACTGCTTCTTTCCGCCTCCCTCGGGACCTCGACCACGCTTCCGTTAAATCCGACCGTTACCGCCATTACCTCCGATTCCCGCAAGGTGACGCCGGGCAGCCTCTTTGTCGCCTTGACGGGCGGCACTACGGACGGCCACAAATACATCACCGAAGCCCTGGACAAGGGGGCGGTCGCGGTCGTCGGCGAGTCGGACCTGCTGGGGGTCAACATCCCCTACATCCGCGTGGACAATTCCCATCACGCCCTGGCTTTGTTATCAGCCGCCTTCCACGATTGGCCCGCCCGCAAGTTGACCGTGATCGGCGTCACCGGCACGGACGGCAAGACCACCACCAGCAACCTGATCCATCGCATCCTTCTGGCGGCAGGTATCCGCGCCGGCATGATCACCACTGTCAATGCCGTTATCGGGGACGAGGTGCTGGATACGGGATTTCACGTGACTACACCCGAAGCCCCTGCCGTTCAGAGTTACCTGGCAAAAATGGTCGAGGCGGGGTTGACGCATGTCGTGCTGGAAGCCACCTCGCACGGTCTGGATCAGTCCCGCGTGGACGCCTGCGAGTTCGACATCGGCGTAATCACCAACATCACTCACGAGCACTTGGACTATCATGGTTCCTACGAGAACTACCGCGCCGCCAAGGCGCGCCTGCTCCTGGGGTTGGCAGAGACGCGTCCCAAGCCGCAGGGCAATCCACGCCTGGCCGTTCTGAATCGCGACGACAGTTCATACGCGTTCCTGGATCGCGTCACGGAAAACCGCAAGGTTTCTTATGGCGTGGACGAGGAGGCCGAGTTTCGGGCGAGCAACATTTCGTTCGACCGCACCGGCTTGAGATTTATGGTTCACTATAACGATATTTACACCGAGGTACGGAGCAACCTCGAGGGCATGCATAATGTCTCGAATTGCCTCGCCGCGCTGGCCGCCACGGTTGCGGGTCTCGGCATCGAGCCGCAGATTGCGGCGCGCGGCATCGCCTCCCTGCCCGGTGTGCCCGGCCGCATGGAGCGCATTTACATGGGTCAGCGTTTCACTGCCATCGTTGATTTTGCCCATACGCCCAACGCCCTTAAGTCTGCCATCGAAGCCGCCCGCCAGATGCTGGCACTGGAAAACGGGGAAAATGCTAATGACAGGAGAGAGTCGCTGCTTTCCACGGTGACCGTCCCGCGCGTCATTACCGTCTTTGGGTCGGCGGGTTTGCGAGATAAGGAAAAACGCCGCATGATGGCCGAGATTTCGATGGAACTGGCTGACCTGACCATCCTCACTGCCGAGGATCCGCGCACCGAGTCGCTTGATGGGATTCTCGAGGAAATGGCGGCCGGCGCGAGGTCCAGGCGCGGACGCGAGGGCGTGACGTTCTGGCGCGTCCCCGACCGCGGCGCCGCCATCAGGTTCGCAGTGGAGCTGGCGCGTCCGGGCGACATCGTCCTGTTGTGCGGAAAAGGGCACGAGCAATCCATGTGCTTCGGGGCGCGCGAAGTCGCATGGGATGACCGTGTCGCCATGCGCGCCGCGCTGGCCGAACTGCTCGGCGTGGACGGCCCGCCGATGCCTTATCTTCCCACGCAGGACACCCCTGAATCCGAATGGTTGAACTGGAAGTAAGCCCCGTCGTATTGCTTGGCAAATATGTGCGTCTCGTCCCGATGGAGGAGGCGCATGTGCCGGCGCTGGCGGAGATCGGGGTTGGTCAGTCTTTTTGGGATTTCATGTTATACGGCCGCATGGAAACCGAGGCCGATATGCGGAACTGGGTGAGCGAGATTCTGGCGCGCGCCGAAAAGGGAACCGACCTGCCGTTTGTCGTCGTTCATCTCGCGTCGGGGCGCATCGCCGGGGCGACGCGTTACCTGAACATCATGCCCAAAGACCGCGGCCTGGAGATCGGCGGGACGTGGTACGGACTCGAGTTCCAGCGCACGGTCGTGAATACGGAGAGCAAGTATTTGCTTTTGCGTTACGCCTTCGAAATCCTGGGGGCGATCCGTGTGCAGTTGAAGACCGACTTGCGCAACGAGCGCTCCCAACGCGCCATCGAGCGCATCGGCGCGGTGAAGGAGGGCATTCTGCGCAACCACATGATCCTGCCCGACGGCACGATTCGGCATTCCGTGTTTTACAGCATCATCGAATCGGAGTGGCCGGCAGTCAGGGCACGGCTGGAGGAAATGATGGAGAAATACGAGACGGGGATCGAAGAAAGACAGGGCGCCGGCCGATAGGCGGGCAGGCGGAATGGACGAAAAGCGCGGAAGAGTCACTCGGCAGGAGAAGGTTTTCGGGCCAGGAACATCATATTGAGGGAGAAGTGTGGCCAGAGGGGTGTGAAAATATACAGGCAGACGCCGCCATCCAGCATGAACTCACCGAAGAGACGGGTGTCGGGCAGGCCTGCCTTTTGGAATGCCTTGCGCCAGGCGGCCACCCGGTAGCAGGATCGGTGCGTCTGGTCGAAATAGTTCGTTATGGCAGTATGGACAGTGCCGAGCAGGCCCGCGTTGCATGGGACGGAGCCGACGAAGATGCCGTCGGGGGCGAGGGCTTGGCGGATTTTACGGATCGTCGCGGAGGGTCTGCGGAGGTGTTCCAGTACGTTGAAAGCGGTCACGACATCGTAGGGCGGATTCGGGATGGGGATACTCTCGACATCCCCGATTGTTACGCGGTCCCTGAGAGACGGGCTTAGCCGCGAGAAGGCATGAGGCGATACGTCTATGGACCACACGTCGAACCTCGACGCGGCAAGTTCGAGGAATTCGCCCCCGCCGCCGCCAATCTCGAGGAGTTTGCCTCGCGGCCTGTGTGCCAGAATGAGTTCGAGCCGCTTCATGTTCCTGCGCGAGCGAGGGTGTGATCGGTAGATGCGGGAGTCGAAGTATGACCGGTCGTAACGCCGACGGATAAGAGGCATGGGAATCAACAATGAGGAGAGGGTATTTGCCTTAAATGTTGCTCATTGCTCACGGTATCGGTGTATCCTTTGGATCATACGGCTGGACGAATTGCACCAGCCATTGACCGTTCCCCTCGTCTGTCACGGACGAATATGGCGTCATGATGTGAATCCACGTCCGCCCGGGGTGCAGGGCGACGGGATTATCCTGAGCATCCACGAAATGGATCGGCCTCAACAGGCCGTTCTTCTTCTCCCACTCGCGGTTGGCCGTGGACCAGTAGATTTTGAAGACCTGCCCATCGCGGAACAGCCAGGCGAACTCGCGCTGTCCCATGCTCAGATCAATGTCGAATTGAAGGTGCCGCACGCGGAGGTGTTCCGCAAAAATGACGATCACATTCTCAAATGCCAATTGCCTCTCTGTCAGCCGTTCGGTCGCAGGGACGAGGGTCCCCGTGCCGTCGGCGAGGTCGGTCCAGCGCAGGTAGGTTTGTGAGAGTGGGTCATATCGCCACGCGGACTGGCTGTAGGCGTGATAGAAAACCGCGATGTCCGTCGCGGGCTGTCCGCCTTCCGGGACAGAATCCGAAAACAGGTTGCCCGAATAGTTGACAGGCTGCCGCGGGTTCACGTTCCCCTCGGCCAGTTCGCGCAGATGCGAGACGGTCAACAGTGCGCTGTTCGGGGTGGTCGCGTCCACGCCGAAGATGAGTTCACAGCCATTGAGTTGTTCGGCGATGCCGCGTCCCGCGCCGGCGTAGACGAGACAGCTGTTCGGGAACATGCCGCCGATGTGGTTGTAGGTCAATCGCCCGGAGCGGATCGGCCCGACGTACGCCTCCTGCGGGAGGTACCAGCCGGGCGGGGTGCCGGTCACCGCGGGGCTGGGGGTTGGAGTCGGCGACTCGGACAGAATCAGAACCGCGTCCCAGAATGAAGCGGTGCTGTCAGCAACGAAGGGACGCGTCTCGCCGGTCGCGGGGTCTGCGTCCGAGTCGCGGTCGTCATCGTCAACATTCTGCTTTGTGAATTCGTATTCTTCAGGTTTGATGAATTGGATAACGGATTCGACGGTGGGCGCGTCGAATGCGTAATAACCATTCGAATCGGTGCTCGTTTCAGCGAGGACCTCGCGGCTGCCCGCGTCGAGCAGGCGGACGCACACGCCGCCCACGCCGACCTCCCAATCGTCGGCGCGGCCGTTCGCGTTTTCATCCAGCCAGACGCGGTTGCCGATCCAATCGCCCCGCGGACGGATTATCTCGCCGCGCACCTCGCATCCGCCCGTGACGTTGGGAATCTGCCGCGGCGCGCCGCCGTAGAAGACGCTCATGAAGCGTGTGGCGCCCTCGCCGATGAAGAGTTCGAACACCCAGGGCGCGAAGCCCGGCCCGGCCTGCGGACGCGCCGTGACGGGCATGTTGCTGATGGAGACGAGCACCGCGGGCAGGTCTAGCCACGAGGCATCCTGCACCGCGCGCCCGGTGAGCGGATTGACGCCGGGCGGGAAGTCTTCGAGTTCGATGCCGTAGGTGACGGGCGCGAGGCGCGGCTGAGGGGTGGATGTGGGTATTGGCGGTGAAGTTGATGGGGCGAGTGTTGGCGTGGACCCCCCTTCCGTCCCCCCAAAAGAGGGAGAGACCACAGTTGACTGACAAGCATTCAAAAGAATGAGAAGCGAAATACAAGCAAGGAGTCTCTTGCCCATGTTTGAATTATACGCCCACGACTATAGATAATTCATCGCGTCGCGAAGTCCCAGCGTTCTACTGGGGAGCGGAGGCCTTCGTGTCCGTCGAAGGCCGCAGGCGAGACGCAAAATTCCCAAGTAACCTGTGCTTCGTCTGCTGTTCAGCGCGCCGGGGTCATTTCACTTCGCGCCGGACGGCTGGACGAAACGCACCTGCCACACGCCGGGCGAGGTCTCGGTCACGGTTGTATCGGGCGTGACTACGGTTACCCATGTGTGGCCGGGCCGCAAAGCGATGGGGTATCCGTCCTGGTCGAGGAACTGGATCGGATGACGGCGCCCGGAGGATTTTTCGTCCTCATCCAGCAGCGTACTCCAGAAGATGTCGTATTTCTGGCCGTCGCGGAACAGGATGGCGCGCCCGGTCAGGCCGGCCTCGAGATGGATGTCCAGGTTCGTGGGCGAGACGACATCGTGCGTGGTGAAAAGGAAAATGACGTTCTCGAAATGTAACTGCCGTCCGGTCAGGCGGTCCACTTCGGCGTGCAGGATGCCCGCGTTGTCTTTGGTCGAGTCGTCCACATAGCGGTGCCAGGACTGGTAAAGCGGATCGTAGGCCCAACCCGACTGATGCTGCCATGCGATGAATACCTTGATCTGCGCGGCGGGCAGGCTGGGCGCCGCGGGCGGGGTTTGGCTGTAAATGTTGCTTACATAATTGAAGTCCGAGCCCTGCTCGCGGGCGTGTTCTTCGGCGATGGCGATCATTTCATCGCGCTCGAGCATATACCCGCCGCCTTCGATGATGTGATACACAAGGGCGCATTGCGGCAGATGTTCCAACACCTCCGGCGAGGCAAATGCAAAGATGAGGCAGGACTTCTCGTAGAACGCGGCGATGTCCGCGTAGATGAGCCGCCCCGAGCGCACCGGTCCGACCCAGGCGCGTGGCATGGACTCGGGCGCGGGCGTGGGAAGATTCGGAGGCGGGATCAGCCCCGCATCCAGGGACAAATCGTCCGCGTCCAGCGCGGACGTTCGGCCTGTCCTGCCCGTGGACGCGTCCGCGTCGCTGTCGGTTTGGTCATCGCCCGCGTCCGCCGCGGTGAAGTCCCAGCCGCGCGGCTTGACGAACTCGATGACATATTCGCCCGGCGCGGCGTTAAATCCGTAGAAGCCGTTCGAGTCGCTTGTGGTCTGCTGGACGATTTCGCCGCTGGCCGCGTCCAGCAAGTTGACGCACACGCCGCCCACGCCCACCTCCCAATCGTCGTATTGGCCGTTCGCATTTTCGTCCAACCAGACGCGGTTACCGAGAATGACGCCCGTGCGCGAGAATGGTTCGCCGCGAACGGTGCAATCGCCTGTGAGAGGAACTTCGGGCGTTGGATACTGTCCATAGAAGACGGTGAGGAAGCGCGTGGCGCCCTCGGTGATGTAGATTTCATAGACGAAGGGCGCAAACGAAAGTCCCGCCTGCGGACGCGCCGTGGCAGGGAAATGAGAAATCGAGATCAACAGCGCGGGGACGTCGAGCAGGCTGGGATCTTCGACGGCCAGCCCGGTCAGCGGGTTGACCGCGGCGGGGAATTCGGGCAGGGGCGTTTTCGACGGCGTGGGGCTGGGGAGCGCGGCGGTCGGCGTGCTGGATTCTGTCGGAGTCTGGACGGGATTATTCGTAGATGGCGCGCAACTGGCGAGGAGGATGGTGAGCAGGAAGCAAAACAGGCAAGGTTTCATAGTTTCATATTCACCACAGAGAACACAGAGATTTAAATTCTCGGTGCGCTCTGTATTCTCCGTGGCAAGACTCTAGCTTGTTCTTTTATCCCAACTCTCTTTGATGCGGCGGTATGTTTCCTGGACGGTTTCGGGCAGGACGCGCGTCTCGGCCAGCGCGGACATGAAGTTCGTGTCGCCCGTCCAGCGCGGGACGATGTGCAGGTGCACGTGCTCGGGCACGCCCGCGCCAGCCGCCTCACCGATGTTCGCGCCGATGTTGAAGGCCTGCGGATGATAGACCTTCTTCAAGACGACCATCGCCTGCGAAGTGAGTTCCATCATCTCGGCGCGCGTCTCGGAGTCCAGCAGTTCGAGCGAAGGCTGGTGCTCCATCGGCGCGACCATGAGATGTCCGCTCGTGTAGGGATACAGGTTAAGCATGACGAAGGCGCGGCGGCCGCGCGCCACGATCAGGTTCTCGGCGCTGTCTTCTTTCGCGAGAGCAATACAGAATATACAGCCGTCCGCTTTTTCGTGTTCTTCGATGTATTTCATACGCCAGGGTGACCAGAGTCGTTTCATGATGGTGTGATTCTAGCAGAGAAGCAGATTTCGGACTATACTTCTATCATGCGATGGTTAAATGGGAATGAGGAAAAGATGGTGGGGTCATAGACCCTCGCCGATTGGAGGATGTGAGAATGGTAATACAATATCTTGGTAATTCAATTTCGATACTTCTCGCGTTGATTGCACTCGCAATGTTTATAGCAGGTATATATGTTGGATACAAATATTCGGACAACTTAATGCCTACTCTCAAGTCGTTGAGGCTTCAGAAACGATACATGATTATTTGTTTCGCAAGTTTTTCTTTGTCTATATTTGTTTTTTGGGTCTCCAATAATGGATTCTCCTGGGATATATTCTGGTTCTCGTTGGGATTAATGATAATCGCGACAATCCTTGTATGTTTGAATTATTTCATAAGTTTGAAAACCACAACATTTCTGGAAAAAAGAAATGTGCAATTACCATCTTTGCGGAGCTATAACCTAATTCACCATTTGTTTGGAAGATTCTCGTCCAACAAGAAACCGAATTGCGATAGGGAGAGTTAAGGACAACGTAGCATCTTATTTTCTCGGCGCGGGACTCTTGGCCCTGCCGCGCACTTCCCACTTGACACATCCCCCTCCCGAAAGTATCCTCGCTTTCAATGAGTCAACCCACGCTCTTCGCCTCCGTCCAATGGACGGTGACGACCCTCACCCGCCACCTGCGCGGCTTGCTCGAATCCGATCCCGCGTTGCAGGAGGTGTGGGTGACGGGCGAAATCTCCAACCTCTCGCGGCCCACTTCGGGCCATCTTTATTTCACCCTCAAGGACGCGGGCGCGTCCCTGCGCTGTGTGATGTGGAAAGCCGACGCGGCGCGCATGAAACTTGCTTTGCAGGATGGGCTCGCGGTCGAGGCGCACGGCCGCATCACGGTCTACGAACCCGCGGGGCAGTATCAACTCGTGGCCGACCTCATCCGTCCCACCGGGGAGGGCGCACTGTACCAGGAGTTCCTGCGCCTGAAGGCCGTGCTCGAAGCCGAGGGGCTGTTCGACCCGTCGCGCAAACGTCCCATCCCCGAACTGCCGCGTACGATTGGCATCGTCACGTCTCCCTCGGGCGCGGCGTTGCGCGACATGCTCAACACGATTCGACGGCGCTATCCTTTGGCGGACGTGGTGCTCGCGCCTTCCGCCGTGCAGGGAGTCGACGCGCCCCCCGCGCTCGCGGCTGGTCTGCGTGACCTGAACCGCGTCGTCCGCCCGGACGTGATCCTGCTGGCGCGCGGCGGCGGTTCCATCGAGGACCTGTGGGCTTTCAACGACGAACGCGTGGTGCGCGCGGTGGCCGCATCCGAGTCGCCCGTCATTTCGGGAGTCGGCCACGAGACGGACTTCACGCTGTGCGATTTCGCCGCCGACCTGCGCGCGCCCACTCCCACCGCCGCGGCCGAACTGGCGACGCCGATTACAATCGTTGATCTTTCAGCGGGACTCGCCAATTATCAATCTCGAATTGCAAATGCAATCGTCTCTTTGCTCAATCAAAATCGCATCGAAGTGTCGAGTCTCGAAACGCGCCTGCGTTATTTCTCTCCCGCCCGCCGCATCCAAACCGACCGCCAGCGGCTCGACGATCTCGCCCGCCGCGCGCTGACGGGATTAGTCCATCACGCCGCGCTCGAGTCGACGCGGCTCAAAGGCCTGGCGCGCCGACTGGAGGCGCTCAGTCCGCTGGCGGTGCTCGAACGCGGCTACGCGCTCGTCACGCGCGAAGCGGACGGGGGTTTAGTCACGCGTGTGACGCAGGCGCGCGCGGGCGCGTCCCTGCGCGTGCGCGTCAGCGATGGTCAATTCGGTGTTACGGTCACCAAATCGGAGCTTGCCCTGAGCGAAGTCGAAGGGTCACGGAGGAAGCGTGAGTAAATCGCCTGCACCCAAACCTGTCGAGGAATTATCCTACGAGGCGGCGTTCGCCGAACTCGAGTCCATCGTCGCCGCGCTCGAAGAAGGCGGCAAGCCGCTGGAAGAATCCATGAAACTGTTCGAGCGCGCCCAGTCGCTGACGAAGCGCTGTTCCGAATTGCTCGAAGCGGCCGACCTCAAAGTGCGTCAATTGAGCGGGGAGGACCTGACCGAGTTCGAAGGTGAAGAATGAGTTTTTTGAAAATCATCGAAAACCAGATTCTGATCGGTGCGCTGGCCGCGTGGGGGCTGGCGCAATTGTTGAAGCCGCCGATGGAATACCTGCGCACGGGCAAATGGAACTGGGCCGCGGTTGCCAATGCAGGCGGCATGCCCAGTTCGCATTCGGCGCTGGTGGTGGGCGCGACGCACGGCGTCGGCCTGTATCAGGGATTCGATTCGCCGCTCTTCGCGCTGGCCTTTGCCTTCACGATGATCGTGGTCTATGACGCGGCCAATGTGCGTCATCAGGCGGGCATCCAGGCGCAGAAGATCAACGTCATCGTGAACGAACTGCTCGCGGGGCATCCGATTTCGGAGAAGGATCTGCGCGAGGTGCTCGGCCATACCTGGCTGGAGGTCATCGGCGGCATCCTGCTTGGTTTGCTGGTGGCGACGATCAGTTGGATGATCATTCGGTAATCGCGTCGAGCGGAGGCTTTCGTGTCTGTCGAAAGCCGTAGACGAGATGCTTTTAGATCGCGCTTCGTCTCCGCTGCGCTTCGCTCAGCGCGATTTGAATCGTCGTTGGAGGGCGGAGATGAGCAGCTGGACTTCGGGGACGCGTAGCGCGGCGATGATGATTCCATAGATGATTCCCCCAATCCCGACTCCTCCCAGCCCGACGATCCAGCGGTTCAGACTCCCCGCGGCCTGACTCCACCACCCGAGCGCGAGACTCATTCCCAGCGCCGCCACGGACGCGGCCGCGAACCCGCGCAGGAGACTCTTCCCCTCGATTCCCTTCAAGCGGACGCGCATCACGATAAACAATGCCGTCGCCTCCAACGCGGTGGCCAGGGAATTTGCCAATGCCAGTCCGCCATGAGGCATCCATCCGATTCGCTCGAACCATTTCGAAAACGTAAAACTGAAGACCACATTCAAGATCATTGCCACCGTGCCGATGAGGACGGGCGTCTTCGTGTCTTGTTGCGCGTAGAAGGCGCGGGTCAGCACTTCCATGATCGAGTGACCGACCAGCCCTGCCGCGTACCACAGAAGCGGCCACGCGACGAGTTGCAGGGCGCGCTCGTCGAATTGGCCGCGCTGATAGAGCAGTCCCACCAGCGGCTCGCGCAAAAGGATCAGCCCCAGCGAGGCGGGGAGCGCGAGCAGAATCACCCCGCGCAGGGACGCGGCCAGCGAGGCGCGCATCTCGTCTGTTTGGCCGAGGGCGTGCTGTGCGGAGAAGGTCGGCATGGCGGCAATCGCCACGGATTGCGCGATGGCGGCCTGCGCCATGAGCATGAGCGAGAAACCGTAATACAGACCGGTCACACTGCCCGCGCTCATCTGCGAGGCCAGCCAGGTGTTGACCCAGAAATTTAGTTGCACCACCGCCACGCCCAGCAGGCGCGGCCCCATGAGGGTGATGACTTGGCGGACGGCGGGGTTGTTGAAACCAAGTCCCTCACCCCAACCCCTCTCCCAGCGGGAGAGGGGCAAGGGGTGAGGGGTGATAGTGAGCAGAGAGGGAACTTGCAAGAAAAGATACAGCACCGCGCCGAGGACCACGCCCCAGGCGAGGCCGTAGATGCCCATCGAGGGCGCGAGCGCGACCGCGCCGAAGATGATTCCGAGTTGATACATGGCGGGAGTCAACGCGGGGATGAGGAAGACCTGGTGCGCGTTGAGGATGCCCACGACCAATCCGCCCAGGCCGAAGAGCACGGCTGAGATCAATTGAATGCGGAGCAGGGAGACCGTCAGTGGGAAGAGATGCGGGTCGTTGGAAAAGCCCGGGGCGAGCAGGTAACGGACGATCCCCGGGGCGAGAATCGCCGCGAAAACGGCCAGCAGGCTGAGGGTCAGTGTGACCGCGTTGGCGATGGACGCGGCCAGCCGCCAGGCGGAGTCTGTTTCACCTTTGGCGAGGAATCCAGTGAAAGTCGGGATGAAGGCCGAGCCGAGCGCGCCGCCCGCCACCAGCAGGAAGAGCGTCTCGGAGACGCGGTTGGCGGCGAGGAAGGCGTCCAGTTCGGGAGAGGCGCCGAAGGCGCGCGCCACGAGGATACTGCGGGCCAGCCCGGCCAGTTGCCCGAAGACGATGGCAAGCATGACCGTGCCCGCGGCGCGGGCGATCTGACGGTTGGCGGAGGAGGGGGTCACGAGGAGGGATTATACTGCGCTGTGTAGACTTGGTTGTCCTTGCGGCCTACTTGCTTGATTTCAATTCCCTTCAACCCAATGATATTTGCATACTTCCTCCCTTTCAAATTGCCAATGAGTTTGCCCCAATCCTCGAGCGGAACCAATTTCCCGCGCGGCGTCTCCTTCAATTCGTACAACTTGAAGCCCACGTCGGTCAACTCCTGCAAATAGGAGGGCGCGTCGCCGCCCGCGTCGCGCAGTCCCTTGGGCCAGAACTCGGTCATCAGGATCACGCGCTCCGAACGGCGCAGGGTCCCGCGCAGTCCGCGCAGGGCCATTTGCTCGTATCCCTGCACGTCGGCTTTCACAAAATTGACCTGCTGGATTCCAAGCGACTCGAGTTGCGCGTCCAGCGGTCCGCTCTGGACTTCGATGCCCTCCCAGTTCTGTCCGCTGTTGGCGTACAGGCGGTTATCGGCCTTGTTCTCTGGATTTTGGAAGAGCAGACGCGCGCCAGGCTCCGCGGCCGCGGCCATGTGGAGCGCGTCCACGCGCGGACCGTCGGCGCGGCGGTTTTCGGCGATGTTGCGTTCGAGGAAGCCGAAACTCTGCGGCCGCGGCTCGACCGCCACGATGCGTCCGTCCGCGTTCAGGCTGTGCATGGCCAGCGCGGTGTACAGTCCCACGTTCGCGCCGATGTCCACGAGGGTCATGTCCGCGCGGCAGTGTTTTTGGAAGAAATACAATTCACTTGGCTCGTACACACGCAAGGCGACCGCGCCCGAAAGCACGGGGTCTTCTGGATCTAGGAAGAGGCGCGCAGGCCCGACTTTTGTCACGCGCGGGATGATGCGCAGGAGGATGGCGTTGGTCAGCACGCGCAGAGGCCGTGGCTTCAACACTTCCGTGTAGATGAATTGTGCAAGCGACATGGCGGAGGGATTATACCAACACAAATCCCGAACGGCGGATTCCCCGTAGAGAGAGTCGTTCTGATGGCGGGAGAAAAATTTTAACCGCGAAGCGACGAAGGGCGCGAAGATGGATTTGAGCCGCGAAGGGAAGCCTTTCGCGGGATTCAAGAATCTTCGCGGTCTTCCCTTCTTCGCGGTGAAAAATCCAACGGATTTCAAAAGGGAGACCATCATCCCGAACAAATTTGCTATAATGCGATGTGACAGTTGCCTATTAGCAACATGAATATCTGAGGTCGAGAATATAAACCTTTCTGTCATTGCGAGAAGCCGCAATGCGGCGACGAAGCAATCTCCTCGCCGCATTGGAGATTGCTTCGCCCCTAGCGGGGCTCGCAATGACGGCCATTTATCAAAGTTGAGGCCGCCATGAAAAATACGATGACATCCATCAGCCGCAAGGCCGTCCTGTTGACCTTACTGTTGACGATGGCCTGCACGCCGTCAGGTACGCAAACGCCCGCGGACGACGCGACAGACACCCCATCCGGCGCGACCGAGACGCCCGCGCCGGTCATCGAGACTCTGCCGATCCACGTCGGTTACGGCGCGCGCGGTCCTTGGTTCGAAATCTACTTCACCGACCCGACCAATCCAGCCGCGTCACAGGAATCGGGTGGAATCGAAACGCCGCTCATCGCCGCCATCGATTCCGCCAAACTCAGCGTGGATGTTGCCATCTACAGCCTGAGTCTGCGCGAACTGGGCAACGCCTTGCTGCGCGCCCGCGACCGCGGCGTGCAGGTGCGCATCGTGATGGAAAGCGACAACCGCGACCGCACCGTGCCGGTGGCGCTGATCGAGGCCGGCCTGCCGATTCTGGGCGACCGCCGCGAGGGACTGATGCATGACAAGTTCGTGGTCATTGACCGCTCCGAGGTCTGGACCGGCTCGCTGAACTTCACCACGACCGGCACGTATAATGACAACAACAACCTCGTGCGCATCCGTTCCATCAAGGTGGCGGAGGACTACACCAAAGAGTTCGAGGAGATGTTCGTGGACGACAAGTTCGGCGGGGACATTGTGCCCGAAACGCCGAATCCGGTCGTGACGATTGACGGCGTCCGCGTCGAGGTGTATTTCTCACCCGACGACGGCGCGGCCCAGCCCGTCCGCGAACTGCTGGAGGGCGCGACGGACAGCATCTACTTCCTGGCTTATTCCTTCACGGCGGACGAACTGGCCGAGGCGATCCACGCCCGCGCCGCCGAGGGCGTGACTGTGGCCGGTGTGATGGAGGCGGCACAGGTTCAATCGAACGAGGGAACAGAGTACGATGCCTTCGTCCAGGCCGGGCTGGATGTGCGGCTGGACGGCAACGACGGTCAGATGCATCACAAGGTCATCATCATTGACGACTCGATCGTCGTCACTGGTTCGTACAATTTCACGGCCAGCGCCGAGAATCGCAACGACGAGAATATTGTCATCTTCTTCAGCCCGGAGATAGCCGCGCTGTACATGGAGGAATTCGAGCGCGTGTTCGCCCAGGCGCAAAAGCCGTAAATCCAGTTTCTCACCGCGAAGATGCGAAGTGTGCGAAGAAACCCTTTTGACGCGAAGGAATCCCTCTTCGCGAAATTCGGAGACTTCGCGGCCTTAGATTCTTCGCGGTTCAATTTATCCACCAACGTCGAAGACCACACTGATCGGTAAACCCACCCGTAACTTTTTCGTCTCTCCGCCGACAAATTTGATGAAACCCATCCAAAATAGGAGAGATGAGATGAAAGAAAATACACGCTTCGTTATCCTGACCGTCCTGATGCTGGCTGCGCTGGCCCTGAGCGCCTGCGGCCCGTCGCTGACCGCCTCCTCGGGCGGCGGAGGCAAAGTGGAAGCCTCCATGGTGGAATTCACCGGCCAGATCGAGGCCATGAACGGCGACCAGTGGACGATCAGCGGCCAGACCATTACTGTTGATCCCGCGGTCGTGCGCGGCGGCCCGTTTGCTGTCGGCGATACGGTCAAGATTCAGGCGCAGGTCGCGGCCGACGGTTCGCTGACTGTCACCGGTGTGGACGTGCCCCAGGCATCTGCAGGCGACTCCAATAGTAACGATGTCAATACCAATGACGACAACAGCAATGACGCGAACACCAACGACAACAACAGCAACGACGTCAATTCGAACGACAACAACAGCAACGACGACAACAGCAACTCGTCGGACAGCGGCGGGCAGGAAGTCTACGGCGTGGTCGAATCCATCAATGGCGACCAGTGGACCATCAACGGCGTCGTGTATACGGTGGCGGACTTCTCCGAGATCAAGGACCAGATCGCGGTCGGCGACTTCGTCAAGATCCACGTGATCGTCAATGCTGACGGCACGCTCACCATCCGCGAGGCCGAGCGCTCGTCGCCCGACGCTGTCAACAGCAACGATGACAACAGTAATGACGAAAACAGCAACGACGATAACAGCAACGATGACAACAGCAACGATGACAACAGCAACGATGATGATAGTAATAGCAACAACAATGACGACGACAGCGACAGCAACAGCAACAGTAACGACGATGATGATGACGACAGCAATGGCAACGGGAGTTAACTCCCTCCATTTGACCTAAAAACGTGTGTTCGTCTGGAGGTCTTTGACCTCCAGACGAGTCTCGTTCGAGTGAGGAGAGATAGATGTGCCCATGAGAAAGCCGCAGAATGCCTTTCGATATACTCCTTTGTTTTTACTGGTTCTGTTCGTGACCGGCATGGCATTGATTCAATTCGCCACTCCCGATCTGCCCGACAACGACGGTTTTTATCACATCAAACTGGCTTCCATCATGCGCGCCGAGGGGTTAAAACCGGAATTTCCCTGGCTGCCGCTCAGCATTCTCAATGCCGCCGACTTCTACGACCATCATTTTCTTTTTCATGTCGCTCTGATCCCGTTTACCTTCGGCGATCTGAGGCTGGGCGCAAAATGGTCGGCAGTCATCTTCGCCAGCCTCGCCTTTCTTGCGATCTGGTTTTTGTTCCATCGTCAGAAGGTACCATATGCATGGTTGTGGGCGCTGGCACTGCTGGGTATTTCAGACGCGTTCCTGTATCGCATGAGCGTGACGCGCGCGCAGTCATTGTCGCTGGCTGTCCTTGCGCTTGCATTGGCATGGCTGCTCGAAGGTAAACACAAGCACCTCAGCGTGCTATCTTTCATTTACGTCTGGCTCTATGATGCTTTCCCCCTCATGCTTGCGCTCGCCGTCCTGCACCTCCTTGCTGTGGCGTTGATCGAGCATCGTCTCGAATTTCGCCCGTTGCTTTATATCACCGCTGGCCTTCTTTTGGGACTGATCGTCAACCCATACTTTCCCGCGAACATTACTTTTTCCTTCAATCACCTGCTGCCAAAACTAACCGACGCAACCTCCGTGCGGGTCGGCAACGAGTGGTTTCCGTACGAGACCAAACAACTCTTGGAAAACTCGCTTCCCGCGCTGGTTGCATTTGCCAGCGGCACCCTCGCGCTGGGACTCTCTGGTAGAAAAATGGAGGTACGCACCGCGCTGGGTTTGTTCATATCCCTTCTCTTTGGTCTCATGCTCTTTCAGGCGCGGCGCTTCGTGGAATATTTCCCGCCGTTCGCAATGATCTTCGCGGCCTTTGCCTGGACGCCGATCCTCGCCTCCCAATCTTTCGATCAGACTCGAGGCGGGCCCGATTCTATCCCCTCAGCGGGTTCCCGCTACAATCGGTTCACCGGAGTATTACTTTCAGTGTTGGTCGTCGTCAGCATGGCCGTATCCATACCCCGGGCGCGCGAGGCGATGGATCGATCCAAGCCTTACGATTTGTATTCGGGTGCCTCCGCGTGGCTTGAAGATAATACACTTGCAGGCGAGCGCGTCTTCCAAACCGACTGGGATGACTTTCCCCGATTGTTTTTTTACAACACTCACAACACTTATTTGATCGGACTGGACCCGACCTACATGCAACTCTATGATCCCCTTTTATACGATCTGTGGGTTGACATCACACAGGGAAATGTGGAAAATCCTTCGCGGCTCATCGCCAACGCGTTTGGATCGCGTTACGTGCACACCGATCTGAATCATGGAAATTTTCTGCGCGTCGCGGAAAACGACCCCGGTTTGCTCGAAGTCTACCGTGACGGCCAGGCCGTGGTTTTTGAGGTGATTGTCCAGCCTTAGTACCGCAGTGTGCAATGTTATACTTGCCCCGTCCTCCGGAAGACCTATGCACCGAATTTCTCATTGGGAACGTCACACCGACCATGCTTGAATTTACAGAATCCGCCGCGCTGGACGGTTTGAGGGAACTGGATTCGCGGACCATCGGCGAGCTCTATGATCGTTATCACCCGGATGTCTATCGCTATGTGCGCTATCGTCTCAACGACGAAGCCCTCGCGGAGGATATCGCCAGTGAGGTGTTCGTACGTTTGCTGGAAGCCGTTCAGGGCAAGCGCGGACCGCGGACGAGCGTCAAAGCCTGGCTGCTCGGCACCGCTTCCCACATCGTAACCGACCATTTGCGGCGTTCGTATCGCCGCCCCACCCAGGCGCTCGACGAAAACATGCTCGATCCGCTGGCTCTGCACCCCGAGGATTTCGAACACCGCGAACAGCAGCAGCGCGTACGCGGCGCCCTCAAGAATTTGACCGACGAACAACAGCATGTCCTCGCCCTGCGTTTTGGCGAGGGCTACTCGCTCGAAGAAACGGCCTCTTTGATGAACAAGAATGTCAATGCCGTGAAAGCCCTGCAATTCCGCGCCCTGGCCGCCCTTCAGCGCGGGATTGGGGAGGCCTCCCATGACTGACAAGCTTTTCGACGCTCTAGAAACCTGCCTGCAAGCTCTGGAGCAGGGTGAAGATGTGGAAACCGCCCTGCGCCGCTATCCTGATCTCGCCAAAGACCTGCGCCCGATACTGGAAGCCTCGCTTCACGCGCGGACTTTGGCCGCGACCGAGGTCCCGGCCGAGGCTCAGCGCCGCGGCCGCGCCCGTCTGCTTCAGCGCGTTGCCGAATTGCGCGAGGCCCAACGCGCCCCGCGGCGGTCATTCCTGTTCACCTTCCGCCCGCTGGCGGTGGCTTTGATGCTGGTCATCTTCTTCTTGGGCGGCACAGGTCTGGTGCGCGCCTCCTCTGGCGCTCTGCCCGGCGACAACCTCTACCCGGTTAAGCGCGGTTGGGAGGAATTCAGCCTCCTCTTTGTCGCCGATGAAGTCGAGCGCGAGGGGCTTGAACTGGAACACGAAAATGAACGCTTTGAAGAGATCCGCGAATTACTGGCGCGCGGCCGCACGGAGAAAGTATCCTTCTCGGGTTATGTGGTCGCGGTCAACGGCAATCAATTGAATGTCGGCGGACTGCCTGTCAACACAGCCGGCGCAGCCCTGCCCGACCAGCCGGTGATGGTCGGCGCGGCGGTGATGGTCACCGGCGTGACCCAGCCTGACGGGACGATCCAGGCTACCCAGTTGACTTTCCTCCCGCCGGATGTCGTCCTGCCGACGGTGGAGCCCGAGGAGTTCGAGCAGGAAGATTCGGAAGACTCGAGCGAGGAGGCGCCTCATCCTGAATCCGACGACCAATCGGAACCAGACTCTCAGTCCACGCCCGACGCGCCTGAATCGGATGACGATGACCAGCGCGAAACCGATTACGTCATAGGCGACATCGAAATGATGCAAGGCGCGCTCTGGCTGGTGAACGGGCGCCCGGTGGATGTCAGCACGGCGGAGATCATTGGCATACCGGCCGTCGGCGTGACGGTTCGGATCGAAGGTTACTACACTTCCGATGGGAGATTTGTTGCCACGCGCATCGAAGTCGTCGAGGACGACTCTGGCTCTGGCGGCAATGATGACCAGAACAACAATGATAATGAAAACGATAACAGCAACGACGATGACAGCAACAGCAACGATGACGATCACAACGACAATAGCAACGACAACAAGAACGACAACGATAACGACGACGATTGATCCCCTCGGGGCGCACTCGATAGCGCGCCCTTTTTTTTTATTTCAACCTTGTTGTTGCGCATAAAAAGAGATATGATTCATCCAACTTATCGCGCGGAGGCTTGACATGCTCGACACCCAGGGACAATTCTTTCTCGGACGAATTTTCGACGCCGCCAAAGGCAAACTGGCCGATAAGGCCCTGCTTTACGATCCCGCCGACCTGACCACGCATGGAGTGGTCGTGGGCATGACCGGCTCGGGCAAGACCGGCATGTGCATCGGCCTGCTCGAAGAGGCCGCGTTGCAGGGCATCCCCGCCATCGTCATTGACCCTAAAGGCGACCTGACCAACCTGCTCCTGCACTTCCCTGAATTCGCACCGCAGGATTTCCAGCCCTGGCTGGACGCGGACGCGGTGCGCCGCGAAGGCAAAACCCTCGAGGCGGCCGCGAAGGAAACCGCCGAGATGTGGAAGAAAGGTCTCGCGGAGTGGGGCATTGACCGCGAGCGCATGATCGCCCTCAAGAACGCGGCCGAGTTCGCCGTCTATACGCCGGGCTCGGACGCGGGCGTTCCCGTCAGCGTGTTGTCGTCGCTGGCCGCACCGTCCCTTCCCTGGGAGGGCAACCGCGAGGTCCTGCGCGAACGCATTGCCAGCACGTCCACCGCGATCCTTGGTCTGGTCGGCATGCAGGACATCGATCCGCTTCGTTCGCGCGAGCACATCCTGCTCTCGAACATTTTCGAAGCGGCCTGGAGTCAGGGCAAGGACCTCGACCTGACCGAACTCATCCTGCAAACACAGAATCCGCCTTTTGAGAAACTCGGCGCGTTCCCGCTCGAATCCTTCTTCCCCGCCAAGGAGCGCATGGAACTTGCCATGCTGCTCAACAACATCCTGGCCGCGCCCGCCTTCGAGACCTGGCGCGAGGGCCAGGACCTTGACATCGCTTCAATCTTATGGAATGCGGACGGCAAGCCGCGCCACTCGGTTTTCTATCTCGCTCACCTGAGCGACCCGGAGCGCATGTTCTTCGTCACGCTTCTGCTCTCGGCCATCGAAACCTGGATGCGCACACAAAGCGGCTCCACCACCCTGCGCGCCCTCGTTTACATGGACGAGATTTTCGGGTACCTGCCTCCGATCTCCAATCCGCCCTCCAAGCAGCCCATGTTGCGCATGCTCAAACAAGCGCGCGCCTTCGGTATCGGCCTCCTGCTCGCCACGCAGAATCCTGTGGACGTGGATTACAAGGCCCTCTCCAACGCGGGCACCTGGGTCATCGGCAAACTGCAAACCGACCAGGACAAACAGCGCCTGCTCGATGGCCTCGAGAGTGTGGCTGGCGGCATGGACCGCGCCAAGATGGACAAACTCATCTCCGGCCTTGGCAAGCGCGTCTTCGTCATGCACAACGTCCACGAGAAAGCGCCGGTCGTGTTTCAGACGCGTTTTGCGATGAACTACCTGGCCGGGCCGTTGACGCGGGCGCAGATTCCCGCGTTGAACGAACTGACCGGGGCGAAAGCGACTCGCACCGCCGCGCCGCGCCGCGCCTCCGCGCCCGCCGCTTCCTTCGACGTTGGGTCTGCTCCCGTTATGGCGGCCGCCGCGCCGCCCAGACCGTCCGCCGTCAGCCGTCCGCCGACAGACGGGAGCACTACGCGGCCATCCGTCCCCTCTGGAATCGCCGAATACTTCCTGCCGATGACTTACAGCCTCAGCGAGGCGTTCTCGGCCGCGGGCAAGTCCATGCCGTCCGGCGCGGTGCAGAAGGGCGTGCTGTACCGCTCCGCGTTGATCGGCTCCGCGCAGGTGCGCTTCCTCGACCGCAAACTGGGCGTGGACGCGGACATTCGCCGCGCGGTGCTCGTCGAAAGTCCAGACCGACGCGGGGTGGTTCGCTGGGAGGATTTCCCCTATAACGGGCCGTCCCTCGATAAAGTGGAAGGCAATCCCGCGCCGGACGCGCGCTTCGATACGCTCGATGCCCCGCTTGGCGATGCCAAACTGGTCAATGCTTTGCAGAAGGATTTCGCCGACTGGGTCTATCGCACGACGGCGGTCAAGGCGCGCGCCAATGAGACGTTGAAGGTCTATGGCGGTCCCGATGTATCGCAGGCGGACTTCATGAAGGCCTGCGCCGACGCCGCCCGCGAAGGCCGCGACGCCGAGATCGAAAAGGTCACCGCGCAGATCGAGCGCAGGATTGCGGCGTTGCAGGACAAGTTGTATCGCGAAGAACGCGAACTCCGCCAGGACGAGGCGGAACTCAGCCAGCGCAAAATGGAGGAGATGGGCACGCACGCCGAGAATGTGTTCAGCCTGTTTACCGGCAGCCGCAGCACGCGTAGACTCTCCTCCTCGCTGACCAAGCGCCGTCTCACCGAACAGGCCAAGGCGGATGTGGACGAATCGCTCGAGGCCATCGAGCAGATGAAAAAGGAATTGGGCCAGCTCGAGCGCGAACGCCAATCCGTTGTGGACGAGGTCAACGCCCGCTGGGGTGACGTGGTCAACCAGATCACCGAAGTAACAGTTAATGCAAAGAAGACGGATGTCTATGTTAACCTGTTCGGCGTGGCCTGGGCGCCGTATTACCTCGTTGAGGTCGGCGGGCAGACTCTCGAACTGCCTGCCTTCGGCGCGGAGTAATATGTTCGTCCTGAGCGGAGGGTTGAGTAGCCGCGAAGCGGTGTACCGAAACCCGAAGACGAAGGACGGATATTGTGTAAGGATTTTTCTCTTCCACCAGTCAAATAAACAGTCATCTGCAAGATGACTGTTTATTTCTTTTCGAGAGGTTACCTTGAGCATCCTTCAAATCGTACTGGCCGTCCTTGCCTGGGGAGTGATCCATTCGATCGTGGCCTCCCTGCCATTCAAAAACTGGTTGATCGGCGCTTTTGGCAAGACCATGGCGCGCGGCTACCGCCTGTTCTACAACATCTTCTCTTTCGCCACCTTCCTGCCAATTCTTTGGCTGGTCGTTGCCCTGCCGAACGCGCCATTCTATTCCATCCCCGCACCATGGTCGTATCTCATGCTGGCCGGGCAGGTGCTGTCCGCGCTGATGCTGGCCGTTGGCGTCCTGCAAACGGACACGCTCTCATTCATCGGTCTGCGGCAGTTGTTCGAGGAGGAGAAGCCGTCCTCGCTCGTCACGCGTGGACTGTATCGCCTCGTCCGCCATCCGTTGTACACGGCTGGTCTCCTGTTCCTCTGGCTGACCCCCAACGTGAGTCTGAATTCGTTTACGCTTTACGTCTCTGCGACCATCTATATTTTGATTGGCGCGTATTTCGAGGAGCGAAAACTCCTGCGTGAGTTCGGTCAAGCCTATGCCGATTACAAGGCCAAGACGCCAATGCTGATACCGTGGATGAAGTTTTAACGGACTCGATGTGTTTCTAAACAGGGAACTTCATTTTCCCTTCAACCGTCTCTCATTTGCCGCTCATTCGAGCGGGTATAATCTAACCCATGTCCGCCTACGCGTATTCGTATTCTCCTGCACCCCAGCCGAGGCCCTCCACTGCCATGCGCCTGCTGGCGATTGGCCTGGGCGGCCTGGCGTTATTCTTCGGATTCCTCATCCTCTGGACTCTCGGCTACCAGTTGCTCTACGCAGGGCGCATCTTCCCCGGCGTGACCGTGGCCGGCGTGGACATCTCAGGCCTGAATCCGGCCGAGGCCGCGGTCAAACTCAACCAGACACTTTCCTTCCCGATTAATGGCAAAGTGGTCTTGCGCGACGGCGGCAGGATTTGGGTCGTCTCGCCTGCGGAACTGGGTATGATCTTCGACGCCTCGTCCAGCGCGCAGGCCGCCTATCGTCTGGGCCGAAGCGGAGGACTATTCGGCGCGTTGACCGGTCAAATCCGTGCCCGCTCGCAGGGACAAAACCTGGCCCCGGTCATTGTGCTTGACCAGCGCGTGGCATACGCATATTTGCAATCCCTCTCTTCTCAGATCAATCAACCGGTTCGCGAGGCTAGTTTACGTTTGGACGGCACCAATGTCATCGCCGAGCCCGGGCAGGTCGGCCGCGTCCTCGATGTGGATGCCACCATCCTGTATTTGACTGCCCAATTACAAACCTTCCGCGACGGTGAAGTGCCGCTGGTGATTCACGAACAAGCGCCGCAGGTCATGGACGTCTCCGCGCAGGCAGACCTGGCGCGGCAGATTCTGTCCGAGCCGCTGCGCATTGTCGTGCCAAACGCGGCGGAGGGCGACCCCGGGCCGTGGTTCTTCGAGCCGCCCGTGCTTGCCAACCTGCTGGTCGTCCAGCGCGTGGATAACGGCGGGCAGGTTCAATATCAACTGAGGCTTGACCCTGCGTTGTTCCGCCAGTCCCTGACCAACATTGCCGCCGAAGTGGATCGTCTGCCTGAAAATGCTCATTTCTATTTCGACGACCCAACCGCGCAACTGGTTTTGATCGAATCCGCCAAAGTCGGCCGTGTGACCGACATCGAGGCCAGCATCGCCGCAATCAATGACGCGATCCAGCGCGGCGAGCACACCGTCCCGCTGGTGGTGACCGAAGCCCAGCCCGCTGTCAACGACAATGCCACGGCCGCGTCTCTTGGCATCACGCAACTGGTCAGCACACAGACATCCTATTTTTACGGTTCGAGCGCCGAGCGTATCCAGAACATCCAGACCGCGGCGGCGCGCTTTCATGGAGTATTCGTCGCGCCCGGCGAGACTTTTTCGATGGGGCAGGTGATGGGCGACGTGAGCCTGGAGAATGGCTTTGCCGAGGCGTTGATCATTTATGGCGGACGCACCATCAAGGGCGTCGGCGGCGGCGTGTGTCAGGTCAGCACTACGCTCTTCCGCACTGCCTTCTTCGGCGGCTATCCGATTGTGGAGCGCGTGCCGCACGCCTACCGCGTGACCTATTACGAGATGACCGCCAGCGGCGAGCGCGATTCGACGTGGGCCGGCATGGATGCCACCGTGTATTTCCCGCTGGTGGATTTCAAATTCACCAACGACACGCCTTACTGGATTCTGATGGAAACCTACGTGGATCCCGGCGCGCGCACCCTGACCTGGAAGTTCTACTCCACCTCGGACGGCCGCAGCGTGACCTGGGAGACGACCGGCCCGCAGAACGTGGTCAATGCACCGAAAGCCTCTTTTGTGGAAAACCCCGAACTCGGCAAGAATCAGATCAAACAGGTGGATTGGGCCGCCGACGGTGCAGATGTGGTTGTCACGCGCACGGTCTGGAAAGACGGCGCGGTCTTGTTTCAGGACGAAATCAAGACCCATTACGAGCCCTGGCAGGCGGTCTGTGAATACGGCCCGGGCACAGAGGACCCTGAAAAAACGGCTAAACGGAAAGGGCTATGTGTTTCGTCGAACTAGCGTGGTATACTAGCCGCTTGTAAATTAATGGAGATGACATGGTCAGTACCGAATTGCTCGAAATCCTGCGTTGCCCGAATTGCGTGCGCGAGAAGAATGGAATGCTCACCCTGTATAAGGATTCCTGGCTGATCTGTCAGGACTGTGACCGGAAGTATCCGATCCTCGACGACATTCCGGTCATGTTGATCGAAGAGGGCGACAAGTGGGTTAAAATCTCGAAAGACCAGTTGCCCATCCCGCCCCCGGAGCGTTAACCCGCCGTGCCTGCTTTGGATGAACTGCTGGCTGAACTGACCAGCGGGGACGAATCACGCGCCGAGGCGGCGGTAGCCGCGCTCGCGGAACTTGGCGAGCAATCCGTCGAGGCACTTGCCCGCGTGCTCGACTCGCCCGAGACGGATTCGCGCTGGTGGGCGGTACGCGCTCTCGCCTCGCATCCAAACCTGGACGTAAGCCTGCTCCTGCGTCCCCTGGCCGACGCGGCTCCCGAGGTGCGTCAGGCCGCGGCGCTGGGGCTGTGCGGTCACCCCCACGAAAGCGCGATCCAGCCTCTCGTCCGCGCGCTGGGCGACGCGGACGGTCTCGTAGCGGACCTGGCCGCAAAAGCCCTGACCGCCATCGGCCGCCCGGCGGTGGAATCCCTCATCGAGGTCCAGAAGGACACGAACATGTCTGCCCGCATCCTTTCGATGCGCGCCCTCGCTGAAATCGCCGACCCGCGTGCTATCCCCGTCATGATGTCCGCCATCGAGGGCGAGTCGTCCATGCTGTATCACTGGGCCGAAGCCGGGCTGGAACGGCTGGGCCTGAATATGATCTACCTCAAGCCTGAGTAACGAATGGTTCAAATCAGAATTCCGAAAATAACCTTCAAAAGACCGACTACCAGACAGATGATTTTCTGGGGCGTCGTAGTGGCGCTGGGTATTGCGGGACTCTTTGCCACGCGCGGCCTCGTCCGTTGCTGGACGCTGACTTCCCTGCCGGGTATCCCGCCCTCCGATTGCCAGACCACCGGCCTGAATCCACTCGGCACGCCGCAGGTGGATTTGCAGGGGACTCCTGTTGCGACGCCTACGCTGGCGATCGCCGCGCCCGAGAGCGAATTGCCGCCCGCGTGGGACGGCGGAAGCCGCGTCAACATCCTGCTCATCGGCCTGGATTATCGCGACTGGCAGAAGGGCGAATACCCGCGCTCCGATACGATGATTTTGCTCACGATTGACCCGATCACAAAAACAGGAGGGATGCTCTCGATCCCGCGCGATATGTGGGTCAATGTCCCCGGCTTCGGATACGACAAGATCAACACGGCCTATTATCTGGGCGCGGCCTATAAACTGCCCGGCGGCGGCCCGGCGCTTGCCATGAAGACCGTGGAACAGTTTCTGGGCGTGCCGGTGCATTACTATGGCCAGATTGATTTCATCGCCTTCGAGGATCTGATCAACAAGATCGGCGGGATTGACGTGTATGTCAAGGAAAAGATGGTGCTCGACCCGATCGGTTCGGGGAAAGACAAGGCGGTGCTGACGCCCGGCTGGCGTCATCTGAACGGCTGGAAGACACTGGCCTACGTCCGCAGCCGCAAGACCTCCGGCGGCGACGTGGATCGCGCCGAGCGCCAGCAGCAGGTTATCCTGGCCATCCGCGACAAGGTGCTCGACCCCGAGAATTTCTCCAACATGGTGGCGAGCGCTCCCTATATCTATCGGAATATTTCCTACGGCATCCACACGAATCTGTCTTTCGAAGACGCGATGGAATTATTCATCCTGGTGCAGCAGGTGCCGCGCGAGAACATCAAAACGGGCATCATTGATTACACCATGGTGAATCTGGATCAGACGCCGGACGGGTTGTCCATCTTCAAACCCATTTCGGACAAAATCCGCGTCCTGCGCGACGAGATTTTCACCTCCAGCGGTGCGCTCAGCCCGATGGCTAGCGGCGACCCGCTCGTTTTGGCCAAGGAGGACGCGGCGCGCATCCGCGTGCTGAACGGTTCGGTCTCGGCCGGGCTGGGACAGAGCACGGCCAGCTTCCTCGCCTCGCAGGGATTGAACGTGACGGAACTGGGCAACGCCGACCGCGCCTACGACCGCACGACCATCGTGCTGTACTCGCCCAAGATGTACACACTGGAGTATATGATCGCCTTGTTCGGCGTCAGCAGCGGACATCAAATCATTATCAGCCCCGATCCTGCCGCGACGGTGGATGTGGAAATCCGCATTGGCAACGACTGGGTCAACAACACCATCATCCCGCCGGGATGATTCTCGCGTGGATGTTCACAGCCGCAGACCATCCTCTGCGGCTGTTTTTTTTTATGGCTGTTGGAATGTCAGGGTAAGGCTGCCGAGGAAAGTCGCGCCGCCCTCGCCGGAACAAATCGGCGCGCTCAAGTCGGTCAGCGGGGAGCCGCCGGCGGCTAACTGCAGGGCGTAGACGACGCCGGCCGTCATTTGAAAATCGGCGTAGCCATTGCCCAGGTCGGGTTTGAGACCGGTGAAGAAATGTTCCTCGCCGCCCTCCCACGAGACGATAATTTCCACACCGGGCAATTGGCGGCGGTGCGCGTCCAGCACGGTGATTTGGAGCAGTCCCTCCGGCAGGGCCGCGTCGCAGAGGCTTTCCTGTTCGACGAGCACAAACGGCGCGCCGAGCGTGGCGGTCGCCGTGTGAGTGGGGCGCGGCGTGGCTGTATTGATCACCAGCGGCGTGCGGGTGTTTTGCAGAATGGGTGTTGTCATCGTTTCGGTGCCCGCAACATCGGGCGGCGTGGCCGTGCCGGTCGCGCTCGCGGAGACAGTGACCGGCGCAGCGGAAGTGGGCAGACTTCCCTGAAGCGCGGACGCCAGTTGCGCCACCTGCTGGACCGTTTCGAATGGTTCGCCCGCCCCGAGCATTTGCTGTGCCTGCGCGCTCAGCGCCTGGACCGGGTCCGGGTCGCCGATTAAGGCGAGGCGCGCCTGCGCCCGCGTCAGGTCGCCGGTGGCGGCGTAGGCGGCCGCGATAGCGGCGCGGTAATCGTCCTTGAAGTCGGCGCGCAACGCGGCGGGAATCGAGTCCACCACGCGCGCCGGGGAGACGACCCACGCGTAGACCAGTCCGAGCGCAAGGCCGGCGATCAAGGGCAGGAGCCAGTCTCCAAAGAACCGCTTCATGGAAGGACAGCTCCGGGCTGATAGGTTTGCATGGCCTGGACCAGATCTTCGAGCAGGATCAATTCCGTTTGGCTGAAACCGTTCTCCCGTCCGAATTGAAGCGCAGGCGCGGCGATTTCGGCCGGCGGCTGGCTTCCAAAGATGGCGAGCCGGCGCGCCGCCGTTTCGGCGTCGCGTTCGCTTTGATAGGCCTCCGCGACCATCAACACGTAGTCGGCGCGGTAATCGGCGCGCAGGGTATCGGGAGTTAAATCCACGTATTGGATCGGATCAATGACCCAGCCATAGAGAAGCCCAAGGCCAATGCCGATGGCGAGCGCGAGGAGGATGTTGAGCCAGCGAGGCATGCGGTTATTTTGCCACAGGTAAGAAGGGATGGGAGGGGAGAAATATCCGGGCAGGCTGACGGCGGCGCCCGGAGACGCGTGCGTACCGTTGCTGTCTTTCGACCCTGGCGGGGTTGGCATGGTTCCGCCGCGCCGGGCCTGCCCGGACGACGGCTAGCATACCTGATGTGAGGGGCTGTGTCAACACATCCATATTGCACGAGGTTTGAATTGAGAGCGGTGTCCAGGGTCCCCTGATTTTGGAAGTCTGATGACAGGAGTCGTCGGACTCCGCGACGTCTCTCAGGTGTAAAATAACGTCATCAATCAACCACCCTACGGAAAATCTGCCATGACCCATTCTGCCTTGCGATTCATCCCGGCCGCCCTGCGCGAGCCGAATGTCGTCAAATTGAAAACGCACTTGATGGGTGCGGTCCTGCCCGCGTTGCAGAAGATGCCCGTGTCTCAGCAGAACCGCCGCGTGGTGCGCGAAATGCTGGAAACCGCGCTGGGACAGATCAAGGTCGCCATCCCGGCGGATGTGCGCCAGCAGGTGCTGGACAGCGCTTTGGCGGACATCGCCGGTTACGGTCCGCTGGAGTTGTTGTTGGCCGATGGGGAGATCAGCGAGATCATGGTCAATGGGCCGAAGATGGTCTTTGTGGAGCGCAACGGGGAGTTGCTGGAAACCGACGTGGAATTCGAGGATAACGACCACGTCCTGCGCATCATTGACCGCATGCTCAATCCGCTTGGCCGGCGCGTGGATTACGACAATCCCACCGCAGACGCGCGCCTGCCCGATGGGTCGCGCGTGAACGTAGCCATCCCGCCTGTCGCGGTGGACGGGCCGCACATCTCCATCCGCAAATTCCTCTCGACCAAGATGGACATGGACGACCTGCTGGCGCTCGAGTCGCTGACGCCGTACATGGTCACATTTCTCGAGGCGTGCGTGCGGGCGCGCCTGAACATCCTGATCACGGGAAACACGAGTTCGGGCAAGACCACCCTGCTGAATATCCTTTCGAGTTACATTCCCAATCATGAACGGATCATCACCATCGAGGACGCAGTCGAGTTGAATCTCAAACAGCGTCACGTGGTACGCATGGAGACCAAACTGCCCGGCGTGGACGGCGCCGGCGCGGTCAGCGTGCGCGACCTGGTGCGGAACGCCCTGCGCATGCGGCCCGATCGCCTCGTAGTGGGGGAGGTGCGCGGCGGCGAGGCGTTGGATATGTTGCAGGCCATGAACACCGGTCACAGCGGCTCGATCACCACGCTCCATGCCAATTCTCCGCGCGACGCCATTGCGCGCATCGAGACCATGTCCATGATGGCCGGGCTGGACATGCCCATCATCGCCATCCGCAAGCAGATCGCTTCGGCCATCAATCTCATCGTCCACCAGACGCGTCTGCAGGACGGCTCACGCAAGACCACCCAGATCACCGAGGTAGGCGGCATGGAAGGCGATGTGGTCGTGCTGACCGACATCTTCAAGTTCGAGCAAACCGGTATCGGTGAGGGAGGCAAGGTGCTTGGCCAGCTCAAGCCCACCGGCATCCGTCCGCTTTTCAGTCCGAAACTGGAGGTGGCGGGCTTCAAACTGGGCGGCGAAATCTTCGGCGCGGGGATGTGACCGTTTCGCCAGTAAGTCCCTTACTAATTTCCTTCTCGTGATATAATTTTCCCGCGCAAGCAAGTTTTATCCACTTGGAGGTATGTCCATGGAAACCACCACCAAAGAGTTCAAGCATTGCAATGTGATCTCGGTCAAAGGGCGGGTGGATAGTTCCACCGCTCCACAGTTCAGCCAGGCGCTGGAGGCGATGAACAAGAACGGGCAATACAAGCTCGTGATTGACATGGCAGACCTCGAGTATATGTCCAGCGCGGGATTCCGCGCCCTGCTGGCCGCCCAGCGCGCCTGCAAGCGCTACAATCGCGGCGAAGTGGTGCTGGCCTCTGTGCCGAATCGCATCAAAGAGGCGCTGGAACTGGCCGGGTTCACCGAACTGTTCAAGACCTTTGACGATTCATTGTCCGCCGTTGGTCATTTCTAATTTGGCGATCTTTCTTCTGTGATTGGGGAGGCCGCCTCCAACCGCTTGCGAGGCGGCCTTTGATTGCCCTTCTCTGTCAATGACCAGCACGCGCAAAGCCACCTACGCATCCGATTTCGCCAACCTGGAAAGTATCCGCGACCTGGTGGCGCAGGCCGCCCGTGAAGCCGGTATGGACGAGACGGAAACCTACCACGTCCAGCTGGCCGCGGACGAGGCCGCCTCGAACATCATCGAGCACGCCTACGAAGGCCGCGCGGACGGCCAGTTCGAGCTCGAGTGTGAGGTGGATGGGAACAAGGTCACGATCGTCCTGCACGACCACGGCAAAGTTTTTGACATTACCAGGGTCCGCAAGCCGAACGTGAAAGGCAAACTGTCCGAACGCGAGATCGGGGGATTGGGTGTCTACCTCATCCAAAAACTCATGGACGAAGTCTATTTTGAATCCTCGGCGGAATCGGGCAATACGCTGACCATGGTGAAACGCGGCAAGAGGGGATCATGAGCGCGGCCGTCCGTTCTCCCGATTCGTCCGAATGGCGCAGGCTGGCCGGGCTGGGGGAACAATTGGTCAGCGCTACATCGCTTTCCGCACAGCGGGACCGCATTTTGAATATGACCAGCCGTCTTGTGGATGGCAAGGCGGATCTGTGGCTGGACGAAGGTCTTTTCCGCCTGCCGGGCTGGGACGAGGCGCTGTCTTTCCCGGCGAAACCGCCCCTCGACGGAATGCAGGAGGCCGTTGAAAAAGGGCGCACCTGCGTCCGCGGCGTGGACTCGGCGTCGCCGCCGTGGGTGGCGCTGCCCATCGAAGACCAGGGCATCATCCTCGGGGCGCTGCAGGTCACTCGTCCGGACGGAAGCGAATTCACTCCCGCCGAACTGGATCTGCTCGAGGGGCTGGCCAGCATCGTGGCGATCGGTCTGTACGCGTCGCACCGCGCCGCGGTCGAACGCCTCCGTCTCGACCAGTTGAATCTGGTGCGGCAGGTGGCAGCCGAGATCGTCAGTGTGCTCGACCTCGACGAACTGGCGCGCCGCGTGACCGAACAGATTCAGAAGACGTTTCACTACTATTACGTCGCCATCTTCACGCTCAGGCCCGGCGATTCCCTCCTGCGTTTTCGAGCCAGCGCCACGGCGCGCCGCAAGGGACGCAAAAAGGCCTCCATCCCGCTGGAGGTTCAGATTGGTCAGGGATTGATCGGCAAAGCCGCCGAGACGGGCGGACGAATCGTAGCCGACGACGTCCGATCCGATTCGCGTTACCGGTTCATTGACAGCCTGCCCGAGACGCGCTCGGAAGTAGTTCTGCCGCTGAAGGTCAAGGACCGCGTCCTGGGCGTGCTGGATGTGCAGAGCGACCAGCCCGCCGCGTTCCATCCGAACGACCTGCTGATCCTGGAAGCGCTCGCCGATACGATCGCGCGCGCCGTCGAGGGGGCGCGCCTGTACAATGACTTGCGCCGCCGCGCCGACCAACTGGCTCTGATCGCCGAGGTCAGCGACAGCGTGACCTCCACCCTCGATCTGACCAAATTGATGCGCGAGGCGGCCGCGTTGATTCACGTCAAATTCGGCTACCCCTTCGTTCATCTGTTCACTGTCCATCCGAACCGCCGAACGATCCAGTATGAGGCGGGCAGCGGCGCGCGCAGTAAAAAACTGGAGGGTACCGTCCTGTCTTTGGACGAAGCGCAGGGCATCATTCCCTGGGCGGCGCGCAACGGACAAACCGTGCTCGCGAACGACGTCACGAAAGATGAACGCTATCGCCCCTCGCCGCTTCCTCCCAAAAATATCCGTTCTGAGCTGTGCGTTCCGCTGATCTTCAACGATCGCGTCGTGGGTTTGCTCGATATCCAGAGCGAACGCGTCAACGCTTTCGACGAAGACGATCGTATGATCTTCGAAGCGGTGGCCGATAACATCGCCGCCGCGATCCACAACGCCGATCTGTATCGCTCCGAGCAGTGGCGGCGGCAGGTGGCCGACAGTCTGCGCGAGGTGGCGGGCCTGCTCTCGGCCAACGCCAGTGTGGACGAAGTGCTCGATTCTATCCTGACCGAATTGGAACGCAACTTGCCGAGTGAGGTCTCCGCCGTATGGCTGTTGGCCGAGGGTGAACTTTATCCCGCTGCGGTGCACGGTTGTTGCGACCTGTCCGAGTTGGAGGAGGCGCGTAACGCCTCGGCGGACGTCGCCGTCAGCATGCTCAGTTCCCTGTTGTCGGAGACACCCGTCATCCGAAGAGCGGCCGACCCGATGGGCCCGGCGGGTCTGGCGGGCGGTTTCCCTCAAGACTATTCTGCGATTGCCGCGCCTCTGCGCGTCGGCGACCAGCCGGTCGGTGTGCTCACGCTTGCACACTCCATGCCGGGCCGCTACGGCCACGAAGCGCAGGCAATGACGACGACCTTCGCCAGTTATGCCGCGGTTGCCATCGAAAATGCGCGGCTGTACGACCAGGCCCAGGAACAGGCCTATGCCTCGGCCGCCCTGTTGCAAATCGCGCAGGCAGTCGTCAGCCTGAATGACCTCGACGAGATTCTCGGCACCATCGTCCGCATCATGCCCATCCTGGTGGGCGTCCAGCGCGCCGCGCTGTACCTCTGGCAAAACGGGAAGTTCCGCGCGGCGAGCCATTACGGTTTCGACGCAGCCGCTGAAAAAGCCCTGATCGAACGCGAATTCCAAAGCGGAGATTTTCCGTTGATGGATGCCGCCCGCGACAGTCTCCACACGGCGATCGTTCCGTTGCGCTCGAAAGATCGCCCTGCCCGCTGGCCGCGCCTCGCTTCTCTCGCGGACGCAGAGTTGGATTCCGCTTTACGCGGCGACCAGGCATTGTTGATGGCTGTCCCGCTTGCGATCAAAAACGATATCTTCGGGGTGATGCTCGTCGAGGAGGCGCCCGGCGGACGCCGCTTCCGCGCCCGTCGCCTCGAGATCATCAACGGCATTGCCCAGCAGGCCGCGCTGGCCATTCAGAACGATCTGCTCCAGAGGGAGATGGTCGTGCGCGAGCGCCTCGAGACCGAAGTGCAGCTCGCCCGCCAGATCCAGCAGACCTTTATCCCGCAAACCCTCCCAAGTCACCCAGAATGGGAACTGGCGGCGCGCTGGCGGATGGCGCGCCAGGTCGGCGGCGACTTCTACGACGTATTCGAACTGCCCGGCCGGCGCCTTGGCCTGTTCATCGCAGACGTGTCCGATAAGGGCATGCCCGCCGCCCTGTTCATGGCATTGACGCGCACCCTCGTCCGCGCCGCCGTCATCGAGACCACCTCGCCCGCCGCTGCGCTGCGCCGCGTCAACGACCTGCTCGTCCCCGATACGCATCAGGGCATGTTCGTTACCGCAGTCTATGCCGTCCTCGATCTCGAAACGGGCGAATTGACCTACACCAACGCGGGCCACAATCCGCCTCTCTGGGTGAGAAAAGATACGGTCGAAAAATTGACCCGCACCGGGGTCGCGTTGGGCGCGGCGGAAGAGGCGCGTATGGACGAGCGCGTCATTCGTCTCGAGGCAGGCGACAGCATTCTCTTTTACACGGACGGGCTTACCGAAGCCTTCAATCTGGAGGACGACATGTTCGGCGAGGAGCGCCTCCTGCGCGTCCTCGGTTGGGAATCCTCTGCCTCGGCCGAAGCCATGATAACCGCGGTGGAAACCGCCCTCAACGAATTCGTGGGCGACTTTCCCGCCTCCGACGATTTGACCATGCTGGCAGTTCGGCGCGTTCTCGCTTCCTAGGGTGTGTATGCAAATTCAGTCTGTGGTCTCGATACGGCGGCGGTCGAGTAGCCCGTAAGGGCGTACCGAGACCCCGCCGCCTACTCGACCACCTTCAAAAGTATTTTGCATACAGACCCTAGCGAATTTTGCGGCGTTACGAATTTACAGCCTTTTTACATCCCCGCCATACTCCCCTAACTCACACAATCTACAATCACGGCATCACAACCAAGGAGGTTGACCGATGAACAAGATCGTGATGCTGTTCAAAAAGAGCCTGCTGGCAGTGATCGCTGCCGCGCTGACCCTGGCGGTTGTCCCCGTCCCGGCTGTTTTTGCGGCCGGCGCGCAGGATCCGACTACCCCGCCCGGCGGACAGGTTTCGAACGAGCGTCTCGAGCAGGCGTGGGCGCGGGCGCAGGCGCGCTATGAGCGAATCGGCTCGTTCCTTGACCGCTCGGACGATATGATTGCCCGCCTCGAGGAATGGCTTGCCAAAATGAAAGAACAGGGCAAGGACACGTCTGCCGTGGAGACGGCCCTGGCGAATTTCGAGGCCGCGCTCGAACGCGTCGAGCCGATCCATGAAAGCGCCGGCGCGATCATCGCCGCGCACGCGGGCTTCGACGAGAGCGGCAAGGTCACCGACGCCGAGCAGGCCCAGCAGACCTTAAAGGATCTGCGCGCCAAGTCGCAGGAGGCCAAAGAGGCGATGGACGGCGCGGGGAAGGCCCTGCGCGAGGCCGTCAAAGCCTTCCGTGAGGCCAATCGTCCCGCCCAGCCGAAGACCGCGCCCGGAGACAGCGGTCTCTAACATCTCCATAAGTAGGAGCGCGACAGCCGCACCGGATGCGGCTGTCGCATCGCGTTTCCCGCCGCCCTTTGACTTTCCCCGCACTTCGCTTAGAATCACGGCTGTCAACCAAGAAAAAGCGAGGCGCTATGTTTACATCGGAAGGCAAGAAACTGATCCACACGGAAAAAGCCCCCAGGGCGATCGGTCCATACTCGCAGGCTGTGCAGATTGATACCCTGGTCTTCACCGCCGGGCAGATTGGCCTGGAGCCGGCCACGATGGAGATCGTCCCGGGCGGCATCGAAGCGCAGACCCGTCAGGCGCTCAACAACCTTTCCTATGTCCTCGAGGCGGCGGGTTCGGGTCTGAACTATGTTGTCAAAACCACAGTGTTCCTGCAATCCATGAACGATTTTCCTGTTATGAATGCAATTTACGCGGAGTACTTTCCCGAGAACCCACCTGCCCGAAGCACGGTGGCGGTGGCGGCCCTGCCGAAGGGCGCGCTGGTGGAAGTTGAGGCGGTAGCCTTGCTCGGTCCCGCCCGCGGAGAATGAGGTCGTCGTTGTGGGCGAAGCGCGATCAATCTCTGGCTTGGACGACGGACAATGTCCAATGAATTGGTTCTTCTTGTAGACGACGAGCCGTCCATCGTGCAACTGGCGCAGATGTATCTCGAGCGCGAGGGATTCCGCGTCCGAACCGCCGCGGACGGGGAAAAGGCTCTCGAAGAGACAGCCCGCATGCGTCCCGCGCTGATCGTTCTGGATGTGATGCTCCCAGGCGTGGACGGATTCGAGGTCTGCCGCCGCCTACGGGCGCGAAACGATCCCGTTTCGGTTATCATGCTGACCGCCCGCGACGAGGATGTTGATAAGATCCTCGGCCTGGAACTCGGCGCGGATGATTATCTGACCAAGCCGTTCAACCCGCGTGAACTGGTAGCGCGCGTGAAAGCCATTCTGCGCCGCGGGGAACGAACCTCGCGGCCCGATTCGGCTCCGATCCATCTCGGCGACCTGACAGTTGATCCCGCCAGCCGCGAGGCCCGCGTCTCGGATCGCGTCCTCGACCTGCGCACGCAGGAGTTCGAATTGCTCCTCACCCTGGCCGAACACCGCGGCCGCGTTCTGACCCGTGAACAACTGCTCCAGCAGGCCTGGGGCTTCGATTTCTACGGACAGACACGTACCGTGGATGTTCACATCGCGCACCTGCGGAAAAAACTGGAAGGCAGCTCGGTGCGTATCGAGACCATGACCGGGGTGGGTTACAAACTTGTCGTCGATTCGAACACCGCATCCCCCTCGCGGCATGGGAAGAGGGGATGAGGCATGTTCTCCTCCCTCCGTTTCCGACTGTGGTTGAGTTATGCCCTGCTCATCGTCACGGCCCTGGCGGTCGTGGCGTTTGTGTTGATATTCTTCCTGATCCGCAATCCATTCCTGTACCGTCAGACGCTCGAACGCGTGAGGGCGGCCGAGACGCTGCTGTTGCACAGTCCAGCCGATCTCCCGGGCGGCCGCGGCCAGTTGGCGCGCGCGGCGGAATTGTTCGATGTACGCGTGGTCGTCTTCGGCGCGGATGGGAGCGTGCTGGCCGATACCCGCCCGTCCGCTGCGGCGCTTTCGACGCCGCGCGAGGCCATGCTCACGCGTTCCGTTCCAACCGTACGCGACGCGGACGGCGGTTTGTGGATATATTCGCTCAGCGATCTGCCCGGCGGCGAAAAATTGCTGGTTGCCGCGCCGCGCCCGAAGTTGGCCGGGCTGGCAGTGCTCAGGGACGAACTCCTCGCCCCGTTCATCCAGGGCGGATTGATTGCCCTGCTCCTGTCTCTGCTTGCGGCGTTTTTGATTTCGCGCTGGGTGGCCGATCCGTTACAGACGATGCTGGCCGCGGCGCGGCAGGTGCCGTCAGGAGAGGCAAAGCCGCTCGAAGCGCGCGGCCCGCGCGAGGTCCAGGAAGTGATGCGGGCGTTCAATGCCATGATGGCGCGCGTGCAGTCCAGCCAGCAGTCTCAGCGCGAGTTCGTCGCCAATGTCTCGCACGAATTGAAGACGCCGCTTACCTCGGTGCAGGGATTCGCGCAGGCGATCCTGGACGGCACGGCTGACACGCCCGAGGCGCGGCGGCGCGCGGCGGAGGTGATCTACAACGAAGCAGGACGGATGCACCGTATGGTGCTCGACCTGCTCGACCTGGCGCGGCTGGAGGCCGGCACGGCCGATTTGAAAATGGGCGCCGTGGATATGGCGGTCCTGCTGAACGGAATCGCCGAGAAATTCGCTCCTCTCGCACAGCAGGCAGGGGTTCGGCTGGAGGTGCAGGCCGACGGCCTGCCGCGCATGATGGGCGACGGCGACCGGCTGGCGCAGGTGTTCACCAATCTTGTGGATAACGCCTTGAAGTTCACGCCGCCCGGCGGGATGGTGACTCTGCAGGCGCGGCTGGCGGAGGGGCAGATGGAATGTCTGGTGAGCGATACGGGGAAGGGTATCCCGGCTCAAGCCCTGCCTCACGTCTTCGACCGCTTTTATCAGGCGGACGCCTCGCGGGCGCGCGCCGACTACGGCGGGGCGGGACTGGGGCTGGCAATCGTGCGCGAGATCGTCGCGGCGCATGGTGGTAGAATTAGCGTCCGCAGTCAGGCGGGGCAGGGCGCGGTTTTCACGGTGCGCCTGCCGCTCGCACAACCCGATATATCCACGCTGACCGCCCGCAGGAAGTGAGGCGCGGCACCGGCCTGACACGGAAACTCATGCCCAAGCTTTCGATCATCATCCCATGTTACAATGAACAACGGTTCATCGGCGCGACCCTGAGTGCGATCTATGCCCAGACTTTTCCCCGCGCCGATATGGAAGTTGTGATCGCCGATTCCCATTCGACGGACGCCACCCGCGATGTGATCGAGGACTTCCGCCGCAATCACCCGGACCTGAGCCTGACTCTCGTGGATAATGACACCCGCGCCATCCCGTCTGCGCTTAACCGCGCCCTTGCGGCGGCACAGGGCGGGATCATCGTCCGCATGGACGCGCACTCCACGCCGTATCCCGATTATGTAGAACATTGCGTACGCGCCCTCGAAGAGGGGCGCGGCGACAACGTGGGCGGCGTCTGGGAGATTCGTCCCGGCGGGCGCGGCTGGATCGCTGAATCCATCGCGGCCGCGGCGGCGCATCCGCTCGGGGCCGGGGACGCAGGCTATCGTCTGAATGCCGCGGCCGGGCCGCAGGATACGGTTCCGTTCGGCGCGTTCCGCCGCTCGCTGGTCGAGAGAATCGGCGGATACGACGAGTCGCTTCTTTCCAATGAAGACTACGAGTTCAATGCCCGCGTGCGCGCTTCCGGCGGGGTGGTCTGGCTGGACCCATCTATCCGCTCGGTGTATCATGCCCGCGCTTCGCTGGGCGCGCTAGCGCGTCAATACGGGCGTTACGGTTACTGGAAATGGCAAATGTTGAAACGTTACCCATCCACGCTGCGGTGGCGGCAGGCGCTTCCCCCGCTGTTTGTCGCGAGTGTGCTGGCCCTGGCGGTTCTTGCGTTTTTCGATATTGCACGAAGCGTACTTTTTCTGGAACTTGGCGTATATCTGTGTGTGTTGCTGGCGGCCGGGATACTCGCCGCGACGCGGCGGCGAAATCCGTCCCTGGTTTTGGGGCTGCCGCTCGCGCTTCTCGTCATGCATGTGGCATGGGGCGGCGGCTTTCTCTGGAGCCTGCTCACTTCTTTTCGGAAACAATGAATGGCTGATATTGCAACCCGTCCGGCCGGCCTGCGGCTCCGGCCCAGTGAACATCGCACCTTGTTGTTGATTGGCGATCTGATCGCCTCGGTTCTGGCGCTTGCAGGGGCGGTGTATTCATGGCTGGGCTATTCCTGGTACTCCCTGATTTCCAGCGGCGTGAAGCCCGAGCAGGCCCTGAAGTTTTTCCCCAACCTCAAGATCCCGTTCTGGTTTTATCTGATGCCGATCATCTGGCTGATGCTGTTGATCGAATTGTATGATCCGCACAACGCCTCCAGCCGCCGGCGGACTTTGCGCGGCGTGGCGATTGCCGCCTTTGTGGGCATCGTGGCGTACTCGCTGGTCTTTATTACGAACAGGGAGCCGACGTCCCTGCCGCGCATCGGCGTGGGTTCATTTCTCCTGCTGGCCTCGTTACTGACCTTGGTCTGGCGTTTCATCTACATCCGCCTCTACAAGACCACAGGGATGACGCGCCGCGTGCTGGTGATCGGCGCGGGCAAGGCGGGAAAAACACTGGCCCAGGTTTACAAAAGGCTGAACACGCCCCCGTTCCGCCTCATAGGATTTGTGGACGACGACCAGAATAAGATCGGCAAGGTCATCGAAGGCTTTCCCGTGATGGGCTCCAGCGGCGACCTGCTTAGAATTATCGAGAGTGCCAGGATTTCGGACGTGGTCGTCGCCATCACGGGCGAGATGCGCGGCGGGATGTTCCAAGCCATCCTGGACATTCAGGAAAGCGGTATCGAGGTCACGCGCATGCCGACCGTTTATGAGGAAATGATCGGCCGTGTGCCAATCCATCATCTCGAGTCCGATTGGATCATCCGTTCCTTCGTGGACCAGGCGCGCGCCAACGGGTTCTACGAACTCGGTAAACGTTTCCTTGATATTCTCGGCGGGCTCCTGTTCGGGGCTTTTTTCATTGTGGTTTTTCCGTTCATTGCCCTTGCCACGCTGATAGATACCGGCCGGCCGATCTTATATACGCAGAAGCGGCAGGGGAAAAGCGGACGCGAATTTCGCATCTATAAGTTCCGCACGATGCGGCAGGATGCCGAGGCCGACGGTCTCGCCCGCCTCGCCGTCGAGAACGATCCGCGCATTACGCGCGTCGGTGGATTTCTTCGCAAGACTCGTCTCGACGAACTGCCCCAGTTTATCAACGTCCTGCGCGGTGACATGAGCCTGGTGGGGCCGCGCGCCGAACGACGGGAACTGGTGGAAAGTTTCCAGAAGAAGATCCCATTTTATCGCGCCCGCCTGCTCGTCAAGCCCGGCCTGACCGGCTGGGCGCAGATCAATTACGGTTACGCGGCTACGGTGGAAGATACCGTCGCAAAACTGGAATACGATCTTTATTACATCAAACATCGCACCCTCTCGATGGACCTGTCTATTCTGCTGCGCACGGTTGGCACCGTCCTGCGCAGCCGGGGGAGATGACGTTGACCCGTTATCTCGTCACCGGCGGCGCGGGGTTTATCGGCTCGCACATCGTCCGCGCCCTTCTGCAAAAAGGGGCGGACGTCCGCGTGCTGGACAACTTCTCGACCGGCAAGCGCGAGAATCTGGAGGGGTTGACGAAGGGGCTCGAAGTTCTCGAAGGCGACCTGCGCGACGCGTCGCGCGTGACCGAGGCGGTGCGCGGCGTCGAGGTCGTTTTCCACGAAGCGGCCTTTGTCTCCGTGCCTCAGTCAATGGAGGAACCCTCCATCTGCTTTGATGTGAATGTGGCGGGCACGGCTTCCCTGCTCGAGGCCGCTCGTAAAGCGGGAGTGCGCCGTGTGGTGCTGGCTTCCAGCGCGGCCGTTTACGGAGATTCGGACAGCCTCCCTCTCGCCGAAGAAACAGACCTCCGTCCGCTCTCGCCCTACGCCGCCTCCAAACGTGTGAACGAGATCTACGGACAACTCTACACCGCCTCCTTCGGTCTGGAAGTGGTCGCGTTGCGTTACTTCAACGTTTACGGCCCGCGCCAGCGCCCCGACTCGATGTACGCCGCGGCCGTGCCCATCTTCATCCGCCGATTGCTGGACGGCCGGCCCGTTACGATTTTCGGCGACGGCGGCCAGACGCGTGACCTGATCGCCGTGCGCGATGTGGTCCGTGCCAACCTGATCGCCGCCGAACATCCCGCCGCGCCCGGGCGGATCTTCAACATCTGCACCGGGCGGGAGACGAGGATCATCGAACTCGTCAAGGTTTTGCAGGACATGTTCCCGTCCGCGCCTGCACCTGTGTTCGATGCGCCGCGCCCGGGTGATATTTACCGCTCGATCGGCTCTCCTCGAAATGCCGCCGAACTGGTTGGTTTTCGCGCCGGGGTCCCGCTGGTGGATGGCCTCGCGGAAACGGTCGAATGGATGCAGAAGCATTAACCCGCCATGCTTTTCGATAAGTCTCGTCCCAACATTCGAAATCGTTTCGTCCTGCTCGGCGATCTGGTCCTGATCGTCATCTCGGTGCTGGGCAGCTTTTTCCTGCGCCTGGATGTGGGTGAGGTTTCGTTTTATTTTCCAGCCATGTTCATCATGTCCGTGGTGGCGCTTCTGGTCAAGGTGCCGCTCTTTTATTTTTTCGGCCTCTACCGCCGTTTGTGGATCTATGCCAGCACCGGCGAACTAAAACTGATCGCCGCCGCCGTGACAGCCGGCTCGGTCCTGACCAGCGCCGTCATGAGCGTCATCCTGCTGGCGGCAAACAGCCGGGAAGTCGTCCTGGGCATGCCGCGCTCTGCGCTCGGCATTGACTGGCTTCTGTCGCTGGTTCTCATCGGCGGCTCGCGTTTTGCCCTGCGCATTCTTGCCGAACAGGCGGGCGGCTATCGCAACGCGAAGAGTAAGCGCGCCGTTATCATCGGGGCGGGCGACGCGGGCGCGCTGGTGGTGCGCGAACTTCAAAAATCCTCGCAACTCAATTTGATTCCCGTCGGCTTTCTCGACGACGATCCCGCCAAACAACGCCACGAGATCTACGGCGTGCGCGTCATCGGCAAGATTGCCGACCTGCCCGGCGTGCTGGACGCGCGCCGCATTGACGAAGTCATCATCGCCATTCCCTCCGCGCCCGGCAGCGTGGTGCGCCGTGTCACGGATATTTGCCGCGAGAAGAATATCCCCTCGCGTACCATGCCGGGCATCTACGAACTGCTCGGCGGCAAGGTCAGCGTCAGCCGCCTGCGCGAGGTGGATATCACCGACCTCCTGCGCCGCGACCCGGTGCGCGTCAACGACGAGATCGTCGGGCAGGCGCTCGAGAACAAACGCGTCCTCGTCACCGGCGCGGGCGGCTCGATCGGCCGCGAACTGTGCCGCCAGATCGCGCGGCGCGGACCCGCTCAACTCGTCCTGCTCGGCCACGGCGAGAACAGTATCTTCGAAATCTTCCTCGAACTGCGCGAGGACTACCCCGACATCGTCCTCCTGCCCGTTATTGCCGATGTGCGCGACCGTGAGCGCATTGCCTCGGTTTTCGCCGCGCATCGGCCGCAGGTCGTCTTCCACGCCGCGGCGCACAAACACGTCCCGTTAATGGAGGCGAACGCGGCCGAGGCGGTAACCAACAACGTGATCGGCACCCAGGTCATGGTCGAGGCGGCCGCGGCGGGCAAAGTCGAACGCTTCGTCCTCATTTCCACCGATAAGGCTGTCCGCCCCGCAAACGTGTACGGCGCGACCAAACGCCTCGCCGAAATGCTCGTGCTCGACGCGGCGCGCGCCGCCGGCCTTCCGTTCAGCGTCGTACGTTTCGGCAACGTGCTCGGTAGCCGCGGCTCCATCATCCCGCTCTTCAAGGCGCAGATCGCGCGCGGCGGCCCGCTCACCATCACGCATCCCGACATGCGCCGCTTTTTCATGACCATCCCCGAAGCCGTGTATCTTGTCTTACAGGCGGCTTCGATGGGGCGGGGCGGTGAGACCTTCGTGCTCAACATGGGCGAGCCGGTCCGCATCCTCGACCTGGCCGAGGACTTGATTCGACTCTCCGGCCTCGAGCCCGGCCGCGATGTTGAAATTACCTTTACAGGGACTCGCCCCGGCGAAAAACTGACCGAGGAACTCTGGGATGCCGGGACGCCGCTGGACCGCACGCCTCACCCCGACATCTTCCGTCTCGCCTCCTCCGAGACGTTGGCCGGGCGCGCCCTTCGAGAGGCCGTGGACTCGCTCCAGGCCGCCAGCCATCGCGCCGACGCTGCGGCCATCTTCCGCATCCTGAACGAGTCTGTGCCCGGCGCTTCGATTCGCGAGCCCGAAACTCCCTCGATGCTTGATGCAGCCTCGCTGATTTAACCATGCCCGAAGTCTCCCTTGCCGAGTGGCGATCGTTTGTCGAGGCGCACCCCGACCTGCATCTGTTGCAGACCGCGGAGTGGGGCGAGTTGAAGTCCGCCTTTGGCTGGGACGCGGTTCGGATTCTCTCTGGTGATGCAGGGATTCAAATCTTGTTTCGAAGACTACCGCTTGGCTTCACGATCGCCTATGCCCCAAAACCTTTCCAGGGGTTTGAACAGCTTTCGCGCGAAATAGATCTCGTCTGCCGCCGAAAGCGGGCTATCTTCTTAAAACTTGAACCCGACTCGTGGGAAAACGGTTTCATCCTTCATCCTTCATCCTTCATCCTTTCCAGGCATAACATTCAACCCCCTCGCACCCTCATCGTTGACCTGCGCGGAACAGAAGATGAAATCCTGGCGCGCATGAAACAGAAGACGCGCTATAACATCCGCCTGGCCGGGAAGAAGGGAGTCGCCGTCCGCGCCTGGGACGACATCCCCGCGTTCCACAAAATGCTGTTGGTCACGGGTGGGCGTGACAAATTCGGCGTTCATTCTCTCGAATATTATCGCCGCGCCTACGAGTTGTTTCACTCGGCGGGCATGTGCGAATTGCTGGTCGCGGAATACGAGGGCAGGCCCCTCGCCGCGCTGATGGTCTTCGCGCGCGGGCGGCGCGCCTGGTACGTCTATGGCGCGTCCAATGATGAGGAGCGGAATCGCATGCCGACCTACCTCCTGCAATGGGAGGCCATGCGCTGGGCGCGCTCCAAAGGCGCGGAAGAATACGATCTGTGGGGCGTCCCTGATGAGGAGGAAGAAACGCTGGAAGCCAATTTCGAATCCCGCCGGGATGGCTTGTGGGGCGTCTACCGCTTTAAGCGCGGCTTTGGCGGCGGGTTGAAACGCGCGGTACAGGCGCGCGACAGAGTTTACATGCCGCGGCTGTATCGTTTATATTTGTGGCGTTATGGCGGCGTCACAGAGTGACGATGTCTATTTGCCTTGCTCGGATTCCTGCTCCCCTTCGGCTTGCGCGCTGGATGCCGTCCTGGCACCGTTGAGACTGTCCAATGCGATCTCCCTGGAATCGGATTATCGCTTCATTGCCCAACCCTCACTTCCTCCAAACCTACGAATGGGAACAGGTGAAGGCGAAATATGGTTGGAGTCCGTTGTATGCTGTGTGGGGCGCGAACGGCGAATTCAAAGTTGAAAGCAATTCTGAAATTCTTTCTTCTTTCGCCTCTCCTGTTGTCGCGGCCGCGCTGATTCTAAAGAAGACCGTCCCGATTCGCGGCCTCGCGGCGAAATTGTCCATTCTCTACGCGCCGAAAGGTCCATTGCTGGATTGGAACAATACCGCTCTCCGCGCGCGCGTGCTGGACGATTTGCAATCCTTTGCGAAGAGACAGGGCGCGGTCTTCCTGAAAATTGACCCTGATCTCATCTTGGGAACCGGTATCCCGGGCAAGGAGGGTGCAGCCGAAGATGCCAAGGGACAGGCGGTCGCCTCCGAATTGAAGCGTAGAGGGTGGATGTTCTCTACGGATCAAATCCAATTCAGAAATACGGTTCTGGTTGACTTGTCTGCATCCGAAGAAGAGATGCTGGCGCGCATGAAGCAGAAGACGCGCTACAACATTCGCCTCGCCGAGAAGAAGGGTGTTGTGGTGCGTGTAGGCAGTATGGGGGATTTGCCAATGCTCTACAAAATGTATGCCGAGACTTCGGTCCGCGACGGCTTTGTAATTCGAGAAGAAAGTTATTATCGAACTGTCTGGCAGACCTTCCTGCAACCTTCCAACTTGCCAGCCTGCCAACCGCTCATTGCCGAAGTGGACGGTCAGCCCGTGGCCGCGCTGTTTCTCTTTATGTTTGCGGGCCGCGCATATTACGTCTATGGCATGTCGCGCGACGCGCACCGCGAAAAAATGCCGACCTATCTCTTGCAATGGGAAGCCATGAAGCGCGCTAAATCCGCGGGCTGCACGGTCTATGATCTGTGGGGCGCGCCCGAGGAATTCAACGAAAGCGATACGTTGTGGGGCGTCTATCGTTTCAAGGAGGGACTCGGCGGCCGCGTCGTCCGTACCCTCGGTGCGTGGGACTTCGCGCCGAACAAACTCTGGTACAAAATGTATGCCGAGGTCATGCCGCGCCTGTTGGACATCATGCGCTGGCGCGGACGGGCGCGCACGCGCCGGGCAGTGGAGTAGAACACAATGAAAATATCCTCTCTCACCCTCACCCATCTCCGTATGCCTCTCGTCTCGCCGTTCGAGACCTCCTTTGGCCGCCAGAGCGAGCGCGACTGCATCCTCGTCACCCTTCGCGCCGACGGCTTGACAGGCTACGGCGAATGTGTCGCCGACCGCGCCCCGGGCTATTCGTACGAGACCAGCGGCACTGCCTGGCACGTCTTGAAGGATTTCATCGCACCGCTGATTTTGGGACAGGAGGTCACTGATGCTCTCGACTTCCAGCGCCGCGTGGACGGTATCCGCGGACACAACCTCGCCAAGGCGGGCGTCGAGATGGCGGTCTGGGATCTGCTCGGCAAGCGCGAGGGCAAATCCCTGCGCGAACTCTTCGGCGGCGCGCGCACCAAAGTCGAGGTGGGAGTCTCGGTCGGGTTGCAGGAATCGCCCGAGGTCCTGGTGCGAACCGTGAATGATTACGTCGAGTCTGGCTATGCGCGCGTCAAGTTGAAGATCAAGCCGGGCCGCGACGTGGACGATGCGTCCGCGGTGCGCCGCGCCTTCCCGAATCTGCGTTTGCAGGTGGACGCCAACTCAGCCTACTCGCTCGAATCGGCTCAGGGTCTCAAGCCGCTGGATGATTTGAATTTGCTGTTGATTGAACAACCGCTTTTTGAAGACGACATCTGGGAACATCACAAATTGCAAAAGCAATTCCGCACGCCGATCTGCCTCGACGAAAGCATCGTATCGCCGCGCCACGCGCGCTACGCGCTGGAAATGCAGGCCTGTCGCATCATCAACATCAAGGCCGGGCGGCTGGGCGGTCTGAGCCAGGCGCTGGCTGTTCACGAGCTGTGCCGCGGCGCGGGCGTGCCGGTCTGGTGCGGCGGAATGCTCGAGACGGGCGTCGGCCGCGCTTCCAATCTCGCGCTGGCGGCGCTCCCCGGCTTCACCCTGCCGGGCGATATCTCCGCCTCCGACCGTTATTACGCGCTCGACATTACCAGCGAGCGCTTCGTCCTGAACCCCGATAGTACAATTGACGTCCCCTCCGCGCCCGGGCTTGGCGTTACAATCAACCCGCCTGCTTTGAAACAGTTTACGGTTGATGAGGTCAGCCTGAAGCCCGAATGATCCTGACGCCATTTCGCCGATTCCTGTTTTTCGCCTCCTGCTTTTTGTTCTTTCTTTCGGCCTGTCTGCCTACGCCGAATCTCTTCGGCGCGCCGCCGCCCAGGCCGACGAGCCCCTTCCCCGCGCAGTTTCCGACCGCATCGCCTGCATCCGCGGAAATGCCTATCGTTCCACCCACACTCACTTCCGCGCCGCCCTTGACTTTGTGGATTGGCGAGTCACTGCCGCCCATCCTGCGCGCCGAGGCCGAGGCGTGGGGGCTTCCGCCCGCGCCGAGTCCTGATTCTGCCATGTTGGTACTCGACGCCTCGCTCATGCCTCATTCTGTCAATGCTCAATGGATTTATGCACTGGTCGCGCCCTTCCCGACCGTGGCCGACGGCGTGACGCTGGACGAATTGAAACAAACATGGGGCGGCGCTTCTGCCGGACCCTTCGCCGGGCGGCCGTTATGGATGGCGGAGTCCACCCTCGCTGCGTTCACCGCGCGGTGGGGCGTGCCGGCCCCGGGGTCCGTGCGGACCGCGCCCGCGGACGAACTGCTCGCCGCGGCCTGGAGCGACATGCCCTCCTGGGCCATCATCCCCTTCGAGGAGGTCGAGCCGCGCTGGAAAGTGTTAACCGTGGACGGGCAGTCTCCTCTGCGCAAAGATTTCAAAGACTGGGATTATCCCCTGCAGGTCACCTTTACCCTCACGAACCTTCAGCCCGCTAACCTTCAACCTTCAAACCTTCCAGCCTTCCAACTTTCAACTACCAATCGTGACCCCTCCAGACTCACCACGGTTTTGATGACCGGCGTCACCGCGCTGGTGCGCGCCACGGCGTACACGATGAACGTGAAGGGCGTGTTGTATCCCGGCGAAGCCGTGCGTGACTGGCTGCGCGAGGCCGACATCGCCCACATCAGCAATGAAATTCCCTTCTATGGCGGCTGTCCCAGCCCCGACCCGGGGCAGGACGCGCTCGTCTTTTGCAGCGACCCGCGTTACATTGACTTGCTGACCGATCTCGGCACCGACGTGGTGGAACTGACCGGCAACCACTTTGCGGATTACGGCGCGAACGCCATGTTCGAAACACTGGCGATCTACAACGAAAAGGGGATTCCCTACTACGGCGGCGGCGCGGATGCGGAGGATGCCCGCAAGCCGTTGTTGCTGGAGGTCAATGGGAACAAGATCGCCTTCATCGGATGCAACAAGCCCGACACCGGCGCGTATCCCACCGCCACCGCCACCCGTCCCGGCGCCGCCGCCTGCGATTACGATTACATGACCGCGCAGATCGAGTCCTTGCGGGCGCGGGGCTATTTCCCGATCGTGACGTTCCAATATGTCGAAACGGATGTTCACCAGCCGTTCGAACAGCAGGTGCAGGACTTTCGCCTCATGGCTCAGGCCGGCGCGCAGATCGTCAGCGGCAGTCAGGCGCACCTGCCGCAGGTGATGGAGTTTTACGAGGGCGCATTCATTCATTACGGTCTGGGCAATCTTTTCTTCGACCAGATGGGCTTGCCCGGCGCGGGCAGTCCCAAACAGCGCGAGTTCCTCGACCGCCATGTCTTTTATGATGGCCGTTATCTCGGCGTGGAATTACTCACGACCCTGCTCGAAGATTTTGCGCGCCCGCGCCCGATGACGCCCGAGGAGCGTGCCGCTTTCCTCGATTTCTATTTCTCCGAAAGCGACTGGTCCTCCGCACTCACAGCCTACCCATCAAAGCCTTGATTCCATGAAGCCTTCAACGCGTATTTTCATCGCAGCCGTTTGCGCCCTGTGGATTTTCTCTGCCTGTGCGCCGCAGACTGACGTGACCGAAACTCCCGTTCCAACTGCTGCGCCGACGGCCACCTCCACGCCCGCGCCATTGACCCTGTGGCTGGGCCCGTCCCTGCCGCCTGCGTTACGCGCCGAGGCTGAATCGTGGGGGATTCCCATCGTCTCCGATCCCGCTCTCGCCAGCCTGCGCTTCGACGCGGCCAATCCTCAATCGCAGATCGAAAATCTAAAATCAAATTGGATCTATGCCCTTGCCGCGCCCTTCCCGACCGTGACCGACGGCGTGACTCTCGATGAGTTGAAACAAGCCTGGGGCGGCGCTTCTGCCGGACCCTTCGCCGGGCGGCCGTTATGGATGGCGGAGTCCACCCTCGCTGCGTTCACCGCGCGGTGGGGCGTGCCGGCCCCGGGGTCCGTGCGGACCGCGCCCGCGGACGAACTGCTCGCCGCGGCCTGGAGCGACATGCCCTCCTGGGCCATCATCCCATTCGAGGAGATTCAGCCGCGCTGGAAAGTCTTGATGATTGACGGCCAGTCTCCCATCCACAAGGATTTCGACGCATCAACCTATCCTCTGCAAATCACCTTCGTCCTTGAACAGATTCAACCTTCCAATCTTCCAACCTTCAACTTTTCAACTACGAACCGCGACCCATCCAAACTCACCACCGTCATTCTGACCGGCGTCACGGCATTAGTGCGCGGCACCGCGTACATCATGGAGAAGAAGGGAATTACCTATCCCGCCCAGCACATCCGTGACCTTCTGCGCGGCGCGGACATCACCCACATCAGCAACGAGGTCCCGTTTTACGATCGCTGTCCGTTTCCAAACCCGAATTACAAGGGCTTCATTTTTTGCAGTAACACGCGCTACATCGAATTGTTCGAAGATGTCGGCGCGGACGTGATCGAACTGACCGGCGACCACTTCGACAATTACGGCTACCAGGCCATGCGGGATACCACCGCGCTGTACCGCGATAAGGGGATGCTGTATTACGGCGGCGGCGACAACCTGGAAGATGCGAAGAAACCGCTGTTGATCGAAAACAACGGCAACAGGATTGCCTTCATCGGCTGTAACTCGAAGCCCGACGAGTTCTATCCCAAGGCGACCGACTCGCGCCCCGGCCCCGCTCCCTGTGACCGCGCCTACATGGTTGAGCAGATTCGCTCGTTGACCGCCGAAGGATATCTGGTCATTGCAACCTTTCAACATTACGAGAACTATTCCGCCTCTCCCAATGTCCTCGCGCCCGAGGACTTTCGCATGATGGCCGAGGCCGGCGCGGCTGTGGTCAGCGGCAGTCAGGCGCACTATCCGCAGAGCATGGAATTCTACGACAACGACTCATTCATTCATTACGGTCTCGGCAATCTGTTCTTCGACCAGATGTATTACAACCTGCCCGATGGCTCCGTCACGTTCAATACGCGCCTCGAGTTCCTCGACCGCCATGTGTTCTACGATGGACGGTATCTGGGCGTGGAAATTTTTACCAACGTGCTGGAGGATTTCGCCGGCCCGCGCCCGATGACTCCCGCCGAGCGCGTGGGATTTCTCTCGGAATATTTTTATTACAGCGGCTGGATCGGCCTGACTCCCACTCCCGTGCCATCGCCGACACTGACCCTCACTCCGCTTGCCATCCCCACCTTCGCCGGGACTCCTCAATGGACTCCCCCGCCCACTCCGCAGCCGACTCTCACCCCCGAGCCTTGACTCTTCTGTACCGGTCTCGAACTTCCCAAATCGAAACCCGAATATCGAATACCGAATATCAAATCCCGAATATCGAATATCGAGAACCGAATCCCGTCAATCGAAATAAATATTCAAATCCGAGCAATCGAAGCGATTCCCGCAATTGGGACAAGTCACCTTGCAACTCTTCTCGCGCATCTCGCTCCCGCAGCGGTCGCAAATATAGACTTGCTGCTTCTGAGCATCCTGCTCTTTTTGCTTTTCGTCTGAATTATTTTTCTCGTTCATTTCACTTTCCATTGTACAGGCTTCAACAGCGACAAGTCAAACTCGCCGAGGCGTTGCGGCCCCAATCGCATCACCTCATTCATGACCATTTTCAAATCCTGCCTCAGCCTTTCCACATCCACGCCGCGACAGGTTGCGGGCCAGCGATTCAGCCACTTCATGCATCGTCCATACACCTTGACCGCCCCGGCGTAATTCGCGCGCCTCACATGTAAATACACCACTGCCGCCTGCAAAATCCCGCGATACAACTCGCGCACCGCGCTCGTCTCCTCGCGCCAGGCCAGTTCCAGCGCCTCGTGCGCCTCGAAGTATTGTCCCTCGGCGAAGAGATGCAGCCCTTCGATTGCTTGAGGATGAAGCGGGCCCTCACAATCTTGTGCCTGAACCATGCGGGCAGTATATCAGACCGATTAATTCTGCGGCGAAAATCCCCTTCAGTCGGGTGGTAAAATTCAACCATCATGCGTCAATTCTTCTCCAGCCGCGCATGGGTCTTTTTCCTCTCCATGCTTGCCCTGCTCACCCTGCTGGCGCTCGCCGCCGAACTGCGCGACGTGCATTTCCTTCCTGCCCGGCCTCTTTCCAGCGGCGAGACGCAGTCCATTCGAATCTCGGTGCAGGAATTGGTGACCGACCTTACCAGCGAGACATCCTGGAGACAGATCGTCTTCTGGATACTCGCCTTCTTCCTTCTGCTCCTTCTCTTTTCCCTTTTATCTCCCGAAGCGCGCAAGCGCGCCCTGCGCATGCTGATACGCCTGGCGGCCTTTGCCGGGGCGGCTTACATCCTCATCCAAAACCGCACCCTCTCCGGCATTCTGGCGCCGTTTGGGGAAGGTTTCGGCGGCGACTCTCCGGCGGTCGAATCCATCGGCCCGCCGCCCGCGTTCACCCCGCCCGACATCCCCGATGGTTGGATGTACTGGATCAGCCTCGCCGTCCTGCTGGGACTACTTGCCCTCGGCTGGATTCTGGGCCGCCGCCTGCGTCCGCTTCTCTTTCGGACCCCGGAGCGGCCCCCGCTCGAAGAACTGGCCGCGGCCGCCCGCGCCTCCCTCGACGACCTGTCCGCGGGCCGCGGCTGGGACGACGCGATCCTGGCCTGCTACGTCCGCATGAACGAGGCCGTGAGCCGCAAGCGCGGTCTGCACCGCGCCGACGACATGACGCCCGCCGAGTTCGCCGCGCGGCTCGAGCAGGCGGGTCTGCCTGCCGGCCCGGTGGTACGGCTGACGCGGCTGTTCGAGTCTGCCCGCTACGGCGCGCATCACGCCACGACCCGCGAGACCGACGAAGCGGTCTCCTGCCTGACCGCGATTCTGCGATTCTGTGGGGAGGCGGCATGAACCGCCGCGGCTGGCTGGTGCTGGGTGTACTGGCGATTGTTGCCATCATGGCCTTCGCATTGCGCGATGTGATCGAGCGTGATGTCATCGTGCCGCTGGCCTATCTGTGGTGGCTGATTAACCTTCTTTATCATGCCTTCCCGCAATCGGTCTTATGGATCGTTCTCGTCGCTGGAGTCTTCCTGATTGCCGTCAGCAGTTTTACGACGGACAAGATTCGGATGGGTGTTCGCGAGGAAAAAAAGAAAGTCGTCAAAGGTCCGGTGGAGGACCTGGCATCCTGGCTGATTCGGAACCGCCACGGCAATTATTTCAAGTGGGTGGTGGCGCGGCGGCTGGGACTCCTGTCTCGCGAGATTCGGCTTCATGAGGCGCGGCAGGCCGCTCGTCCGGATGAGGGCGCGGCGGCCGGAGACTGGAATCCGCCTCGGGAGGTGGATGCATACCTCGAGTCCGGGCTGAACGGCTCGTTCGCGGATTATCCGCGTCCGCGCTGGCCGTGGCAGAGTCCCGAAAAGACGCCGCTGGATTTGAATCCCGAAGCGGCCGTCGAATTTTTGGAATCGGAATTGGAGACCGCGCATGATCGCAGACATCCATGAAGTTTCGTCGTTGGGTCAGAAAGTGATTGCGGAGGTGGAGCGCGCCGTGGTGGGGAAGCGCACACTCCTGGAAATGGTGATGGCCTCGGTGCTGGCGGGCGGGCACGTGCTGCTGGAGGATTTCCCCGGCCTGGGCAAGACGCTGACGGCGCGCAGTTTCGCCGCCGCGCTCGGGCTGGAGTTCAAGCGCATCCAGTTCACGCCCGATCTCCTGCCCGCCGACATTACCGGTGGTTATATTTTCAACCGCACGAAGAACAAGTTCGAGTTGCGAAAGGGGCCGCTCTTTGCGAACATCATCCTGGCGGACGAGATCAACCGCGCCTCGCCCAAGACGCAATCTGCATTACTGGAGGCCATGCAGGAGGGGCAGGTGACGCTGGAGGGCGAGACCCTGCGCCTGCCCGAACCGTTCCTGGTGCTGGCCACGCAGAACCCGATTGAATACGAAGGCACGTTCCCTCTGCCCGAAGCGCAGCTCGACCGCTTCATGCTCAAGGTGACGGTCGGTTATCCGACTGTCGAGGAGGAACGCGAGATTCTCCAGCGCCGCCGCGAGCGCAAACGTGACGAGGTCGCGCTACGCAAAGTGACGAATGCGAAGCAGATCCTGGAAATGCGCGCCGTCGTCGAAACCGTGCATGTGGACAAGGATTTGGAAAATTACATTGCCATGCTTGTCCACGCGACGCGCGAAGACCGCCGCGTGGCGGTTGGGTCCAGCCCGCGCGCCTCGCTGGCTTTTCTCAAGATGGCGCGCGCCCACGCCGCGCTGGAGGGCCGCGATTTCGTCCTGCCCGATGACGTGAAACGCTTTGCCGTGCCCGTGCTCAGTCACCGCCTGATTCTCCAGCCCGAATACTGGATGTCGAGCCAGGTCAACGGCGAGGTGATTGCCGATGTGCTGCGCAAGACGCCCGTGCCGGTCTTGAAAAAGTAGTGGCGACTTCAGTCGCTCACCTATGGCGACAAAACGACTAGAAGTCATCTCAAAAATAAGCGGTTGTCATTGCGAGGAGGGCGTAGCCCGACGAAGCAATCCCCAATTCTACGAGGTCACCTCGTTTTCAATGAGATTGCTTCGCTTCACTCGCAATGACGGGGCCGGTGGGTATTTTTGAGACAAGTTCTAAAGCCGTTACTACGGCATTGTGTTTTATGAACCGCTCTCTCTTCCTTGGCCTGCTGATTGATCTCCTGCTTTTGTGGGGGCTGGCCTCCGCGCGCGGGGAGATACTGGCTCTGGTCGTTCCGCTCGTGTTGTTCCTGCTGATCGGTTTCTGGCGCGCCCCCCATGTAATGCGGCTCGACGTTCAGCGGACTCTGAGCGCAGAGCGCGTTGCCCCCGGAGCGTCGGTAACCGTGACGTTGACGGTCACGAATCGCGGCGCGACCCTGGACGAGGTCCTGCTCGAGGACGCTCTGCCCCCGCATCTTATCGTGACCGACGGCTCGAACCGCCATTTATTTCATCTTCCCGCCGGCAAATCCGCCGCGTGGACCTATACCGTGAGCGGACCGCGCGGCTATTATCCTTTGTCCGCGTTGCGCGTCGAAGGACGCGACCTGTTCAATCTTCTGCGCCGCGAAGTGACCGTTTCCACCGAGGGGCAATTGTTCATCCTGCCGCCCATCCTGCGGCTGCGGCACATCTCCATCCGTCCGCGGCGGACGCGCGTCTACGCAGGATCGATCCCCGCGCGGGCGGGCGGCGCAGGCGTGGATTTCTTCGGCGTGCGCGAATATCGCACAGGCGATTCCCCGCGCGCCATCAACTGGCATGTCACCGCGCGGCACCCGCAGGGATTGTTCGCCAATGAGTACGAGCAGGAGCGCGTCTCCGATGTGGGTATTGTGCTTGACGGCCGCGAGCGCACCAATCACTTCGGCGGCGGACGCTCCCTGTTCGAACATTCGGTGGCCGCCGCGGCCGCGCTGGCCGACGCCTTTTTGAATCAAGGCAACCGCGTCGGCCTCCTGCTCTATTCGAATTATCTGCAATGGACTCTGCCCGGTTACGGCAAGCTCCAGCGCGAGCGGATTTTACATGCCCTGTCGCAGGCGCACGCCGGGCCGAGTCAGGTTTTTTCCGACCTCGATCACATTCCCGCTAAATTATTCTCGACCCAGTCACAAATCGTGGTGGTCAGTCCGCTCGCAGCAGACGACCTGCAAGTGCTGATTCAACTGCGGGCGCGCGGCTACCAGGTGATGGTCGTCAGCCCGGACCCGGTTTCGTTCGAATTGCAGAACCTGCGCGCCCGCGAAGAGGTGGCGCTGGCGGCAAGGGTCGTGCGGCTGGAACGGGAACTGCTGCTGCGAAGACTCCAGCGCGCCGGCATCCGCACTCTCGATTGGAATGTCCTCCAGCCGTTCGATCAGGCCATGCGGCGCATGACGGGACGCTGGTATACCGGAGGGGTGCGATGGTAGCCACGCGTTTTGCGCTGTTCTTCTGCCTGCTTGGGACGGTTTTGACTCTCGCGTGGGGGTATTTCGACGGCGGCCTGGAAGGATTGCTCCGCTGGCTGGTCGGCCTCGGTGCGCTGTGGGCTGTCGCGCTCATCCGCCGCTGGTCGTGGTTTTCCGCGTTGGGATTATTCGCCTCGCTGATCGTTGCCGCGGCGGGACTGTGGTTCGGCCTCGCGCCCGGCTGGATGCTGGCCGGCGCGCTCTTCGCCCTGCTCGTCTGGGACCTGACCGACTTCGAGCGCCGTCTGCGCCTCGCGGCCGAAGACGACGATGTGACCGGGCTGGCGCGCGTTCATCTTACGCGCCTCAGCCTGGTGGCCCTGATCGGCTTCGCGCTGGCTTCGATCGTCATGCTCGTTCGTCTGCAATTCTCGTTCGAGTGGGCCGCGCTGATGGCGCTGGTCGCCGCGCTGGGAATCAGCCAACTCATCGGCTGGATGCGGCGCGGTCAAAAGTAGCCAGCCATTCGTCCGTTTGACGCGGGGATTTCAGGTGAATCAATTGCAAATGGGAATGTTCGGGAAGTTTCAATAACTGGGGCGTCTCGCGCTTCCGCCGCCAGTACGTTTTGAACAGCCAGTGATATAGCGACTCATCCGACCAGAGTTTGAAATGCCACCATAATTTTTCCCGGTTGCCGTTCCACAGTTCCTCGCCGGTCAGGCCGCGTCGGAACGTGCGCACGGTCAACCGCCAGAAGACGACGGGGAACGAATAGTCCAGCCAGACGACCGCCTCCGCGCGCGGCCAGATCAGATCGCGCACGACGTGATAATTGCCCGCAACCACCCAGGACTTGGAACGGGTCGCCGTTTCGACGCGGGCGCGAAACTCCTCCAGCGGCGCGGGTGTCCAGTTTGGATCCCAGTGCAGGGCGTCCAGTTCCACAAAGTCAAGGCCGAAGCGCTCCGCGATCTTCTTCGCCAGCGTGGACTTGCCCGAGCTGGTCGTCCCATTGACGACGAGGCGATGATAAGAGAATTCGTTGCTCATGGTCTGATTTATTTCCCGTTGGCAGATTGTAAATGAGAATGCGACCAATTTGTGATAGGATTCGGAAAATTGACACACCCTTGAGGCTCCATGTTCGATCTCCCCGATTCTGAAATCCTCTCTCTTTCCAAAGAACATGTCTTCTATACCTGGTCGGCGCAAGCGAAGGTGAATCCCATCGCGGTCAAACGCGCCGAGGGTGTGTATTTTTGGGATGTGGACGGCAAGCGTTACCTCGATTTCAATTCGATGACCATGTGCGTCAACATCGGCCACGGCAACCGGCGCGTCATCAAGGCCATGCAGGATCAAGCCGCGGAACTTCCCTACGCCGCGCCGGGCATGAC
>JBBIKC010000013.1:0-72500 GCA_037445635.1 Chloroflexota bacterium
ATGCGCTTGCCCGCGCGGGCGGCGTCGCGTTCCATGATGAAATCGGCGGCGGCGCGCAGGACGAGGGGTGAGAGGTCGCGTCCCTGGTTCCAGCGGTTGGATTTGCGCGTGAGCCATTCTTCGATCTCGGCGGAGTCGACCAGTGATTTCAGCAACGGCTTGCGGGTAAAGAAGTGCGCCTGGTAGTTGCAATGGACTTCGGGATGCAGGCGGACGAGGCGCATGAGCAGGGTCGTCCCCGAACGGGCGTGGCCGAAGATGAAGAATTTTTCGCGCGGGAAAAACTGCTTGACCTCGGCCACTTCTTCGGGCGTGATGGCAGGGATGGGATTGCGCTGTTTATTTTTGGTTTCGCCCTTGAGCAAAATGCGGGCGGCGGATTTGAATCGAGAATACATTATGGCGATGTCTCCGAACTTATCTTTTCCAGTTTAGCATGATCAATCCAGCCAGACAAACCAGAATCCCAATGATATTGACCCAGGAAAGTTGTTGCTTGAAGACAAACAAAGCGACCGGCACTAATAGCAGGGACGCCACCACATTGACCAAGACGGCAGCGATACCCACGTTCCAGCCAGCCCGATAGACAAGCAGGAAACCAATTTCGAGTCCGACGATGGAGAATGCCAGCAGATAGCTAGCCCAATTCAGTTGGCGCACCTCTGCAAGGATTTCGGTCTTTGGAGGAATGAAAAGGAGCAAAGATAACGTGAGGAAGAATGCGACCACATAGGTCACCAAAATAGACACGGCAGGGTTTACATTCACAGGCGTGGCTTTCTGGCTGAAGTGATACAGCGCGCTGGAGCAGATGGCGAGGGTGATGGAGAAGTAGAAGAGGAACATGGATTTCTTCATTTTTACCACGAAGGGCACAAAGGAATTAACCGCGAAGCACGCGAAGAATTTTGGTTTTCTTTGCGAAATTAGCAGACTTTGCGGTTCGGATGCTCCAACACTTTCAAAATGAACTCCGCTGTTCGCTTTCCTGAAGTTCCATCGGTGAAGGTAATCTCTTCTTCGACGAATCTTCGGCGTTGGATGGAGTCCATGGTTCGGTCTTTCAGGTACATATTCAGCGCATCGCACAATTCATTTTCGTTTGCCGCCACGCGCCCCGCCTTTGCCTCGCGGAAGCGTTGATGTGTGGGCCAGTCGCCGATCTCTTTGAGCGAGAGGGAGAATTTGCCGGGGTGATTCCAGCCGTTGGGCGAATCGATCACCGCCGCAACGATGGGCGTATCATGCACGGCGGCTTCGACCACCATCGTCGAATAAACGGTGACAAACACGTCCGAATACGCCAGCATGGAGGATTTCTCGTCCATGTCTTCGCCGCCGTAATAGCCGAGCGAGCCGCCCAGCGGCTTGGGCTGAACGACGTGTACGTGCGGGTATTGCTTCTCCAGCTCGAACACGCGGCGGCGTTCTTCGGCAAAAATCTTCGGCTTATCCTGAAAGTGACTCGGATGCAGGCGAATCAACAATTGCGAAGGCTCTGCCAATTCGTCGGAAGAGACCAGTCTCGCCAGCGCTTCAATGTTGGGATAGTTCGGCGCAAAGTGGACGAAACTGCTGGCATAGGAAATTAACTTGCGATTCGGGTCGAGGTTGTGCAGTTTGAAGTATTCCTCGCGCGGCATGAGCCACTGCTTGCGGAAGTACCCGTCATAGGAGGGGATGCCGCCAATATTGACTCGTTCGGGGTTCCAATCAGAACCATAAACCAGTTCATCTTTTTGCAGTTGAGACCAGCAGGTCGCCCATTGTACGTCGGCGCCGGAGATGTTGTAACTGGACGAATTGTCCCAGCCGACGATGACGGTCATGTTGGGGATGCCGCGGCGGGCCGATTCGCGCAGGAGGTAACGGTCCATGCGCCAGCCGGGGGTGGAGGCGATGACCAAATCGGGTTGGTATTTGTCGAAGAGGTCGGTATAAATTCCCGGGTCGGGGGTGAAGCGGTTTTGCATCCGCACGAGGAGTTTGCGCGCCCAGGCAAAATTCCGCAGCAGGAGGATCATCAGCGCGGAGGGAATCCAAATCCCCAGGCGGAACTTCCACGAGTTTTCCGCCCACACTTCCCAGATGTGGCTGTCCATGGCTTCGGTGTTGATGCGCCTGGATCCTCCTACGCGTCGTAAGTAGGCGAGCAGCCATTGGAGACGAGGTTGTACTTTTTTGGCGTAGTCATTTGCTTGTTTGAGGCGCAGCCCTTCAAAGGTGAGGCCAGGGCGCGCGAACCGCTGGGCGATTTTGTCTTTGGTTTCGTCATCGGTGAGGAGGACGACTTCGACGCCCGCGTCGAGCAGAGTCGGAACGACGTCGCTTTGCAGGAAGTAGATGATTGCCATGCCGTGGTCGGCGGAGATGAAGATGCGTTTGGTCATGCAGTTTGATGGTTAAGTGGTTTAATAGTTTCGTGGTTGACTAAGAGTAGTACCAGGTGAAAATCTTATTATATATTGCCAGCAACATCTTCTTGATCGGCGGCAATTCCAGGATCCGTTTACCCACCCCCGTGTTCTTTCTTCTTTTCGTTTTCTTTAGTTCCCCGCGCAAATACCCCAGTGTATTGGACATGTTCATCGCCAGCGGATCACTCACCATCAGGCGCAGCAGACCGGCGTCGTTCATGCGCTTGTCCAACTGGCGCACCTGCCCCATCGGCTTGTCCATGTCGAAGGGCAGGAATTGTTGAAGCGTGGATTTGTACGCGGTGAACTGCCAATGCGACGCGCCTGCCATCGCGGTCACGCCTTTGTAAATCAGTCTCCAATCTCTAGTCTCCGCATATACTTTTTTATTCTCTTCCTCCGTCTGCCCAAGCGAGAGATTGAATTCAAGGAAGGTCTCCCACGGTATGAATTGACCTTCTTCGAGAGACGCGTTTTTTCGCGCCCAATCGAGCGTGGCGGAATAGAACTCCGGCGGCGTGCGGAACGGTCGCGCCGTGACCATGCCTACGGTTGGGAAGGTTTCGAGGATTTCCACCGAGCGCGAGAGCCATTTCGGGGAAAACAAAACGTCCGAGTCGGTGTAGGCAATAATCTCGCCCGGGGCGCCGCCGAAGATGACATTCCATGCGCCGCCTTTGCCCACATTCTTCTCGGAGAGAATCAAATATTGGATTCGCCCCTCTTCCTTTTCGCGCACAAGGTAATCGCGCACTTCGGCGCACGAACCGTTATCGAAAACCATTAAATCGAACGGCAGCCCGGCGTCGTTTCGGATCGAATCCAGGCACACTTTCAACACGTCCAGCGTCTCGGCGTAGAATCCGCTCAGGAAGGGGATGTAATTTAATAACGCAACAGTCACCCGCTCCGGACGGGCTACATCTTTGACGAACTTGGCGGGATTTTGACCTTTTCTCATTTTCGATACTCGTTATTCGGGAATCAGGATTCGTTATTCGGGAGTCGTGCACAATTCCCGATTCACGATTTCCAATTCCCAAACATCTTCTGAATTCTTTTTTTCCATCTTTTCGGTCTTGCAACATTCTCGATCATGGCCGAAGGCAGGAAGAAGAAGGCAGCGCGCAGGAACAGTTCCACGCCGCGCATGAAGCGCAGATAGGACATCTTCGGGCGCGCAAGTTTACCGCCGACGAGGCGATGGGTTGAGTCCAAAATGGTGTAACGAATGTTGGCCTCGCCGCCCGCCAGACGAATATTCTCGTTTGTTTCAGGCAGGGTGTGGTGAGCCTGTCCGCCAGGCAGGTGACTGTAATCGTGGTTCTGGTGCACGATCATTACCGAGGGCGTACAGTCAATGACAGGCCATTTCTCTTTGCGGGCTTTGTAGATCATCCAGTTATCCCAGCCTGCGCGGCCGATGGCGAAATCGGGGATGTCGGTGTAGCAGGATTTGGGGAAGAGGAAGAAATCGCTTCCGGCCGGACGGTGGAGAGAGCCTTGACGATGGACGATGGACGACAGACGGTCTTGCCAGCCTTCGGTGAATTCGATGGGCTGGGTGATGTCCAGGTCCCAGCGCTGGCTGAGGAGGATAAAGTTTTGGAGTCTGGCGGCCTGCCGCCGATCTTCCAGAAGCAAGCTTCTGGACTCCAAAACGGCTTTGACGAAATCGGGCATGAGAATCATGTCCGCGTTGATGATGCAGAGGAGATCGCTGTCAGAGTTTTCACGGGCGAGTCGAAACATGGACGAGATCAGCGGCGTGCCCGATTCGTTGCGTGCTACATTGGAAATGTGCTTCACGCCCAGTTCGTGCGCGGCCTCGGCAAGCCCCGTCTCTTCGCCAAGCAAAAGGACCTCGACATCGGGGAGGAGAGTCCACGATTTGACCGCGTTGCGTTGAATCATCGCGATATGCGGATTGGTGAAGGGTTTGGGAGCGGAGAAGAGGGTGATTAAGGGCATGGGTGATCAGTGAGCAGTGAGCAGTGATCAGTGGCTCTTTCGTCAATGTCTTTGAGGGTTTTGTGTTGGACATTGGCGTTGATTTTCATCAATTCAGGATTGTCGTGGACTAAGTCCAAAACTTCCTTCCAGGTGAAATCATCGCGCCCCTCGAAGCGGGCATAGACTTGCCTTATGAATTCGAGGTCTTCGGGAGTATCCACCGTCCAGCGGTAGTCGCCGAAGTCGGTGGAGTGGTGGAGCAGGGCGATGCGGTAGCCGCGCGGGGAAATTCCAGTGTGAAGTGATCGGTTATCAGTGATCAGTTCAACGCCCTCATAAAAATAAGGCATGACATGTTCACGATGGTGAGGTTCTTTCGCTTTTTTCCAAGCCTGTTCCAGAGCTCTGAACGTACACGCCTCAATATCCAGTCCAATTGGGTAAGTGCGGTGATGCGGCGGCGGCAAACGGTTACAGACGAAATCGAATCTCGAGTCTCCAGTCTCCAACAGCATGTTGACCACTTTATCAATCAATTCTGGGTCGATCACAGGGCAATCGGCAGTAATACGAACAATCACATCCGCTTTTGCCTGTTTTGCAGTTTGATAGTAACGGTCCAGCACGTCGTAGAGATTGCCGCGCGTGAAGGGGATTCCGCTGAAGTCGCAGTATTCGGCCACGGGGTCGTCGGATGGATCGGTCGTCGTGGCGAAAATAGTCTCGGTAACGGTGATCGCGCGCGAGGTCCGAATGAAGACGCGTTGAAGCATGGGCTGTCCCGCGATGTCCGCGAGGATCTTCCCCGGCAGGCGGGACGAGGTCATGCGTCCCTGGATGATGGCGACGACGCGCGGGGTCACGATCCCTCAGGCTCGACAGTCGCAGCCGGCTTCTGCGGCTGGAGCATGTTTTCCATCTGTTTTCGCTGGCGCATCAGCGCCCAACTGCGGCTGATGAGGGCGGGGAGCATCAGGACGATGCCGAGCAGGACGCCGCTCCCCAGCGCGATCAGGAGGAGCAAACCGATCGGACCCTCCACAAGATAACTGAAGAGGCTAACGCGGACGATGGTGGGGTTCTGCAACGAAATCGTCACGGCCGCGACGGTGATGGCGATGGTCACGATCACTGTAAAAATCATAGCGACCTCCTTTTACTTTGATTTTACGGCCAAATCATACGCCTGCAGCAACTTCGCCGCGTTCTTCCTCCAGTCGGCCTTCGCCTCGGCGGTGGTGCGCGCCGCGCGTCCGATTTCGGGCAGGGACCGGCGGTCCGCGAGGATGCGCAGAATCTTCGCGGCCAGGTCGTCCGCGTCGCCGTCGCGGAACAGCCAGCCGTTCTCGCCGTCGGTCACCCACTCCCGATTGGCAGGGATGTCCGACACGAGACAGGGCAGTCCGCACGCCAGCGCCTCCATCAGCGAGACCGACGAACCGTCTATGTGAGACGGCGAGATGAACAGGTCGGCCATATGATACCAGCGCGGCAGATCGGTCTGCGAAACCTGACCGCCGAAGTGGACGCGGTCGAGGACTCCGCCGTTTTGCAGGATTCGGCGAAGCGCCGCGCCCTGCGAACCTCCGCCGAGGAGCATCAGACTCACATTCGGGTTGGCCGCCGCGACCTTGACGTAGGCCTTGGCTAGAACGTCCACCCCGTAACGCGGCTCCCAGGAACGGTTGCAGAACAAAGTGAAGTGATCAGCGTTCAGTGACCAGTGATCAGTGTCGGGTGAAAAATCTCGGAGGTTGACGCCCCACGGAAAAACCACAGTGCGCTCCGGGTTCATCCCATATTTCACCGCTTTATCCTGCGTCACCTGCGCGTCGCTGGTGAAGTATTGTGAATTGCGTAGCACGTATTTCGTAATCCATTCCATCCAACGAGACTTGTGGACATCCTCCATCAAGTCAAAGCCCCAGGACATGGTGAGGATGGGACGGAAACCCGATAACACCGCGATGAACGCGCAGGTCTGGATCGGCCCCGCGTGAATGAGGTCGGGTTTGAACGTGCGAGTCAAACGTCGAAAGTCGAAGGTCAAACGCGGCAGGTGGCGCCAGCGGAATTCGCTCTGTCCGCCCGCCCAAAGCACCTGTTCGATCTTCGAGGGAATGGGACGATCTTCGACTTGTCTCTTTCCGCGTTGAAGTCTCACATAAAAGACATCATGATCTGTTTCTGCGAGGGCAGAGAGAAAACGATGGTCGTGAGGGGAGTAGTCGAAAGAAAAGTAGAGGATACGCATGATTAATGTGTGCGAGGTGCGGAGTGCGAGGTGCGGAGTGCGAGGTGCGCGAGTGCGCGGGGTGCGACGTGCGGTTAGTTTTGTCGCAGCATCGCGCTTTTAAAGGCGCTGATGAGCGCTTTGGTCTTACTGGCCTGCTCGTAAGTTACTTTGAACTGCTCTGCCGTGATGTAACCGATATCTGAGGCGGCATACAGCAAAGATTGGACCTCGACTGCGGAACGGCGAGCGATGCCAAGAAAACGCGCAAACTCGGCATGGGACTCGCAGTCGAAGCCTTCGGCGATATTTGCCATCACCGAAACCGCCGCGCGTTGAATCTGGTCGCGCAGGCCAAAGTCTTTTGCTAGCGCGCCTTCTTTGGTCATGGAATAAATCTGTTTGACCAGGATGCGCGCTTCCTGCCACGCGTGCATGTCTTCAAATTTGCGAATCGCCATTTTTCACCTCACTCTAACTGCACGTCGCACTTCGTACTCATGCACGTCGTGTTTCGCATCTACGCACTACCTAAATCCGTCCATTTCAATTCCTTGCCAAGCGGCATATCGGCCAATGCTTTTGTCCCAATCACATTTTCGATTTGATCAGGCTTGATCGCGCCGGGCGTGGCGGGGCGGAGCACGTCAATCATGTCGCGGGTGAAGACCTCGCCAGCCTGGATGTCGCGCGCGGCGCGCAGACAGCGGCGCTGGACGATGGCGGTGTCCTTCTCGTTGTCCGCGATGAATTTGTCGGGCGAGCCGAGGGCGCGTTCGAGCAGGCGCGTCTCTTCGACCATGCGCGCCCATTTGTCGGGATTCATCGCGAACTTGTGATCGGGACCTTCGCGGTCGTTGCTGTCGGTGAAGTGACGTTCGATGACGCGCGCACCCAACGTCACTGCAGCGATAACGGGCGCGACCGCGTGCGTGTGGTCGGAGAGACCCAGAATCACATCGGGGAACATGGTAGCGTAGGTTTTCAATACGTTGATGTGCAGATGGTCGTAGTTGTCGGGGCTGGCGGTGTAGTTGGTGTTGCATTGCATCAGCACCAGTTGTTTATTGATTTTCAGAATCGCGTGGACCGCCTTCTGCACCTCGCCAATCGTGGACGCGCCCGTGGCGACGAAGAACGGTTTGCCCTTGCTCGCCATGCGCTCCAGCGCTTCGATCCAGTCAATTTCGCCGGAGCCTGCCTTGTAGACTTCCACATACGGATCGAGGAAATCTATCGCTTCGAAATCGTAGGGCGAGGAGAAGTAGTCAATGCCGACCTTGTCACATTCCTCTTTCAATATGGCCGACCACTCGAACGGAATCGACGCGCCCTTGTAAACCTCGAACACCGACTTCTTCCACGTCGCCTGGTGGCTGAGTTGACCGCCGCCCAGCGACTTGAAACCATAATCCGAGACGATCTTGGGCGCGTCGAAGTTCTGGAATTTGGCCGCGTCCGCGCCTGCTTCCTTGGCGAGCCTGATTAACATCTTCGCCCGTTCCAGGTCACCGTCGTGATTGGCGGCGATATCCGCGATGAAGTAGGTGGGGTGATTGAGTCCGATGGTCCGTTTTCCAAATTTGATTTCCATGTTGTCCTCCGAAGAGAAGTTTGGCATGTTACGTCTTTCTGGGAAAAATTGCTATGGAATCTCGACAAAATTTGTTATATAATATAGTTAATCCGCTTAGCGGAGGTGGATCGCCCGTAGGGGCGAGCGTAAGAGGGTCTCGCAAGAGGCCCTTTTATTTTTTGGGGTAAAGCACAATTCCATACCCCTCCAACTTATTGTTGTAAAGTTGACGGTTGAATTTTTCCTCCACAATTCTCATTAGACGCTTTGCGAAGGGGGCAGGTTCGTCTTCCACGAAGCCATAGTGCCGCAGTGCCCACATTTTTGCGGGATGTCCGAGCAGATCTGCGAGTTGTAATCCAGAAATATTGGCTTTCTTCTCGCGAAGCTTTATTTGACGGGAAGAAAGCGCAGACTGAAAGGACGCCGCCGAAGTTACACCCCAAATACCGTGTTCGTAGACGCGGGTATACGATTCCTGTAACAACAAGTCCTCCCTGCCCCCGCGCGATTCCGCCATCACATCGCCCACGCGATTAATAAGATTCAAATAGCCTGCAAAGCGCTGGAGCAAAAAACCTAAGCCAAGATGATATGGGTGCGCGGTAGATTCGCCGTATGACGTACGCAGGGCAGCCTTATCAATGACCACAGCCACCACCTTGAATTCCGCCGCTTGGATCACATTCAACAGCTCATCATCAAATTTGGCGCGTTTTTTCTCGTCCTGCAAGATTTTGAAAATCCTACGCCTATTGACCATGTCTTCGCGGTGCAAAATCACTGGATTGTCGGGGTGATGGTGAAAATAGCGTTCTTTGAACTTTTCCAGCGATTCATGGAATTGGACGTAATCTGGATTCTTGAACCAGCACCCCAACAGACAAAGAAAGCGATGGGCGGTTTCCGTAGTTTCCCGAAATACGTGGTCACCCGATTCGTCCAAATATAAACGAAAACGGTCCTTGAATTCAGTGGGGCGGGACGGATTTGACTCTTTGAACATATCTTTTCTGGCCTACTTTCCAATCCTCCCCAAATGCGTATTCTGGAACGCGTCGGGATACTTCAAGCCGTAGCCCAGCACACGGTCCAGGCTGGAGTGACCGAAGAGGATCAGGCCCGCGAACTGCAAGGCGGGACTGGTCAAAGCCAGGCCGAGCGCGTAGATGCCGATCGCCAGCGCCTTGTGATGGACGAAGTTATAAACGATTGCGCCCATGCGCGGTCCGCCCAGACAACCGAGCATGGACAGATCGGGCGCGAAGAGCAGGAGCACGTACAGCCACCAGGGATAATCCAGCCGCGGAAAGAGCCAGAGTGAGACACCGAATAAGAACAATTCCTCCAGTTTCAGTAAATACTTCATGGAATTACCTGTGGATAACTTCCCGTTTTCTGTGGATAAGTCGGCCAAAAAGCCTGTGGTTAACCTGTGGTAAGGCGAGATTAATCCCGCCCTACTGTGCATAACTGCGGATTTTCTGTGGATAACCCTGCTGGTACTGTATATAGAACTCATCCAGACCTGTGGAAAACTCGGGGAGAGGTGCGCCCAGGGCTGTGGATAACTTGTCAGTAGACAGCCATAAGTTGTGGGAACGGCGGGCGGTCAGGCTGGAAGAGAGAATGGATTTTGGGGAAATCTCGCTTTCGGGCAGGCTGAACTTGCGGGCGATCTCCACCCCGAACTGGTACTTGCTCATGGCCTGCGGCCCGACGGCGTGGTACAGCCCGCTCAACCGTTTTTCGAGCATGGACAACAAAACATGAGCAAGATGATTCACGAACATCGGGCAGAAGACAACATCCGTGAAGCCGCTCATGGATTTGTTGTGCGTCAGGTTGTTGAAGAAGAACTCTGCCAGCGAACGCCGTCCGCCCAGCGACCAGCCGAAGAAATTGACACGCACGACAATCGCGCCCGGGTACGCATTCAGCACGGCGCGCTCGCCCGCGAGTTTGGTCTGCGCGTAAATGCCGAGCGGATTGGGCGTATCCTCTTCCGTGTAGAAGCCGTCCTTCGTCCCATCGAAGACCGCGTCGGTGGAGATATGGACGAGGCGGATGCCGCGCGCGGCGCAGGCGGAAGCCAGGTCACCGGGCAGGTCCGCGTTGAGGCGGCGCGCCAGGTCCGGGTTCTCCTCACAGGCCTCCAGGTCCGCCATTGCGGCGCAGTGGACCACCCATTCGGGCCGCGCCGCGTCGAGGACGGTCTCCACCGCGTCGGGCGCGAGCAGGTCCGTCTTCACGACCTGAAACGGGGCGCGCACCAGCCTGCCGCGGTCCACGCCGACCACCTCGTGCGCGGACATGGCCTCGAGGGCGAGGTTCAATCCGAGCAGGCCGCTTGCGCCAGTGACCAGAAGTCTCATGGACAAGTTCCAGGTTACACGTCGCAGGTCAGGTGTCAGGCGCACTTGGAACGCAAGGTGTGGAACCTGACACTCCCGTTCCTATCCTTCCAGTTTACCAGCCTTGAACAATTCTTCAAACGGTGCGATGAGGGTTTTGATGCCCTCGAGGCCGAGCCACTCCGAATTGTTATCGCTGGAGTAGCGGAAGCCGCCGTCGAGCAGTCTGCCCTTGTCCTGCCAGCCGTAACCGAACCAGATGGCCTCGGCGGGCTGGACGACGAACATCTTCTCGAGTTCCACCGTGTGACGCGCCTCGTCTTCCGAGATCAGCACCTCGTGCAGTTTTTCGCCGGGGCGGATGCCGATCACCTCCACCTGCGCGGCCGGAGCGATGGCGCGCGCCAGATCAATCACCTTCATGCTGGGAATCTTCGGCACGAACACCTCGCCGCCCTGCATCTGCTCGATGCACGCGATGACGAAGCGCACGCCCTGTTCGAGCGACAGCCAGAAACGCGTCATGCGCTCGTCGGTGATGGTGACCCTGCCCGACTCGCGCTGTTTGAGGAAGACCGGCACGACCGAGCCGCGCGAGCCGACGACGTTCCCGTATCGGACGCACGAGTAGCGGGTGGCCGTACCCGCGGCGTAGGCGTTACTCTGAATCGTGACCTTCTCCGCCGCGAGTTTGGTCGCGCCGTACAGGTTGACCGGGTTGACGGCTTTGTCGGTGCTGATGGTCATGACCTTCTTCACGCCCGCATCGAGCGCGGCCTCGAGCACGTTGCTGGTGCCCATGATGTTGGTCTTGATGGCCTCCATCGGGTTGTACTCGCAGGCGGGCACCTGCTTGAGCGCCGCGGCATGGACGACCACGTCCACACCGTGCATGGCGCGCACGAGACGTTCGCGGTCGCGCACATCGCCGATGAAGTAGCGCAGAGAGGGATGATTGAATCCGCTCATCTGCATTTCATGCTGCTTCAACTCATCGCGGCTGAAGATGATGACCTTCTTCGGCGCGTGTTCCTTCAGGATGATCTCGGTAAATTTCTTCCCGAAGGACCCCGTTCCGCCGGTGATGAGCACGACTTGGTTTTTCCAGTCCATGATTTACTCCGTATTTCATGTTGCGCAACGCATAATTGGCCGACGCCCGGTATTGATTGGACTTGAGATACTGCCGGTCAGTGAATTTGGACACGGACATTACCATCCAAAGTTAACGCCTACCAGATCGTATAACTCCTTGTTATGGGGCGCAAAATATTCTTCGAGTTCCTTGATAATCTTCGCATCCGTTTCCGAATAACGTCCGGGATTGGCGTTTTCATATTTCTCGAGCTTAAAATCGGGCAAGTCGAGAAAATCGTAAACGCGCGTACAGAATCGTTCGGGATCGGCAAAAAGGTCCTCGCTTTTCAGGATCAGGAACCGATCGCGCGGGAAGTATTGAAACCAGCGTCGGAGTTGTTCGGCGTAGCGCCCGCGGGCCTTGTAGCCGAAGTTGCGGAAGATCATGTGCGCCTCGTCATCGCCTTTTTTTACCCTTTCCAAGATGCCATCGAGGCGTTCGTCCTCCTTTTCAATCGCTTCACGGAAGGACAGCGTCTCCCGCCCGGTGCGTTTCATATGCTGGTATTGTGAATAGGCGCGGGTGACGGGATTGCGGAGCAAGGCAATCAATTTCACATCCGAAAGATGTTTTGCCGCCCGTTCCGCCGCGAGAGGGTGAAATATATAAGTGGTGGTCACTTCACCCGTGACGAAGCGTTCGCCGCCGGCTTGCAGTTTATCCATCTGGCTTTGGAGAGGGAAAAAGGCCCGATACCAAGCGAAGCCGCGATGATAATTTGCATCGAAGTAACCGCTGTCTTTTTTGAAGGGAGGAACGATAGCCGGATGCAGCCGCATGTAACGATGCAACGATGTCGTTCCGCACTTTTGCCCTCCGATCACTACGAAATTCGGCAGGACCCTGCGGCTCGAAGTCAGCAGGCGGTATCGAAAACGGACGAACAACAAGAGGCTTCGCGTCAGACGCTTTTTCTTCATCACAATATCTCCAGCGACGAATGATACGGCGGGGAAGGCCGTCAACCCTTGAATACGACAATCAACGGATAGATGCCGATCTTGCCAAAAATACGAGGAAAGCGTTCCTCCAGCCAATATACCATTTTCAAGATCGCTTTCCCGCCCAGCCTGGGGCGGATCAGACTGAGGAGGATGCGCGGGCTGAGACTGCGCCAGGTCAGAATACGAAACTCGAACAATCCGCCGAATTCTCTCTCGAACGAGGCGTACGTCATCTTGTTGACGAAGGTTCCAAACGGATCGTCCTCGTCGGCTACCTTTTTCCGCTTAACAGGACGCCCATCCAAAAAACGCATCACCTGGATCAGCGGCCGCGTCAGCCGCGCGATCAAGGGACGATACCACCCGTTCACCACCACCGCGCTCCGGCCCGGCGCGAGCACGCGGTGGAGTTCCAGGAAGGCGCGCTTGTGCTCGGACTGCGGAAGGTGATGGATGGCATGCATCGAGACCGCGCCGTCGAAGGCGTCGGGCTTGAATGGCAGGGCGGCGATGTCGGCCACCACGTACAAGCCGCGCCCACCCAGCCGCGTCCGCGCTTCTTTGAGCGCGGTGATCGAAATGTCCGCGCAGACGCGGAAGCGGTAGCCTTCGGAATAGGTCAGATATTCGGGCCACTGCACCGGTCCCGAACCGGCGTCCAGCAAGAAGTCGCCGCGCGGCGCAAGGTGACGGTTCACGCGCAGATGACATTTGTGGATGTACTCGCGCGAAACAGGACGCAGGTCTTCGTATCGGGCGTTCTGGTACAGTCCCTCGCCCACCTGCGACCAGCCGACCTGATCATAGAATTCGCGCACCTGTTGTTTCGTGTTTTCCATCTGATTCTCCCCCCTCTCCCCGAAGGGAGAGGGGATGGGGGTGAGGGGTAATCACCATTTTATTGTTTTTCCAGCCAGGTACTCGAACGTCTTTCCAAATTCTTTCTGGCCCACTTTCGACAGCACGCGCTCCATCGGCCAGACTTCCATGTCCTTCCAAAAGTGCATCAGCCGCCACGGAAACACAAACGGGTATTCGAAGAAAAAGCGATAGGCGTATTCCCACGCACTCTCGACCTGCGTCTTGCTCAAACTCTTTTTGCTCTTCAACGCGCGTCCGATCATGGCGTAATACTCGTCCCAGGTCGTCGGATCGAGCGTGAAGCCGCGCCTGCGATAATGCGTCTCACCGCAGGCGATGACGGGGATGCCGCGCATGCACATCTCAAGTCCTGTTGTGGTAGTGTAAACCAAGCCGAGGTCGGCGATCTCCATCAGGTCGTATGTGTTGACCTTTTCGAGCGGCCCGATCAGATGAATGTTCTCAGGGAGTTCGGGCAGTGCAGACTTGACCACGTCTGCCATGGACGGACCGTGAGTCAACCGCTCGCCGGGGTGAATGCGAATCACCAACTGGACTTGAGGCCTGCCCGCGAAAAACTGGACCGTTTTCTCGATCCAATCTGCCATGCTGCGTGCGAATATGTTTCGTCCGAGGGTGAGGCTGTCGCCGAGGACGTTGGTCGCCAGCAAAACGATCGGGCGTTTTTTATCGAGTCCCAATTCCTTGCGGAGTTTCCCGCCGCCTTTGGCCGCCACGTCCTGCCATTTGCGGACGGATTTGCCGAAGGACTTCCCGCCCATGCGCGCCGACTCGAGTTCTTCGATCAGGGCGCGCTCGGATTGGGTCAATTTGTTCCCGCCGCGCGCCTTCCAGAGCGCGTCTGTGTTCTGGCGCATGACCTCGTCGTCCTGCGCGATCCACACCTGCTCGCGCTGGTCATTGAACTCGTAGGTGACCGTCTTGATTTTCAAGTGCCGCGCGGCGCGATAGACCGCGCCCAGTTCCGTGATGGTGCCGTTGGGGATAAGCACAACATCGGGTTTTGCATCTTGCATAAGCGTTAACGCGGCGCGGGCGGCAAAGTCATTGCGCTGGAAGCGAAGTTGATACAGCGCGGATTTCGTATCCACATCTTCGACCTGGTCTGTGTACTGCGCGTCGTAGTTGGAGACGAGGCGGATGTCTTCGACCAGAGTCGCCGGTAAAACGGGGGCAGGCTTCCCATCCAGAAGAGAAACGTACTTCACGAGTCCATCCAGCGGCTTGAGCACGCGGCGCGTGTACAGGTCCTGCCGCCGCAGATCGAACTTGTTGATGTCCTTGCGCCAATCGTGATATGGAAGATAGGCCACCGTGACGTCATGTCCCATGCCGCGCAGAGCGAGGCCGATGATAGCGGCCTGCTCGACCCAGTAATGCAGGGTGGCAAACAGCAAAAGTTTTTTGCCGGGCTTCGCTTTTTCCGCAAACGGACGCGCCTGCTCGACAGCCTGCGGAAGCGCGGCTTCCAGTTTGCTCAGGTTGTAGCGCGTGCGTGGACGTCCTTTGCGAATCGAATCGTAAAGGTCGGCAGAAAACGGGATGTTGCCAAGAATGGACTTGAGCGCGGAGGAAACGTTCATATTATCAATAGTAGTTGCATCGCGCTGAGCGGAGGATTGAGCAGCCCGAAGGGCGTGTCGAAATCCGAACACGAAGCGCAGTCTTCCTGGAAATGTGCGTCTCGTCTTACGGCTTTCGACGGACCCGAAAGCCTTCGCTCGACGCGATGGTAAATCTTTACTGCCTTAATCAACTCTTTCGATCTTCCATTCGAGCCGCGGGCGGACCGGGCCCTGGCGCAATTCGGGCCATTGCGTGCCGGGCGCGCCGGAGATATCCACGTTGAAGGCCAGGGCGTTCTCGTCCATGAAATAGCGGCGCACGCCGAAGGAACTGGCGTTCACGCCGATGGCGTAACGTCCCTCGTTGAGAAAATCGCCGGGGATGATACAACGGCTGCGATACAAACCCGCCTTGCGCGCGCCGTGCTTCTCGAACATCTTCGGCTCGTCCGTGTCGAAGGATGTCAGCACGTATTCGCCGCGCATGGTGCTGAGATAAAAACCGACGCGCAGACCGGTCAACGGACTGTCGAGGCGGTATTCGAATTCGAGTGTAATCGGCTCGGTGGAACGGGCGGTTTCCAGCACTTTGCCGCGTTGGTCCTTCAATCGCAGGGAAATCGGGCGGAAGGGTGCGGAGGAGGCAGGCACCTCGTCCGCCTCCCAGATTCGTTCGCCTGCCTGCTGGCTTCCCGAAGCAAGATAAAAGTCCACAGCCTCGGGCGTGGGGGCGCGCTTGATCAACTGTCCCTTGTTGAGCACGATGGCTTCCTGCGTGAGGCGCAGGATGGCCGACATGTTGTGGCTGACGAACAGCACCGTGCGTCCCTGCTGGGCCACGTCGCCCATCTTGCCGAGACATTTCTTCTGGAATTCCGCGTCGCCGACCGCGAGCACTTCATCCACGACCAAAATCTCAGGCTCGAGATGCGCCGCGACCGCGAAGGCGAGTCGCAGGTACATGCCTGAGGAGTAACGTTTGACCGGCGTGTCAATGAACTGCTCGACTTCCGAAAACGCGACGATCTCGTCGAACTTGCTGTCAATCTCGGCGCGTTTCATGCCCAGGATGGCGCCGTTCATGTAGATGTTCTCGCGCCCGGTCAATTCGGGATGAAAGCCTGTGCCCACCTCGAGCAGCGACCCCACCCGTCCGCGCACGGTGACGTTGCCTTTGGTCGGCTCGGTGACGCGCGACAGGACCTTGAGCAGGGTGCTCTTGCCTGCGCCGTTGCGCCCGACGATGCCGAGCACCTGTCCCTCTTCGACGTCGAAGGTGACATCGTTCAGGGCCCAGATGAAGTGATCCTTGGCGGAAGCAGGCTGAGGGTCCGCGCGGCGAACGAGGGCACGCGCCCAGCGCGCCGGCGCGGTGGCCGTGTCCACCAGCACGTCGCGCAGCATCCCGTAGCGGAATTTGGTCGGTGCCGCGCCGATCTTGTAGCGTTTGGAAATGTGTTCGACCCGGATGGCAGTTGTCATGATTAGATCGTGTCCGCGAAGGTGCGTTCCATGTTGCGGAAGTAGAACAGACCGCCGACCAGCACCAGCATGGAAATGGCGACCGAAACCCACAGCGCCGCGTTCGGCCCGCTCCCCGAACCGAGCAGCGCCCAGCGGAAACCGTTGACCACGCCCGCCATCGGGTTGAGCGAATAAACGATCTGCCATTGGTCCGAGATGACCTTGGCCGAGTAGGCTACCGGCGTGATGAACATCCAGAACTGGGTGAGGAACGGGAGCGCGTAATTCACGTCGCGGTATTTGACGTTGATGGCCGAAAGCCACAGCGCCACGCCGAGGGCCGTAAGAATCGCGAGCAGGAGGAAGAACGGAAGCGCCCAGAGCGCGGTCCACGTGGGCGTGATCTTGTAGTAAATCATCAGGCCGACGAGGATGACGAATGAAATGGCGAAGTCCACCAGCCCGGCCAGCACCGAGGAAATCGGCAAGACCAATCGCGGAAAGTAAACTTTGGAGATCATGTTGTGATTGGACGTCAGTGAACGGCTGGCTTGATTCAACGCAGTAGTGAACAGCCCCCACGGCAACAGCGCCGAGTAAGCGAAGATGGGATAGGGGATTCCGTCCGTGGGCACCTTGGCCACCTTGCCGAACAGGAAGTTGAAGACCACCATGGTCATCACCGGCTGGATGATGGCCCAGGCCGCGCCCAGCAGGGTCTGCTTATAACGCACCTTGAGTTCGCGCCAGATCATGAAGAAGACCAGTTCGCGGTATGTCCACAGGTCGCGCAAGTTGAGCGCGGCGAGACCCGTTGACGGTTTGATATAGATCGTGGGCGGTTCGTGCCGGACCGTTTGGATTGCTCCTGCCATTCGACCTACTTCTTTCGATGGGCCTTGTACCAATCAATCGTGCGCCGCATCCCCTCTTCGAACGGGGTCTGCGCGCTCCAGCCGAAATATTCTTTTGCGCGGCTGACATCCAGTCCGCGGCGGGGCTGACCATTGGGCTTGTCCGTCTGCCAGACGAGTTTCCCCTCGAAGCCCGTCATGCGGACGATCATCTCGGCCAGATCCTTGATGGAAATTTCGTAACCCGAACCGAGGTTCACAGGCTCCGGGCCGTTGTATTTTTCCGCGGCGGTGAGGATGCCGTCCGCGGCGTCTTCCACGTACAGGAATTCACGCGTCGGCGAGCCGTCGCCCCACACGGGCAGTTCCTTGTCGCCGCGATCCTGCGCCTCGAGGGCCTTGCGGATCAGCGCGGGGATGACATGCGAGGTCTCTAAATTGAAGTTGTCGCGCGGGCCGTAAAGATTGACCGGGAGCAGATAGATGGCGTTGAAACCATACTGCTGACGATACGCCTGCGCCTGCACCAGCATCATCTTCTTGGCAAGGCCGTACGGCGCGTTGGTCTCTTCGGGATAGCCGTTCCACAGGTCGTCTTCCTTGAACGGGACCGGCGTGAACTTGGGATAGGCGCACACCGTCCCGATGGCGACGAATTTTCCCACGCCGCGCTGCCAGGCCTGGTGCATCAATTCCACGCCCATCATCAGGTTGTCGTAGAAGAACTCGGCGGGATGCTCGCGGTTGGCGCCAATCCCGCCCACATGCGCGGCGAGGTGGATGATAACCACATTTTTCGGATCGAAGTCCTTGAGCGTCATATCATACAGTCGGCGGATGTCATTTGGATCAACGAAATTGAACTCCTCGATTCGAGGAATAAAAATATCCGTCGCGCCGCGCTGGTTAAGTTTCTCCGTCACGAACGAGCCGAGAAATCCCGCCCCACCCGTGACGATGACTCTTTTGTTTTGCCAGAAGTTTTCTGCCATGGCTCTCTCCATTATGCCTCATCCCAACCCCTCTCCCAATGGGAGAGGGGCGAGGGGTGAGGGTACTATTGCACAATAAACTGCGCGTTCCTGTACCTTTCATCGTGCGGATTGCGAATGAGGCCGGTCTTCAATGCGTGCACAATTTCGCGGATACCGTCGTCCACCGTCAGCGCGGCGGTGAAGCCCAGTTCGCGGCGGATCTTCTCGAACGATACGGTGATGTCGCGCATGTCACCGCCGAAGGTCAAGTCTTTATACTCCACCACGGTATCGGGCAGGCGTTTGAGCACCAGCGACACGATCTCATCTTTGGTGTAGTTGCCGTCTTCAACGCCCAGATTGTAGATCTGTCCGCGCACTTTGACTTCTTCGGCCTCCAGGCCCATCAGGATGCCGCGCACCACGTCGCGCACATGCACGAACGAACGCGAATAGCCGCGCTGGTAGATGATCAATTCGCGCTTGGTAAACGCCTCCAGCACGAACTGATTGACGATCAGATCGAAGCGCGTGCGCGGCGAGATTCCGTAAAGGGTCGCAAAGCGGAACACCAGCGGCGCGCAGGCCGCGTCTTTTTGGCCGAGCAGAAATTCTTCCGCCGCGATCTTCGTCTCCGCGTATAACGACTGCGGCGTCAGCGGCGACTCCTCGGTGACCGGCTTTCCGTCCGGCGACAACCCGTAATTGCTGTACGTGGACGAGAACACGAAGCGCGCACAGCCCAGGTCTGCCGCCTGCCCGAAGACCGTTTTCACCGCTTCGACGTTATACCGCCACGCGGCCTGATGTCCCACCGCCTGACAAGCCGGGAAGCCGACGATACCCGCCAGGTGAACCACGGCGTCCGGCTTCGGCCAGTCCCTGCGGACGGCGTCGAGCACGGCGCGCGGCTCGGTCACGTCCGCCTTGACGAAGTGGAAATCCGGCTGGTGCAAAAACGCCAGTAGCGACTCGCCGCCGAACAGCAGGCTGTCCAGCACGGTGACGCGATGGCCGGCGCGCAGAAGTTCCGAGGTCAGGAGCGACCCGATGTAGCCCGCGCCGCCGGTCACCAGGATATGCCGCCTGTTCTCCTTCATGCAGACGCCTCCATCTGCAAAATCACCTTCAGGCCCCTGATTTCCAGCGCGGGGACATTCCCATCCGTGACGATTGCCATGTTCTGCTCGAGACAGGTCAGCCGGCAGATGTCGGCCACGTCGCCCTCGCCGAGAATGCGGATACGGTCGAAGCCCGCCCGGCGCACCTCGCCGATATGCTCCTGCACGCGCCGGCGCGTCATGCGATACAGGCCAAACGAGCGCTCCACATAATCAATCGTCAGGCGGGCGCGCAGGGCAATGCCCTCCGGCGTGATAATGTAGCGCAGTTTCTTGCGCTCGGCGCGCTTGACCTTGACATAGCCTTTGGCAATCAGGCGCTTCAAATGCCAGTTGACCGTGCCGACCGCAACACCGAGCCGCGTGGCGAGGGTGGCCTGATTCACATCGGGATCAGTTTCGATCTGTTCGAGCAGGGAAAGTTCGCGCAGGGTTTCGGGAGTTTCCATTTTCAAAATTCAGCGGCTGAATTATAACACAGCCAAAGGTTTCTGCTGTAAAATCAGCCCGCATGAAAACCGTCCCCCTGTTCGACCCCGCCGGCCAGGTATATCAGCAGACCCGCCGCGCCCACTGGGATGCGGTGGCCAGACGCCGCGACACATGGCGCGGCATGGGAATCTGGTATCACAAGCGGCTTGCCGAAATTTACCGTTTTCATGTCCCGCCGAACTCGCGCGTGCTCGAACTCGGATGCGCAGACGGGAGACTGCTCGCGGCATTGAACCCGGCGCGCGGTGTAGGCGTGGACTTCTCGCCGGAGATGATCCGCCGCGCCAGACAAAAGCATCCGGCGCTCGAATTCGTCCAGGCCGACGCGCACGACCTCTCCGCCCTCAACGAGACGTTCGACTTCATCATCCTCGCCGACCTCGTCAACGACCTGTGGGATGTGCAAGGCGTCCTTCAGGAGATCAAAAGACTTTGCGTACCGCGCACGCGCATCGTCATCAATTTCTATAGCCGTCTCTGGCAGATTCCATTAAGCGTCGCGCAAAGCCTGGGGCTCGCCACGCCCAACCTGTATCAAAACTGGCTGACACGCGAAGACATCCGCGGCCTGTTGCGCCTGGCGGGATTCGAGCCGGTGAAGATCACGCAAGAAATCTTGTTCCCTCTTCCGCTGGGCGGGCCGGCAAACAAAGTCCTCGTGCGGCTGTGGCCATTGCATCAACTGGCGCTGTCGAACTTCGTCATCGCGCGTCCCGTCTCCGAACGCGCCGAAGAACCGAGCGTTTCGATCGTCGTCCCGGCGCGAAATGAAGCGGGGAACATCAAAGCCATCTTCGAGCGGACGCCCAAAATGGGACGCGAGACCGAGCTCGTCTTCGTGGAGGGACATTCAAAGGACGACACGTACGCGGCGATCCAGCGGGAGGCGGCGGCGCATCCCTCGACCCCCAGCCTGATCCTCCAACAGACCGGCATCGGCAAGGCGGACGCGGTGCGCCTCGGCTTCGACAAGGCCAGGGGCGACGTGCTGATGATCCTCGACGCAGATCTAACCGTCCCGCCCGAAGACCTGCCGCGTTTCTACGAAGCCCTCGTTTCGGGCAAGGGCGAATTCATCAACGGCGTGCGGCTGGTCTACCCGATGGAAAAAGAAGCCATGCGTTCGCTCAATCTTTTCGGCAACAAGTTTTTCAGCCTTGCCTTCTCGTGGCTGTTGGGACAACCCATCAAGGACACGTTGTGCGGAACAAAAGTGCTGTGGAAGGAGGACTACAAACGCATCGCCGCGAACCGTTCGTACTTCGGCGATTTCGACCCGTTCGGCGATTTCGATCTCATCTTCGGCGCGGCCAAATTGAATCTCAAGATCGTGGACCTGCCCATCCGCTACCGCGAGCGTACGTATGGCTCCACCAACATCTCGCGCTGGAAACACGGCTTGTTGTTGTTTCGTATGATCGCCTTCGCCGCGCGGCGCATCAAGTTTGTGTAGATCCCGGTTTTCACCTATGGACATCGTCTTACATCAGGAACTCATCGAAAAGAATTACAGGCTGTGGAACCGCAAGCCAATATTGCACAAAGTATATGCCGAACTGTACAAGTTGATGGCGGCCCGCCGAAGCGGCCTGACCGAGGGCGAAATAGTGGAACTTGGCTCCGGCATGGGTACTATCCGCGAGACCATACCCGACTGCATCCGGACGGAGCTGTTCCCTTATCCCTGGATAGACCGCGTGGAAAACGCCTACCGCCTCAGCTTTGCGGACGCATCCCTCTCGGACCTGCTGATGGTGGACGTGTTCCATCACCTGCGCTATCCGGGCACCGCCCTGAAGGAATTCCACCGCGTGCTCAGGCCCGGGGGGCGCGTCATTCTGATGGAACCGGGCCTCAGCGCGCTGGGATACATCGTCTATGGCCCGCTTCACTCCGAACCGATTGGCACGGCAAAACAAATTCAATGGTTCGCGCCGCCGGGCTGGTCGCCGGAAGACATTGACTATTATTCCGCGCAGGGAAACGCCACCCGCATCTTCATCCAAAAGCATTTTTCAGAACAGCTGACAGGCTGGAAGATCGTCGAAGTCCAGCCCATCGCGGCACTGGCCTATGCCGCATCGGGCGGATACTCCGGGCCGCAGCTCTACCCAACCTTTGCATACCCCCTCGTAAAAAACCTGGAGAAGTTGCTGCAACCGTTCCCCGCCCTGTTTGCTACACGATTATTGGTCGTGCTGGAAAAACAGGCGTGAGCGCTGTACAGTTAAAATACGCCCCTTTTTCTCTGGTCTCTTGCCAGCCCAAGGATGTAGTTTCCGTAGTCATTGCCGGATAGCGCCTCGCCCAGTTTCCGTAATTGTTCGAGGGAAATGTAACCCATACGATAGGCTATCTCCTCCGGGCAGGAGATCATCAATCCCTGGCGGTTCTGAACCGCCTGGATGAACATGGACGCCTGAAGCAGGGACTCGTGCGTTCCCGCGTCCAGCCAGGCGGTGCCGCGTCCCAGCACCTTGATGCGCAACTGCCCTTTCTCCAGGTAGGCCTTATTGACATCGGTAATCTCCAATTCGCCGCGCGGTGAAGGCCGAAGCGCCCGGGCCACTTTCACCACCTGGTTGTCGTAAAAATAGATACCCGGCACCGCATAATTCGACTTGGGATTGGCGGGTTTCTCTTCCAGACTCAAGACCCGGTCCTGCTCGTCGAATTCCACGATCCCGTAGCGCTCGGGATCCTGAACGTAATATCCAAAAATAATTGCCCCCTCCTTCAGCGAGGCGCACTCTTGCAGCAACGGGCGCATGCCCTGGCCGTAAAAAATATTATCGCCCAGAATCAGGCAGACGGTGCTCTCACCGATGAACTCGCGCCCGATGATAAGCGCGTCCGCCAGCCCGCGCGGTTCGGTCTGCTCGGCATATTGGAAAGATAACCCCCATTGCTCTCCTCCCCCCAGCAAATCCTTGAAAGCGGGAAGCGCATCCGGCGTGCTGATGATCATGATCTCGCGGATTCCCGCCAGCATCAAGATGGACAGCGGATAATAGATCATCGGCTTGTCGTAGACCGGCAGTAACTGCTTGCTGAGCGGAATCGTAAGGGGATACAAGCGCGTCCCTTTGCCGCCCGCCAGGATGATGCCTTTCATTTGTCCTCCTTCTGGGTGCGCCAGGCATAGTTCCGATCCAGCCACTCACGGTACGAACCGCCGCTGGCCTGCTTCACCCAGCCGGGGTTGGAAAGATACCATCGGATCGTCTTGCGCAAGCCCGATTCGAAATCCTCCGCGGGACGCCAGCCGAGTTCGCGCCCTATCTTGGTGGAATCAATCGCATAGCGGCGGTCGTGACCGGGGCGGTCGGTGACGAAGCGAATCAGTTCCGCGTAACTCCGAATGCCGCGGCCGCGCAGGACCGGGTTTTCCACCGGCGGTGCGACCTCGTCGAGGATGCCGCAAATGCGGCGGACAAGGTCAATGTTCTTCTGTTCATTGTTCGCGCCAATCACGTAGACCTCGCCCGGCCGCCCCTTTTCATAGGCGAGCCTGACCGCGCGGCAATGATCCTCGACGTAGATCCAATCGCGGACATTCAAGCCATCCCCATAGACCGGCAGGTACTCCCCTGACAGCGCGCTCAGGATCATCAGCGGAATGACCTTCTCCGGAAACTGATAGGGGCCGTAGTTATTGGAACAATTTGTGATGATCGTCGGCAGGCCATAGGTGTGGTGGAAGGCGCGCACGAAGTGGTCGCTGGCGGCCTTCGATGCGGCATAGGGAGAATTGGGCGCGTAGGGCGTCTCTTCGGAAAAGACCCCCTCTTCACCAAGGGAACCAAAGACCTCATCGGTCGAAACGTGAAGGAAGCGAAACGACTCCTTCCGCCCCGGCGGCATCTGATCCCAGTATGCGCGCGCCGCCTCCAGCACGACATAGGTGCCGACGACATTCGTCTGGATGAAATCCTCCGCGTTGACGATGGAACGGTCCACGTGCGATTCGGCGGCGAGATGCAAAACGCCGTCAGGCTTATGCTCGCGCATGAGCGAGTCCACCAGTGTGCGGTCGGCGATATTCCCATGGACGAATACATAGGCGGGGTTATCCTTCAAGTCTGCCAGCGAGAGGGGGTTTGCGGCATAGGTCATCAGATCCAGGTTCACCACGCGGTACGCCCCGCTGTCCACCAGCAAGCGCACGAGATTCGCGCCGATGAAACCGCACCCGCCCGTGACAAGGATGGTCTGTTTGAGGGTCATGTTTTAATACCTGCCGTTCGCAACGGATGAGGAGTCCGGGCCGTCATTTGCATTCACTAATGCGCGCCAGGCGGCGGAAATCGGGTATCTCGCCTCCATATACAAGTTTGGAGCCTTCGACCGTTTGCAGAATCACGACACAGGAGGAATTCAGAACTTCGGCGTGTTCCTTCCAGTAATCCTTATCGGCGTAGATATAGTCATAACCAGCCGCGTGCAGGATGTATGGATCGGGATGGCTGAGCAGGGTCTCCCATTCCGGCGTGGGCACACCCCAGTTGACGAGCGCGTTGGTCGCCCGCCCAAACAGCGTCGGCGCCCGCGAAGGATCGGGGTCGAAGACCCAGGTTCCGGGGGGCGCGAGGCGGTCCCAGTAGGTCTCGTAGAAACGGGCATCCATGTCAGTTAGAAAATAGGAATAAACAGGCTTGGGAACGACTATCGCTTGAATGCCGAAAAGCACCAACCCGCCGAACACCGTGACGAAGCCCAGCCCATAAGAAAGGCCTTTGAGCCATTCACGTTTCTCCCGGAGCCAAAGATAAACCAGCGGGACCGCGAAAACTTTGCAGACAAAGAAGAGATTGGACAAAAGCCGCGTCGTTGCCGTGATGCCCGCGTTTCCGCGATATTCCAGAAAAACGGACAGCAGGCTGGGGAGGGCCGAAGCAACCAGCGCGGCTTCCATCCATTTTTCCCCGCGCATGGCCCTCACGCCCCACGCGAGCGCCAGCGGCAGGGCCAGCAGAACAGGACCCATTTCAAATAATGCAGTCATCAGTTGAAACGGGTCGAGAAGCGACAATCGTCCAAGATGGGATGAAATCACCTGCGGCGAAACGAGGGAGAAACCGACCTCGAAATAAGTGTCCGTCTGCGAGACGGAGGAAAAGAGGCGGCCGCGCGCCACCTCCGTGATCATCCCGCCCTGAATGACCGAAAGGACGCCGCCCAGCGCGGCCGCGGTCACCCAGAACCATACCGAGCGCGGCAGGCGGAAGGTCCGATTTGTGAATCCCCAGAGGACGACCACCAGGCCAAATCCCAGATAGAGCAGGACGAATTGGACCTCATTGGCAAGCGCAAGACTCGCAAGCAGGATCGCGAACATCAGAGCAGGTTTCCATCCTCCCCGGCGGCCGGTCAACAGGAAAATCAACAAGAGAATCAGATGAGCCGTGACGCCATAGCCGTTATGAGACATCGTCCAAGCGCCGCTAATACCGCTGGCGAACGCAAAGGGAAACGGCAGGGGCCCGTCCCCAGCCAGACGCCAGGGAAGGGTCAGAGCCTGGAGCAGGGTATCGGCCGAATCGCGGCCGGAACCGATCAGGGTTACGCTATCGGAGATTCGCCCCAGGAGCGAGACCGGCAGGAACAGCAACAGCCAGCGCGTTCCGGTTGCAAATGCGGCAAAAAGGGCCGAGACCCAGGCGACCGCGCGATTTCGCGTCAGATTCCACGCCAGCATGCCGGCCAGCACCAGGCTGAGTGCCAGCGTCAGGCCGCGCGCCAGATCGAGGCTGGTCCATGGAGCGGCATTCCCGGCGTGCATGAACTGGGCGGCAAGCAATAGCAGGAAGTAATGGTAGCCGAATCGCTCCAGCGGCGCGGCAGGCAAATGCGGCGGGATGTCACCGGCTGCCATCATCGAAACAACCGGCAAATTCTGAAAATCGTCGAACAGGCCCAGCCCGCGGCCGATGAGAGTGAGAACGAACACCGCAGCCGCGAATAGGACCCAGCCCATCCAGTTGGAACCCAACCCTGCAAAGAGGCCGCGTTCAAGCGGCCAGGCAAAGGCCACACCCAGCGCAAGTACGACGAAAGCGGAAAGCCAGCAGGCGAGGTGCACCGGCAGGAGGCGCGCCAGGAAATTGGCAAACCAGTTGGAAAGCACCAGCCCGACGGCAAAGCCGATAAAGCCGCGATGGCGCGGCTCCAAATCGAAAATGCGCCGGGTGACCAGCCATCCGCCCGCTCCCCACATGGCAAATAGAGCCAGCAGAGGAAAGATGTTTAGTTCGCGAAACAGGTACATCGAATCATCCTGCCAATGGTTCGGACGCGATCACGCGGATGGTTGCGGCGGCATCTTCTTCCACGTTACCGCTGACGAATTCAGGGCGAATCCTGGGAAGGAGCCTGCGAAATGCCTCCTCGTCGCGCGTCAGAACCTCGATCTCGACCCGCCCAAAACAGGATTCGAACGCATTGCGATAATTCCACAGACGGTAACGATTGTGATTGGTGGAGGGATTCAGCCAGTTCTTCCAGACGGTTTCGGAGAACCTCAGCATCTCGAAGGGATACTTGAAATAATGATCGCGCAAATCCACAAAGTGAACGTGCAACCCATCGCGTTTGGTCAATGCCGAAAGCGCGCGGGTGATGCCCTCCACGTCATCGAGATGTTCGTACACCGAGGAGCTGAGCGCCAGGTCCACAGGCTCCAGATCCAAATGCGGCCGCACGCTACGGATGTCCAGCTGGAGCAGAGTCATGAAATCGGGACGCGGGCGGACGCGGCCGTTTTCCACAGAGAGATATTGCGGCGCGGCGGAATACAGATTGAGATTGTGCGCCTCATCGGGCGGAGCATATTTGTCGCACAGAACGACATGCGCCGCGCCCGCCTCGAGCAGGCCCACGCCGATGTCGAAACGGCCGCCATAGCCGAACACCAGCACGCGCTTGCCGTTCAGCGAAAGCCCGCGCGCCGCCAGCACGTCGGCATATCTCTGCACCGCCGCAGACGGATCGCTGGTCTCCAGGCCGGGGCGGATCACGATCCCGCGCAGGAGCAAAGCCCGCGTCAGTTTCTCGGGCAGGAAATGACGGATCAGGCGGGGGATTAGGTAGGCAAGATTCAAAACGGGCTCTCCGCTTTTCTCAAGGATTCATGTACTGTTCACAATCGGCGGGGCTGCTCTTCGGTACGAGCAGCTGCACATTCGTATCCTTGAAGGTATAGATCGGCTCATAAAAACACAACGTCGGATTCGAGACCCATGTCACCCAAGCATCGTTTTCCTCAGAGAACGGGCCGCCCATTTCCTCCTTGCGGCGCGTGCGCAGGGGCTCGGTCACAATCAACGCAAAACGCCGATTCGCCAAATCCGCATAGTACGACCGGAAGTAAGCGGCATTGTTTGCCATAGCCTGATCCATCATATACTTTTTTTCATATTCAGGCACGAATGGAATCGCGTCCACATATCCGAACGTCAGCAACTGGCGCTGATCCATAAACAATATTTCGCCCTCCGCGGCGGCTCGCTCCACTTCCGCCCGCACAATGGAAAGCGTCTGCGCAGTCTGACCGGGTGTTGGCAGGTCCAGCCAGGGGCTGTAAGAAGATTTGGGGTAAAGCGGGGTGAACGGATAGACCACGAGGCAGACCGACCAGGCCGCCAGAACGATCACAGCGGGAGGCCAACGCATCCCTTCCGGACTTTGGGCCTGCACTGCCAGCCCAAGTGTGACCGTCACCATCAAGGTCACCAAATACATATCCAGGTTATGCAGGTCGCCGCCGCCGCCGATCTTGGTGCTGATCAGCAATCCAACCGCGAAGAACCCAACCAACGCGCCCCAGATGGCCGTCTTTTGCACCCAGTCCAATTGCCAGCGGCGGGAGAGCATCCACCAACCCAACAGGAGCAGAAGCGGCGCGGTGGTCAGTAAAGCCAACAGCAGCACGCCGGGGCCAAGCGTCTCATTCGGGAGCAGGCGATACCACAGCAGGGGCTGCTGTGACGTGAGCGATTCTCCTCCCAATGTTGACCGGAACGCCCCGAGGCTTTGGATCAATCCAGGTAAGACGCCCAATACGGTAAGGGCGATTGTCGGTGCAAGTCTGCGAAGAAGAGATCCGTCGCGTTTTGGATAATAGAGCAGCAGGTCAATCAGCGCCCCCAGCGCGCCGGGCGCGAACGCCCACGTCCAGCGGCTGAGACCGGCGTAGAATCCTGCCAGGGCCAGCGCCGCGCCGCGTTTGACGGGGGACTCGTCAAAGGCGAACCAGACCGCGATAATGGAAACCAGCATAAAGGGAGGATGAAGCGGAGCCAGCACGATAAAGAAAAGCGCAATCCATAGCCACATCCCATATCGCAAAGCGGCCGGATTCAGAGTCCGTGTGATACGCGCGGCGAAAATCAACGCGGGCAGAATCAGCAGGGTTTTATTCCACAGGCGGTGCGCCCAGATGGGCAAACCCTCCCACAAGAACAACACGCCCCACAACCCATAACGCCCCGGCGAACTGTATGGGTTCACGATGTGCCCCGCGTAATTGTAAAGCGACTGGCCGAAGACAAGCGAATAATCGTAGAAACGATTGCCCTCGGACCAGGTCAGCGAGAAGGGAGCATCCACGACCATCAGGAGCGCGTCGGTGACTGCGAGAACAAGGAGCAGCGCGCCGAGTCCGACGCCCAGCGCTTCGCGCGAGACGAGGCGATCCGCTCCCGTTGAAGCGAGAACCGCGGCCGCCCAAAGCGCCGCCAGCCAGACCGCAAAGCGCATGTCATCGTACAAAATGTAGGTCTGTGCGCCAATCAGATAGCGGTAGGCCAACGGAAGGAGGCAAAGCGCAACGGCCAAAACCCAACGCGCCGCGCCAAGCCGCGCCCTGAATTGGATCAGCCCTACGCGCACGCGTTCGCCTGCCGGATGATACAGAAGAAACGTCAGCCCCAGCATAAGAAGCAGTCCGCCCGCCGTTGCAGCGCGGTAGGCCAACGCCACAGGTACGAGCACGCGCGCTTCATGAACGATGCGCGGGTAAAGAAAGAGGGTCAGGGCTAACGACAGTTCGGCCCAGCCAAACTTTTGGTCGCGCTGCGGCGCGGCGAGGAGAAGAACGATTTGGGCGACCCCGCCTGCAAAGACCAGTTGTGTCCACGGGCCGGGCAGGGCATTCTGCCAGGCGGAATAAAGATAAATCCAAGCAACGGTCAGCAGGAGTCCGGTCACGATCAGCCAGCGAAATGCTGCTGATTTTTCGAGTCCACTAACAACGCGATTCAGGTTGTTCGGCGACCAGATGTTGCGGAGGAAAAGGAACAGCCCGGCCACAAACAGCAGGAAGTAAACAGAAATCGCTGCTGCGCCGGCCAGCGAGAACAATTTCTCCCAGTTCTGCTCCACCAGCCAGATGGATCGGATTTCCGAGGCGGTATAAAGCAGGGCAATGAGCAAGCCAATGCCATATACGCGGTTAGGGGTAATCGTTTGTCTGCTTTGCATCCTGCTTCCGTAAAACGCCGAAAAGACTGCCGTCCTGCACAGTATAACAGTCTGTCTACCGGGCATTCAGGGTTATTTCTTGCGCAGCACCAGGATGATAGGATAGTACCAGTTCATGAGTGAACCCAGGCCGATTCCCAATTCCCTGGCGTAAGGGATGTTGTATAAAAAAGTGAGAATCCGCTTCAACTTGGAGGTCAGTCCCCATTCACCAAATTTCAGGTTGCTCATCCGCTCTTTCCATAAGTCATCGCCTAAACTGACGACATCCACCCGGCCCGACAAGGATTTCAACATCCTTTTCGTACGGGCAACATTCACAAGTTGCAGGGTGTCAATGTAACCCGGATTCCTTCCCAACAGGCGAACGTAGAGTTTTGCCACAGGCTTGGGCATGCAGGGAATCCACAATATCCCATAGTGCCCCTCCCAGAACGAACAGTAATTTGGATAGGTAAAGAAGAGATAACCGCCGGGCTTAAGCACACGAACGGCTTCCGCCAGCACCTTATCGGGATCGTCAACATGCTCCAAGACATTGGACGAATATATAAACTCGAAAGATTCATCGGGAAAAACCAGGTTCTCCCCGGCACAACGCTCAATGGGACAGTCCACTTCCGTCAGTTCTGCCAGTTCGCGGGCGCATTGATAGGCAAGTGGATCAGGCTCTATGGCAGTTGTGTCATACCCGTAAAGCGCACGGCCGAAAACGGTGAATGCGCCAAAACCGCATCCAACCTCCAGGATCTTTCTACCCGGCGCCAGGAAACCGGGCAGGTACCTCTCGATAACGGTTATTTTTTCCTGCACGTGCTCAACCGACAGGTGTGTTCCCGCTATTTCCTGAAAATCGCTGTGCGTTACGCCGTCCAGCCAGCCGGCGATGACGCCGGCAACCTTCGGCTGAATTTTCTTTACAATAATATCCAATTTCTCTTTCATTCTTGTTTACTCACCATTCCTGGAAAGCGATTGATTTCCTGCAAAGTTCACCTGACTTGCTCACGGTTCAGAAAGCGAACTGTGTCGAATCGAAACAATAGAAGATTACGACGACCCTGGCTTGACAAATCTGCCAAATAACGTCTCGAGCGGCAGATAGAGGATGACGATCAGGTTGAAAAGATAGAACATGACCCGCAGGCTGATAAGTGTGGCCGGCACATCTATCATCTGGGTCGCGCCGAAAAGTTCATACAAATATACGGAGGCCAATTCGACAATGCCAAGTCCGCCAAGGACTTGTATGGGGATGAGAGAAACCAATTGCAACAGGGAAGTAATAAAAACGATCTCCCAAATACCCAGGGGAACATGAAAGGCCTGAATGCGGCAATAGGCATAAAACATCGCCACGATTGTATAAAATAACGACAATGCCAGTCCGGACAGCAAGGTGCGCACAATCGTTTTGTAATCCTGCTCCGCCAGAGATTGAATGATGTCTATGCCGCGCGCAACCAACCCGATCCGATCGAGACGCAACCAGCGAAACAATCTTTCGAGCTGCGCCACGAATTTTTGGCGGAAGAAAACTGTTATCCAGAACAGCCCAAACGCCAGAAACGATCCCACCGTCAGAAAAACGACAAGTTGCCGCAATACGCCGACGCGATCCCAGACCAGCCATGCAGAGAGCAGTAAAAAAAGAATCAAAGAGAACAGATCACCGACTTTGGTAATGATAAAGGCGATTCCCGAATGCCTCAATTTGACATTCTGCTCCAATCGGAGAAGCGTCAAATAGGATGCGATCCCTGCCGTTGTCGCGATCAAGTTGGTAATCGCATTTTGGATTACGACCACTCTTACCGTTTGCCCATACGAGATTCTCTTACCCAGCAAGACCCAATATTGCACTCCCTTAAGAGCAGTCATGAGACAAAACAACAGCAAGCTGACCGACAGCCAACTCCATGAAGCATTTCTGCTGATGCTGATGATTTGCCGGATGTCGGTCTTTGACAACACAATGCCGGTCAGCGACAATGCCAGAAGAATTTTCAGGAGATTCTTCCAGCCGGAGGAAGACATCCCCAAAAACGTTTTAGCCGGGGCGGCAGACGGAGAAGGTGAAGTATCCAAGCGGCTCACGAAGGAAATACTACGGCGAGTTGTTAATTGCTTGCAAGCCAGAATGAAAGATCGCGGTCCAGCAATTTGGAGAGTTTATAAATATCCTCCTTAAAATACTCCAGGAGTCTGGCGCGAAGGGCGGGATCCACCGACTTTCGCGGAACGCGGCGGGCGTTGAACAATTCAACCTTGTTATAAAGCAAACCAGCTTTCTTCATAAAACCGGTTCCGAACATCGAAAAGATTTTCATCAGAGGTCGAAAAACAACCTGCGGAGGATGGATTATCCTCGCCAGCAGGCCCGACCGATATTCATAATTCGTGTTGACGGGCGGAAAATCGCTTCGGCCATCTGAAGGCACGCCCAGAAAGGAAAGTATTGTCTCGTAAACCGACTTCGGATTCGCAATAAAATCCTCAAAGATGAGAATCAGCACTTGATCCTTCGGAAAGACTGCGAACACCTTCTCCACATACTTCCCAAATTGCCCAAGTTCGCCATACTGGACCAACTCCGGTTCACGGCAACTGCTCGGTATCATTTTCCCCTCCCTGCGGACCTCCTGTAAATCCCAGGCCTTCGCAAGGTCCGCCTCATTCTCCCGCAGCAGGCTCAAATTCACCTGGTGGAGCGATTGCACAAAATCAACTGGATTTCGCAGGGAGACAATGATCTTCGCAGAAGGGTCGAACTCGCGAATTCTCGTGAGCGCAACTTTCGAATACAGATAATGGGTGGAAGCTTCTCCTATCGCCAAATGGTGCTCCCCCGCCCCGGCGAAAACGCCGAGATAACCCTCCAAGGACCCGGATACGACCTTTTGCAATCCCGGAAAGTCCGACGAGAAGAAATGCAATTCTTTTATCTCCGGCATGAAAATATTAGGGTGCTCGCCAAGGTAGGTATAGAGCGCCGTTGTCCCGCAACGCGGCGCGCCAATGATGAAAAAATTGGGGCGTTTCATACTTTCGAGAGATCTTTCCAACGGCCTAGCGATCCAGGCGTTTGCAAATGAATTCATTGCATCCGATCGGCGTATTGGCCCGGCGCACTTCCACGGATGCGAAACCCAGTTCCGCCAAGCGGCGACTCATATCCTCAGCGCTGGCGTATTCGTACGGATAGCCGCCCACCCAATCAACGACATTATGCACAAAATCCATGCCGCGCCGCATTTTCAGCGGATTCCTAAACGTGACCAGCCACTTGGCGACGAAAATAATCGGTGTAAAAACCCAGATGATAATTTTCTGACCAATGCGTCCGACGCGATTATAAAGCCATTTGATGACCTTCCACCCTCCCGATGACCAGTGCCGGTTGTAGATTGCGATCATGAACAAGCCGCCGGGAGCGACCCGTTTCGCGGCGTTCTCCAGCGCCAGTGCCATGTTCCCCGTGTGGTGCAGTACGCCCCAGGAATAGACCACATCGAATTGCCCCAGCGTATCCATTTGTTCGGCATCCAAAGCGGACAACTGGCAAAAGGAAACCGCCGCCGGATCCTTCAACCACTGCATTGCATTGGCTTGTGAGACGGTGACGGAGATGGGGTCCACATCCGTTCCCACGACGGAGCGCGCGCCCAGGCGCGCCGCGGCAATCGAAAACAACCCGCTTCCACAGCCGATGTCCAGAAAGGACTTGCCCTTCAAGGCATCCTCGCCAAACAGGGAGGTCAGCGAATTCATCGCCTCCTCGATCCGCGCCTCATCCAATTGTTTCGAAAACGAAGCCCAGTTCTCGCCGAATTTGAACATCATTGTCCTTTCGCCCACACGCCGAGCATTGCCAGCGCGTACAGCCGCTTGCCGTGATCCATACGCGCGGACTTGTGCTCCTCGAGATATTTGCCCAGCGCGGCGCGGTCGAACCACTGATGCAAGGGACTGCCCTCCGCCAACAACAATTGTTTCGACCATTCGTACAGCGGCCCGCGGAACCAAGCCGAAACGGGGATTCCGAATCCCTGTTTGCCGCGGCCTTTAATGGACTCGGGCAACTCCTTGGCAAATGCCTTCTTCAAGAGATACTTCCCGCTTCTTCCCCTGACTTTGAACTGGTCCGGCAAACGGGCGGCCCACTCCACGATTTCATGATCGAGGAACGGCGAGCGGCCCTCGAGCGACGCGGCCATCGTCATGCGGTCGGCTTTGACGAGCAAATCGCCAGGCAGGTAGGTATGCAAATCCGTGTAGAGAGTCTTGTCGAGGTACGAACCTTCAGCAGAGTCGAAATGTTTCGCCAGCCAGCGCTGGGCATTGTCGGCGCGGAACATGTGCCAGAGGTCGGGCTTCCACAACGCGGCGCGCTGACGCGGCGAGAAGTACGAGCCCCAGCGCAGGATGCTGGCGCGGCGGTCAATTTCGGGAATCTGCTCGAGGCGTTTAAGTCCGTTGACGAGACTCTGCCCGACGGGACGGTCGGAGTTATCGGGGAGGAAATGCGCGATGGACGGGATCAGGCTTCGGGTCAGGAAACGAGGCGCACGCGCGTAGGCGTTGGCAAATCCGTCGAGCCAGTAACGCTGATAGCCCGCGAAGTCCTCGTCACCGCCATCGCCGTTCAGCGCGACAGTCACATGTTCGCGCGTCATCATCGAAAGATGATAGAGCGGAATCGCGGAGGCGTCCGCAAACGGCTCGCCGAAATGATAGGCGATTTTTTCGAGCGTGGATGGGATGTCGCCGTAAGTGAGGGTGAACTCGTGATGGTCGGTGGAATATTTTTGCGCGACGGCGCGGGCGTGAGGCAGTTCGCTGAAACTTTCCTCCTCGAAACCCGCCGAATAGGTTTTGACGGGGCCGCTCGCAAACTCGGACATGAGCGCGATGACGATGCTCGAGTCAATGCCGCCGCTGAGATGCGCGCCAAGCGGACGTTCACTGAGCAGGCGCATCTTGACTGCATCGCGCAGGCGGGTACGAAGTTCCTCGATGAGTTCACCTTCGGACGCAGTATGTTTGGGAAGATACGAATAATCCCAATATCGCTGGATGCGCGCCGCGCCGTTCTCCCAAACGAGGATGTGCGCGGGCGGAAGTTTGAAGATGCCCTGATAAATCGTGAGCGGATCGGGGATGTATTGCAGGCTAAGATAGAGGTCGAGGGCTTCGAGATTGATTTCGGGCTTGTGCGGAAGCGCGGTGAGGATGGCACTCAATTCCGAACCGAAATAAAGTGTGCCGTTGCGAATCGTGTAATACATCGGCTTCTTGCCAAGACGGTCGCGGCCGAGCAGAAGTTTTCTCTTTTTGTCGTCCCACAGCGCGAACGCAAACATGCCGCGCAGACGCTTGATGCAGTCATCGCCTTCGTCCTCGTAAAAATGGACGATGCACTCGGTATCGGTTTTGGTCGCGAGGCGGTGGCCGCGGCGTTCGAGTTCGGCGCGCATTTCGGGGTAGTTGTAGCACTCGCCGTTGAAGACAATCCACACGGATTCGTTTTCGTTCGCAATCGGCTGGTCGCCGCCGCTGACGTCAATGATGGCAAGTCGGCGCATGGCGAGGCCTACGCCCGCGTCGGTGTGGAAGCCGTCGCTGTCGGGGCCGCGGTGCGCGATGGCCGCGTTCATTTTTTCGAGCAGGGCGCGCTCGGGTTTTCGATTGTCAGAATGAGAGAGTCCACAGATGCCGCACATAAATTTTTGCCACTGATTTCACGGATTTACACGGATTGGTTTTGAATTCTTTCTAAAATTTGGGAATACTGACGGGCGACGGATTCCCAGGAGTATTCTTTTTCGACTCGTTCGCGGGATGCCCGCCCCATCTGCTCCCGCGTCTTTTCTTCGACGAGAAGCCTGCGGAGGCCGTCCCGAAGCGACCCTACATCCTCGGCATTGACCAGCGCGCCCGTTACACCATCCACAACCAGTTCCTCGTTGCCTGCGATTCTGGTTGCAACAACGGGCAGTCCGCTGGCCATGGCTTCGAGGACGGCGTTTGGCATCCCTTCGTGGCGGGAGGGGAACAGGAACAGGTTCGCCTGATGATACCACTTGATTAAGTCCTCGCGGGATTGCCAGCCGAGAAAGGTGACGCGTTCCGCAATGCCAAGTTCACGCGCCAGGGATTTGAGCGAATCTGTTTGCGGGCCGTCGCCCGCGATGCGCCATTCCCAGTCGAGGTCTTTGAGTTGGGCGAGCGCGCGCAGGCCGAGGTCGAGTCCCTTTTGGTGGACGACGCGTCCGACCGAAAGAATGCGCGGCGGCGACCATTCGCGGTATCCAACCGCGTAATGAGACGAATCCACGCCGTTGGGGATGATGGGAATTTCGATGGACGAGTCGAAGGCGAGGGCGAGGTCGCGAAGACCGCAGCTGTTGGCGATGACGGCAGATGCGTCATGCCAGATCGCGCGCAGGAAAGGGCCAATCAGTTTATGGTATGTCTTGAAATCGTAAGGGCGGAAGCCGGGCACGTCGCCGCCGCGCAGGGAAACGATGTAAGGAATGCGATAAAACTTTTTCAACAACCAGGCCGCCGCGCCGGAGGGAACACCGAAAAAGGCAAGGGTGGCATTCGGCTTGTTTCGGCGCGCCCGTCCCAAAGTCCAGAGAGAGGCGGAGAGGATGAAGGCAAGTTGCTCGAGCGCGCCGGAGCGATCCCGTCTGCGGCGCAATGCGGGGATGCGGTAGATCGTCGCGCCGTCGCGCGCCTCGACGCGGGGCAGGCCGGAAAAGCGGGCGGTCAGTACGGTCACGTCGTTTTCATTCTCAGCGAGGCAGCGCGCGATATTCGCACTGGCATTCCCCGCGCCGCCGCCGATGGGCGGGTATTCGCTGTTGATGATGAGAATCCGCATTCTTACTTTTTGAGGTTGATCGTCTCGCGCACGGTGTAGGTCGGCTTGGATTGCGACTCGTGATAGGTGCGCGCCAGCAGTTCGGCAATCAACCCCATCAAAAGGGATTGGAAGCCCATGATGGCAAACATGACCGCCAATTGGAAAAGCGGCGAGCCGAGCACGGCCACGTTGAAAAAGATGCGGCGGACGAACAGGTAGAGCAACCCGGCCGCGCTGGTCAAGATGAGCGCCATACCCGCGCCGCCGAAGAGATAGATGGGTTTGTTGGAATAACTGAGCAGGAACTTCACGGTGAAGAGGTCGAGCAGGACTTTGATGGTTCGCTCAAGCCCGTATTTTGTCTTCCCGAATTTGCGGGGATGATGATTGACGACGACCTCCGTGATGCGGGCTCCGACCGAATGAGCAAAGACGGGAATGAAGCGGTGCATTTCACCATAGAGACGGAATCCCGCCAGTGCCTCGCGGCGATAGGCCTTGAGCGTGCAGCCGTAGTCGTGCAGGTGGACGCCGGTGACCTGCGAGATAAGCCAGTTGGCGATGCGCGAGGGAAAGGTGCGCACGAAGGCATTGTCCCTGCGATTCTTGCGCCAGCCGCTGACGAGATCGTAGCCCTCGTCGAGTTTGGCGAGGAGCATGGGTATGTCGGCAGGGTCGTTCTGCATGTCGGCGTCGAGCAGGACGATGGTCTCGCCCGAAGCGTGGTCAATGCCTGCGGCGATGGCGGCGGTCTGCCCGAAGTTGCGGCGGAAGGCGATGACGCGGACGTGTTCCCTGTCCTTTTCGGCGAAGCCGCGCAGGACCTCGAGGCTGCGGTCGCGGGAGCCGTCGTCCACGAAGATGATTTCCCACGCAAGCTCCAGCGGCCCGACCGCATCGCGAATTGCGTCGAACAACAGCGGCAGACTGCCTTCTTCGTTATAGACGGGAATGACAAGGGACAATTTCATGGCTTTTTTCTAAAAATTCTCACCCGCGCTCCATCATAACATGCAACCGCCTGCGGCGCGCGCGGATACTCGTCGAATCGTTCGCTCGAAAAGAAGCCGTCCCAGTCCGGGTATTTCGACTCCTCGACGATGAAGAACTCGGCTTGTTCGATCCACTGCTCCTTGATCTCCTGATTCCACCGGCCAAACCGCAGTAATTCCTGCGGGTCGCCGCCGAGGAAAAAAGCGGCCCCCTGATTCAACTGTGCTGGAAATATCTTCACACCCGGTATGTATGCCAGCAGAGCCAGGGAGGGGCCGTCCCAGTACACCAGGGCGCCCGGCGGGACGATGCGGGCAAGATAAGCGCCGTCCTCTTCGAAGGCATGGATGACGTCAATGCCGCAGGGCTGGGAGACAACGCCCAGCGACAGGGAGAATAACAGGCCGCCAATCAGGCACAAGTTGGTCAAAACGATTCCAAAATCACTTCGCTTGCGAAGTACAAACGCGCTTCCCGCCACGACCAGTCCCACCAGCAGGCCAAATCCGGCAGAGACATATTGCTTGGCGAGATTTCGGGAAAGCGCAAACTTGCCTTCAAGAATGTTCCAAATGGTGTTAAATCTAAAAGACCCGTCTTTGAACAGGGGAACGGCGGTGCTCAAAAGGGGATCGCCGAGATCCTCGAAGACAGAATAAGCGATCATCGCGAAGAGGACGATGCCCAGAAGAGCGATCGCGATCCTCACGGGCGGGCCGGGCAGGGTTCGCGTCGTACCGAGCACAGCAAGCACAAACAGAATGCCCGCGATATTAAAAAAAGCCAGGTACGGGCCGAAGCAGAACACGCAATAGTCGTGAAGGATGGACGCCCAGAAATGCAACGCGAGCAACACAGCGAACAGCACCCCCAGAAAAACAGCGGCTTTGAAAAGCGAATCCGTTTTCCAGGCGGGGCGTCTGGGCCACAAGAAGAGGACCAGCAGGCTTCCCCCCAGGGCAAAGACATGCCCGCGCAGTCCCTGCGCGACAGCCAGCAAACGGGTTTGTAAATCCAGGTCGGGAGAGTATCGGGGAACGGCGGACGCGGCCAGGCGGAAAGTATCAAGGAAGGGAGTGAGCGCTCTGGGAAGCCATGGAATCCAAAGTTGCAGGATGTCAGGCCAGTACAGGGCATGCCCCAAAATGAGGACAATTGTCCCGCTTAGAAGGGAATAGAGCGCCGCTTTCCGTCCGTGTTCCCATAAAATGTATAAAGCCAGAATCGGCAGGACGAGGATCATGTTCTGACGCGTGAGGATCATCAGCCCGGCGAGCAACCCGCTGAGGATCAATTGCCACAACGGACGCCCGCTTCCCAGCGAGAACGCAAGCATCCAGGCAAACATGACCGCGACCAAAACCTGGCTGTTGACCAGGCTGTAGATTCCGATGCCCTGGCCCAACGCCAGCGCCCAGACCGCTGCGGCCGCCAGCCGCGAATTTCCAAGCCGGCGGGCGGCGGCCCAGGTCCCCAGCAACATGAGCACGCCAAGAAAAATCGAAAAATAGCGCCCGGTCAACAATCCCGGGCCAAACACGGTCTGAACGTATCCGGGAATGAGAAAGGCCAGCGGGCCCTTGTTGGTCCATACCTGGTAAGGGGCGAAGGGTGTGTAAACGCCCGTTGCAAATAAATACCCCTTGAACAGATACAGTCCCTCGTCCAGGTTGGATCGTGCAAAACGGGCGAAGTCAAAAGCCCGCCACGCGTAAACGACGACTCCAAGCCATGCCGCTAAAACGGGCAGTCTGTATTTTTCAAAAGCGGACAGTATTTTATCTTTTAGCATTGGCGGGATGATTGGCCGATGTTATGCAACGTGGCGAAGGTTCAAACGAGAAGCAAGCCCGAAACATGGGAGCCTTCAGGATGTTGAGTTATGGATTTGCAAGCCGCGCCAGGTCTGCATCCACCATCATCGTAACCAGATCACGAAAACCGAGAGTGGGTTCCCAGCCAAGTTCCCGTCCGGCTTTGGCCGGATCGGAAATCAGCAGGTCCACTTCGGCCGGGCGATAGAAACGTTCGTCCCGAACGACATAATCATTGTAATCCAGGCCGGCATGACCAAAGGCAATTTCGCAAAACTCCCTCACGGAATGGGTCTCACCGGTGCCGATGACGAAGTTATCGGGGCGCTCATGTTGAAGCATGAGCCACATGGCCCGCACATAGTCACCGGCAAAGCCCCAGTCGCGGCGGGCTTCGAGGTTGCCCAGACGTAATTCTTTTTCCAATCCGAGTTTGATGCGCGCTACGCCGTCCGAGATCTTGCGCGTGACGAACTCCAGCCCGCGGCGCGGGCTTTCATGGTTGAACAGAATGCCGGAGACGGCGTACAAGCCATGCGACTCGCGGTAGTTGACCGTGATCCAATGCCCGTACACCTTCGCCACCCCATAGGGACTGCGCGGATAGAACGGCGTCGTTTCGCGTTGGGGCACTTCCAGCACCTTGCCGAACATTTCACTGCTGGAGGCCTGATAAAACCGTATTTTTGGATTGACCCAGCGAACGGCGTCCAGCAGGCGGGTCACTCCCAGCCCCGTGATCTCGCCGGTCAAGATTGCCTGGTCCCATGAAGTGGGCACGAAGGACTGCGCAGCCAGGTTATATACCTCGTCCGGCTTGTACTCTTCCAAAAGCGCCACCAGCGAACTCTGGTCGTGCAGGTCGCCCTGGACAACCGTAATTTCTCCCAGAATGTGCTGAATACGCTCGTAGGTGACCGTGCTCGTGCGGCGCGCCATTCCCACCACACGGTAGCCTTTGGCGAGTAAAAACTCGGCCAGGTACGAGCCGTCTTGTCCGGTAATCCCCGTGATCAATGCAGTTGGCATTTGGCCATCCTTGTATCAAAATTCAACGATTGAATTATAAACTGTCCAGGGGATGTGTCAAGCACGGCGGGCGCGGCGGTCCCGCCACCAGCCGCCCAGCAGGATCGCGGCCGCGGCGCCGAATAACAAAACGACCATCCAGCCAAACGGCACCTGCCCGCCGATATGGTAATAGCGGCTGAGATACCATTGAGTAAAGACCGCCAGAAAAACGACCTCCAGTGCGACCCAGCGGCCCAGCCAGTGGTCGCGCCGCGCCCAGGCATAGGCCGCGGCCAGCACCTGCCAGAGGAGGAGAATCGCCCGGTAACGGGGATTATCCCACTCGTCCGCGCCGCCGCGCAGGGAGGCGATCACGATCCAGGCCCAGACCGAGGCGGTCAGCCACAGCCACAAGCGGCGATTCGGCCCGGGCTGAGTGCGCCAAGCCGCGAACGGCGCATAGAACAGCAGGGGAACGAGCGCGTACCAGCCAACGGAGCGAAAGATTCCCAACAGGCGAAGCGTAAGCGTGGTCGGCTCGATAAACTGGGCCGGCAGGACCGGCCGCGTGATGCCATAGACGGCCACGAAAAGCGGACGCATGCCGCCGGGCATTTCGTCGAAGAGTTTCTGCACCCAGCCCGAGCCGCGCTCGAGTTGATACACATCCCACTTCACGGCTCCGCGAAACCAGTCGAAGACGATGCCAAGCGGCGAGCCCGCGCCGAAAGATTCGCGCGTCAATCCCCAGGCCAGCAGGTACAGCCCGGCCAGAAAGACCAGTCCCGCCGCAGCCAGCGCCATCCATGAGACGCGTCCATGCTCGCGGCGCACCCAGACCCAGCCGCCAAGGATGACCAGCATGGCCAGCGCCACACCGGGCGAGACCAGCAACATGCCTGCGAAGGCAGACGCAAGCCAAATCCAACCGTGACGTCCGCCTCCGTTTTGCCACTCTACGAATCCCCACAGGGCCATGGCTGTGAACAGCATCAGGAACGGCTCGCGCATCTGGGCGCTGCCGAGCAGAATGGACTCGGGATAGAGGGCAAACATCCACGCGGCGGGCGCGGCGACCGAGTCGCCCCATTGACGCGCGGCCGCCCGAAATAAAAAGGATACACCCAGCGCGGCCGCCAGCGCGGAAAACAGGACAATCAACAACGGACGATGCGCGTCCGGGGAGAGATAACGATAAGCCAGCGCGCTGAACGCCAGCAGTCCCCCGTATTGATCGGTGTAAAAGTTCTTGCTGAACGCGTTCAGGATGGGCTGATCGGATTGAGCCAAGTCCCAGGCCTGCGCGTCGCGGCGGAAGGAATCGAAGAAAATGTAACCCGCCTGGTTTTGCTCGTTTGGATTGCCATCAACCGGCAGGGCCAGATACAGTGCGACGCCGAGGGCAATGCGCAGGATGAATGCGAGGGCGAGGATGAGTTGAAGGTTGAAGGTCGAACGTTGAATGTTGTTGGGTGCAATTGCCCAGAAAAATTTAAAGCGTAAAACGTAAAAGGAAAGAAGAAAGAGGAAAGAAAAGAGGAACCAGCCGAGGAAGAAATTGCCTGGTTGAATGACGGAGAGCCCCGCGCCGAGGAGCAGACTGGGAAAGAGGGCGAGGAAAAGGAATTTCATGGAGGGAATTGTAACGCGAAACGTTATCGGTTGGTCATAAAACAAAGATGGTTAGATTATTTTGGTGGTATCCAGTACAGTCTGCCAACTCTGTTGATGCCATCATTGAGAACACTCTCATAGAGAATTTTCCAATCCGGTACATGAATAATCTCAGGAGACATGGAAGCCCAAATTTTGCACTCATACTCTACAGATTCTCTGAAACCCATTCCCCCATCGCTCTCCGCTTTCATTAGCGCATCTTCAACAGGAACGGTTATTTGATCCAAATTGATAATTTTCCACATGCCCCAAAATGGAGGATCCCAAGTCCCAGTGCCCCAAATAACATATCCATATTCTGGATCGATTTCTATTCCTCGCACAGAATACATTCTTGATTCCCCAACAGTAACCTCCTTATAAAAATAGAATTCCGCATTACTAAAACCATCAGGATTATTTCTACAAGTTGAAAAATACTTCATAAGATAAAGATTCCAATCGTCCAAGGTCTCTTTCCAAACTGCTTGAGAAACAGCCGTCACAACTTCGAGAAATTCTGCCTGCGTCCATTCATTTGGCGCGATCAATTGCGGGTCTTCTGGATAGCCAGATTCCACCTGAAATAAATCTTCTGCCTCGCCTCGTTTCACAGATTCTAAAATCGTTTTGGGATCGAACTTGGAGTTTCCCATTTCCCCAAAATGGCCGAGACTTCTTGGGATTTTTATATCTACTCCTGGTTCAGTAGAAAACAAATAGTACGAGTAAATCAATGAGCAAATAAACAGTACAACTGGAAGCGCGATTAGGATAATGAGTGTTTTGACAAGAACCCTTTTAATCACGTCTTGTTTTCCTTTTCCAAAGAAGGATCACAGAATTCCACCCAAAATCTTCTTCGCCCGCGCCAGCCAGGTATATTTTTCCACTTCACGGCGGGCATTGGCGGCCAGCGCGTTTCGCCGCGCGGGATCGGCAAGCAACGCTTGCAACGCGGCGATCCACGCAGAGGCGTCTTCGGGCGGAGCAAAGGCCGCGCTGGATTCATCCAGCACCTCGCGAATCACGGGCAGGTCGCTGGTGAGGATGGCGCGCCCGGCCGCCATGTATTCGAACATCTTCATCGGGCTGGCAACGGCGGCCGAATCGGCCGTGCCGCTCGAACCAAAAATGGAACGCGCATAGGGCATGAGGAGGATGTCGGCCGCGGCGAGATAACGCGGCAGATCCGCGTTGGGGACAAAGCCCGTGAATGCGACGTTGGACAGTCCGCGCGCGGCGGCCTTTTCGCTCCATTCGCCGACGTCGGCCTGCCTGCCTCCCACCCAGACGAAACTCGCCTCCGGAGTCGATTCCGCCAGTTGCAGGAACAAGTCCGCGCCGCGGCCGGCGTACAGGTGGCCGGCGCACAACACGGTCGGGGCGGAGGGAAGGCCGGTTAAACGGCGCACAGTTTCGGGGTCCGGCAGGGATGCGAAGCGCTCGAGTTCGACCCCGTTCGGGGCGAGGACCACCTCCTGCGCGCGCATCGTCATGCGAAAGTCCCGTTCGAGAGTCCGGTGCAGGGCTTCGGTAATGCAGACCAGCCGCTTTCGTCCGGGCAGAGCGGCGAAGGCGCGGTGCCAGAATGGGCCGAAGAGGCCGGAGGGCTGGATGTGAATCTCGAAAACGACGGGGATTTTGTGCAGCAACCCAAACACCGCCGTTTGTGGAAACCAGGTGTAGATGAGATCGGGAGCGAGTTTCAGCGCGCGGCGGACGGAGGTCCAAGTGAAGATGCGGCGGGACGAGCCAGTCAACCATTCGATCGGAAACGTGGTTTCAATTCCATAATGCTGTTGAATGTTAAACGTTAAACGTTCAACGTTTGCTTCAGGAACGATGAGGGTGAGGTCGTGGCCGAGGCGGACGAGTGCCTGGCAGGCTTTCATCACCTGGATGCTGTTGGCCGTGTCGGAGGGAATGTGCGAACCCGCGATGGCGACGATTTTCATGGCTCATCGAGGCGCTGGTAGATGTCAATAATGGATTGCCAGCGGCAGGCTTCCACTTTGCGCGTGGATTCGAGTTTGACGTATCCACCGGCTTCGAGCGCCTGCACTTCCCAATCCTGTTGCCAGCCTTTTTCGATAAGAACGAAGTCGGCCTCGTTGATCCACTGGCGGGCGAGTTCGTCGTTCCACAGGCCGAAACGCAGGAGCGCGTCGGCGTCGCCGCCGATGAGGTAGGAATGGACGTGATGCAGTTGCGGCGGGTAGACCGTCACGCCGGGCAGGTAGAGGAAGATGGCGTCAATGCGGCCGTCCCAGTAAACGGTGGAACCGGGCGGGATGAGACTGCGCAGATGTTCCCCGGCGCGCTCGTAGGTGGCGATAACGTCCGTGTCGCCGCAGGCGAAGAAGTCGTTGCCCCTGCCGAGGACGAGGGTGGGCGTGAGGAGAAAGCCGAGGACAAGAAGCAGGGTCAGGGCGAGGGAGGCAGTGCGCGGCCCGCGTTGTTCGGATGGCAATCGTCTGCGAAGCCAGGCGAGCAGTAAGAAGAATCCAACCGCAAAGAGAAAACTGGCAAGCAGTGTGAACAGGCGGCGGAAGAGCAGGAGGTTGGAGACGCCGGTGATGAAGTGGGTCAATGTGCCCCAGGCGCGCCCGTCTTTGATCTGGTCGAGGACGGAATTGGCAAAGTCGGCGTTCACGTCTTCGTACGCGCTGAAGCCGACCCCGAAGATGATGAGCGCGATCAACAGCAAGATGAATCTGCGGCGCAGAACGGAGGTCTCGCGTTCGAGGAAGGGAAACGCTACAGCCAGCAGGACGAGTCCCAGAAAGTCGAAGAAGACCACATACAACAGAATGCACGAAACGCAATAGGTCTTCAGGAACGAGACCGCCATGTGCGCGGTCAACAAGACGATCAAAAGCACGGAAATCAGGATGGCGGCGCGTATACGAGGCGTCAGCGGGCGCGGCGCGCGGGACGGCCATAACAGCCAGACGGTCAGCGCCGAGCCGAGCGAGACGAAGTGCAGGCGCAGGGTCATCCAGAAATACAGGAAGACCGTGTACAGCGTGCGCGGTTCGTTGGGGACGTCGCTCAGGCCGCGCGCTTCGAGGGGCACACGCCAGGGATCGAGAAACGGAGTCAGACTCGCGGGGAGCCAGCCCGCCCAAATCTTCAGGAAGTTCGGCCAGTATGGAGCATATCCGATCACCAGCACAGCGGCGCCTGCCAGGGTCGCGAGCAAACCCGTCCGCCAGCCGTACTGCCAGAAAATGTAAAGCAGGATGATAGGGACAACCGGCGCGAGGTTGATGCGCGTCAACGGAAGCAACACGGCGATGGCCGCGCCCAGCACCAATTGCCATGTGGATCGTTTCTCACCCAGGAGGAAAACCAGACTCCAAACGAACATGCATACGATGAGCCCCTGCGTGATGGCCAGCGTCAATGTCTTGACCTCGGCCGGGTTCAGCGCCGTGACCCACACCGCGCCCGCGGCCCACCACGTCCCGCCCCAGCGGCGGACGAGAATCCACAGTCCGGTCAACGAGAAGACCGCCAGCGCGATCATAAAATAGCGGCCGACGTCGAGGCCGGGACCGAACCAGGTCTGGATCGCGCCGGGGATGAGGAAGGCCAGCGGCGGATGATTCGTCCATAAGCCGTAATCTTCGAAGAGACGATACTGGCCATTGAAGAACAGCACCCCTTTATAGAGATACAGCCCCTCGTCGAGATAGGAAGTATGGTTGTGGGCAATGGTATAGGCATGGACAATATAAAAAATGCCGCCCAGAACCGCAAGAACGACCGGCGGCCACTTCAAAGAGGTCAGTTTTTTGAACGCGGTGGAAATCGCCAGCATGGATTGATTATACAGCCTGCGCGGAAGCAAGCGCGGCGCGGCGGCGGACCTCTGCCAGTCCGCGCCGGACGATCAGTCCGATCGAAACGATGAAGTAAGCCGACATCAACGCGGCCATGGCGAGATAGCCGAAGCGCGGCACAAGCAGGAAGACCAGTCCGATCTGGACCGCGCCGGTCACTGCCGCGGCGGCGAGGGGGTAGGACGGCATCCCCAGCGCGAGCAACAACGGACGATTCCAATGCAGGACGTTGGCAAAGCCAAAGCCAAGCAACAAAATAACCGCCGCCGGGTAGGCCGGCGCGGCCTCGGCTCCGTAGATAAACGGGATGAGCCACCAGCCCAGCGCGGCCAGGCCGCCGCCGGCGGTCAGAGTCCACGCGGCGGCGATGGAACTGACACGCCGCAACAGCCGCAGGACTTCGATCCACTTCTGGCGCGCCACGGTCTCGGTCAATTCGGCGTAGGTGGGCCAGATGAACGGCTCGATGGGAAGCATGACCAGGTTGATGAGTGAGAGGGCGAGTTTGAAATAACCCACCTCGGTTTGCGTGGATAGCGCACCGAGGAAAAGCGGGGCCGAGTCGCGCACGATGAGATTGACCGTTCCATTCAGGTTGGTATTAATCGCGAACTTCAAGATGCCGCGCCAATCGGTCAACACGTTCAACGGCGCGCCCCGCCAGCCGGGCAGGTTCCGATTCAACTCGCGCCCGGCCAGCGCGGCGATCGTGAGGCCGGCCAGGACCTTACCGGCAAGGTACGCAAAGAGAACATGCGGTATCCCCCCCTTGAAGAGAAAGGCCGCGCCAATCAGCAGGGCCGTGACGATACTCTGAACGAGATTGACCGCCGCGATGCGGTCGAAGCGTTTGAAGGTCTGCAGGACGCCGGTTGAAGTCTCATAGACCATATTGCCCAGCAGGAACAGGCCATAGACCGCAAACAACGGTGAGGCGGACGCGTCCTTGGCAAAGGTGGCCGCGGCCCACGGTGAGAGCGCCAGGAGGACAAGGTAGGCGGCGGCGGCGGTTAACATCTCGGTCAAGCCGATGCCCTTGACCAGCGCGGCGGCGCGCGGGCGTTCGTTCCGCGCCAGCGCCTCGTCCGCGTATTTGACCAGCACCTCGCTCATGCGGAACGAAAGCAGGCGGTTGACGTTGGATGCAAAAACGAGGATCGTACCGGCCACAAGCCCATAGCCGTCCACGCCCAACAGGCGCACGGCCAGGATACCCTGTGCGAAACCGAGCGCGGCGGAAACGGTGTGGCTACTCAACAAGTAACCGCTGTTGCGCAGCACGCGCGTCAGGCGCGGGTCCTGCCGCCAGTGGGAAAGTCTTTCGAAAAGGGATGGCATGGAAAAATCAGGATGTCAGGATGTCTTTGGCCCAGTCGCGTTCGGCGCGGTACCATTCGATGAGTCTCGACAGCCCCTCGCGCAGGCCGATCTGCGGCTCCCAGCCGAGCATGGCGCGCGCCTTCGACACGTCCGCCCAGTTGGAACGCATATCCGCGAGGTCGGGCGGACCGTACTGAACAATGGCCTTTTTGCCGATCAACTCTTCGACCAGTTTGATCAGGTTGTTGATCGTGATTACTTCATGCCCGCCGAGATTGAGGATCTCGTAACCCAGCGGTTTCAATGCGGCAATACTGCCGCGGGCGATATCGTCAATATAGGTGAAGCCGCGCGATTGCTCTCCATCTCCGTTGACGCGGATGGGCCGTCCCTCAGCGATGCGCTGCACGAAGCGGAAGATCGCCAGGTCGGGGCGTCCCGCGGGGCCAAAGACGGTGAAATAGCGGACGATGCTCACGTCAATATTGTAGAGATAATGATAAGAATGCGCGAGGACTTCCGCGCCTTTTTTGCTGGCGGCGTAGGGCTGGAGCGGTTCGCTGCTCGACGCGGATTCGGGAGTGGGGTAAGGCGGGTTCGCGCCATAAATGCTCGAAGTGGACGCCAGCAGGAATTTCTTGCACCCCGTCTGGCGGCAGAGTTCGAGCATATTCAGCGTTCCCATCAGGTTGGATTGGAGGAAAACCCACGGATCACTCACGCTGTACCGGACGCCGGCGCGGGCCGCGAGGTTGACGACGGCATCGAATTTACGATTTACGATTGCCGATTTACGATTGAGAACTTCGCGGTCCGAAATATCGTCGCGAACGAATTCAAAGCCCGCCAGTTTTTGCAAATTACGAAGGCGAAATTCCTTGATGCGCACGTCGTACGCGTCGTTCATGTTATCCACGCCGACGACGGTGTGCCCCTGCTCGACGAGCATTTCCGATGTGCGCGCGCCGATAAATCCCGCCGCGCCGGTGACTAAATAGTGTGCCATATTTCAAGTTCCACGTTTCATGCGTCGGGTATCAGGTCCTCGCTCGTTTACCTGGAACTTGCCGCCGGGAATCTGACATCTAGAGTCTCACGACCTTCTCGCTGCCCTTCGCGATTTTTCCTGTGGCGTTTCTTGTATCGAAGACGAACTTTGCCTCTTTGACGATCGCGGCGTAATCATAGGCCTTATGGTTGGTCACAATGACCACCGCGTCCGCTTCGCGGACGGACTTCATCAAATCGGTGATGCTGTCCATATTCCAGCCGTCGGATTCGTGGTGGATGTGCGGGATATACGGGTCGTGATATTCGACCGCCGCCCCCTTCTTCCGCAGCAGGCCGATCACATCCAGCGCAGGCGACTCGCGTACATCGTCAATGTCGGGCTTGTAGGCCGCGCCCAATACCAGGATCTTACTGCCCTTGAGCACCTTGCCGCGGTCGTTCATCGCGTCCAGGACGCGCTGCACCACATAACGCGGCATATTGGTATTGATCTCGGAGGCCAGTTCGATGAAGCGCGCGTTGTAATTGAACGACTTCATCTTCCACGAAAGATACAACGGGTCAATGGGGATGCAGTGGCCTCCCAGGCCCGGGCCCGGCGTGAACTTCATGAAGCCGAACGGTTTGGTGGCGGCCGCGTCGATCACCTCCCACACATCCACGCCGAGGCGCTCACACATAATTGCCAGTTCATTGGCCAGGCCGATGTTGATCATGCGGAAAGTGTTTTCGAGCAGTTTCGCCATTTCCGCCGCCTCCGCCGAGGAGACCGAGTAGATGGTGCGGATGGCGCCCTGATACCAGGCAGTGGCAACCTCGGAACAGGCCTCGGTGATGCCGCCCATCACTTTGGGCGTGTTGACCGTGGTCCAATCCTCGCGTCCGGGGTCGACGCGCTCGGGCGAAAAAGCCAGAAAGAAATTCTCGCCGACTTTGAGCCCCGATTTCTCGGTCAGCATCGGAAGCATGAGTTCCCGCGTCGTACCCGGATAAGTGGTGGACTCCAGCACGACGACCATCCCCGCGTGGACGTACTTCGCCAGTTCCTCCGTGGCCGAGATAATGAATGACATGTCCGGGTCACCGGTCTGGCGCAGGGGCGTCGGCACACAGATGCTGACCGCGTCCATGTCCTTCAGCGCCGAGAAGTCAGTCGTGGCTTTGAGATGCCCCGATTTCACCAGCGCCGCCACCGCCTCGGTCTTCACATCGGGGATATATGAGACGCTCTGATTGAGCGACTCGATCTTGCGCGCGTCGGGGTCCACGCCAGTGACCTTGAACCCGGCTTCGCCGAACACAACCGCCAGCGGCAGGCCTACGTAACCCAGGCCGAGAATGGCGATGCTGGCTGTTTTATCCTGCAATTTCTTGATAAGTGCATCTTTGATTGTCATTCTTTTCCCTTTCATATCTGGGCTGGAAAGCCCTGAATACTAAAACATGCTCAATTGCTTCGGTTTTTCTTTTGGCTCTTCGGTTTTTTCGGCCGCCGCAGACTTGCCCAGCGCGGCGCGCGCCTGCGCCAGCAACTGCGGCAATTTGGCAAAGTCCGCCATGATGGCCGGCTTGAGCGCGGCCTGGTGCAGCGCGGCGGCTGGGTGGAACATGGCAATCACGAAGCGGTTGCCCACCCTGCGCATCTGACCGTGCACGGCGCTGATCTTGGCCCCCGGCATGAACTTGCCCATCGAGAAACGACCCAGCGTCACAATGATACTCGGATTAATGGCCGCGATCTGGCGTTCCAGATATTCATCACAGGCGGACAATTCCTCCGGCAGGGGGTCGCGGTTACCCGGCGGGCGGCACTTAACCACGTTACCGATCCATACATCCGAGCGCTTCAACCCGGCCTGCGCCAGCAGTTGCTCCAGAAAGTTGCCCGCCGCGCCCACGAACGGACGTCCCTGCTCGTTTTCGTGAAAGCCCGGGCCCTCGCCGATGAACATGATCTCGCAATTCGCCGGGCCCTCACCCGGCACCGATTTTTTGCGCGTGCTGTGCAGGGCACAACGCGTGCAGACCGAAACCTCGCTTGCAATCTGGGCCAGCGTCTCTTCGGAGTTCATTCTTCCTCCGCAGCTACGATCCGTGTGAGTGTCATCAATACCGCATCCTCGCCGTTGTCCCTGTAATATTTCGGGCGGCGGCCGACTTCCGCAAAACCGAACTGTTTATACAATTCCTGCGCGGCCAGGTTGCCGGCGCGCACTTCGAGCAATCCGCTTTTCGCTCCCTCGGCCGCGGCGTCTTCCAGCGCGGTCTTCAACAACTGCCGCCCGATTCCGCGGCGGCGAAAATCGGGATGGACGGCTATGGTCGCGATGTGCGCCTCATCCACAACCAGCCACAATATGAGCAATCCTACCACCTGACCGCCCGTTTCCGCCACCCAGCCGCGCGAATAAGGCGTCTCCAATTCGGCCCGGAACGAACGTTCCGACCATGGCAGAGACTCGCTCATCGCGTCGATTTGCGCCGCGGCCGGCACATCGGCCGCGGTCATGCGGCGGACGACGGGCATCATTCCGGGATCGGCTCCGCAACGTGCAGATAGATCGGCGCCAGCGAAGCCAGTTCGGGAATATCCCCGGCCTGCCAGCGTTCATGGGCCATCTCGGCCAGAAGAGCCGGGCGGCGCAACGATTGGGCCGGTGAGGCAAGGATGATATTCTTTCGCTTGCGCGCCAGCCGCTGACGTTCGTCCGGGCTCAACTCGCCGACGACCAGCGTGGGCCGATGAATGGACTCGGCCAGTTCGTCCGCCGTTGTCGTTCGGGCCGGACCCCCGGCCTGCCAGCCGTTTTCCGAGGCTTTATATCGCCCGACGGCAATTCGCCCGCGCCCGGCCTGGATGACGGCCACCAGCGGCAGGTCCTGCACCGGTTGTCCCGCGGCGACCACGTCCAGCGTGGGCACGCCGATCAGCGGAAGACGGCGCGCCAGCGCGAGCCCCTTGGCGAAGGCCAGTCCCACGCGCAGGCTGGTAAACGAGCCCGGCCCGAGCGCGACGCCCAAGGCCTGGATCGCGCCCATCGAAAGCCCGGTGCGCGCCAGAAGTCCCGCGAGAGCCGGGGCAAGTTCGGCGGTATGACGCTGGTTGGAAATCCAGGCCATTTCACCGGTCACCTGCGCCCCGTCATATAGCGCCAGCCCGATGCGGGCGGTGGACGTGTCAATCGCGAGAAGCATCAGCCTGCTCCAAAGATGGCCCGGCGCAGGCCGGCGACGAGCGCATCGTAACGCGCGCCGCTGGCCAGCAGGCGCATCTGGCGGTGCTCTTCGGCCACGTGTTCCAGGTTGATAGAAAGCCGCGCGGACGGGAGAATGTTGCCCAGCCGCTCCGGCCATTCGACCAGCACGGGGCCCTGCGAAAGCATGGCTTCGAGATCGAGCTCTTCGCCTTCAGCCGCCGACTCGATGCGATAGGCGTCCATGTGGAAAAGCTGCCCGCCGTCGGCGCGGCGGTAGAGATTGACGAGAATGAATGTAGGGCTGGATACCGCGTCCAGCGAGCCCCAGCCCTGCGCGACGCCCTGCGCGAAGGTCGTTTTGCCGGAGCCCAGTTCGCCTTGCAGGCAAATGAGGTCGCCGGGTTCGAGCAGGCCGCCGAGCCTCATGCCGATGCGGCGGGTCTGTTCGGGACTGCGGCTGGTGAAGTCGAGGCAATGCTCGTCGAGGATGGGCATCGGGCAGATTATACTGCCTCGCGCGCCGCCGCAATCGACTCGGCGTAAAGTTTGGCCAGCGCGCCCACCTGCGACTCGATCGAGAATTTATGGCTGAGTTCGGACGAGTTGCGGCCGAAGGCGCGCCGCAGCGCGGGATTATCCAGAAGCCGAGAGACGGCCGCGCTGAAGGCGTCCACATCCATAGGCGTGGCAAAGCCATTCGTCGCTTCTTCCAGAATGCCTTCGAAGGCGTCGTCCCACACGGCAACGACCGGAAGTCCCGAAGCGATGGCTTCCACCATCGCCAGACATTGGGTCTCGGTGGTTGAGGCGGAGAGGAACACTTCGGCATCATGCAGAAGGCCCGGCAGTTCGGCGCGGTTCACGACACCCAGGAAATGGATGCGCCCGCCGAAGCCGGTGGCCGCGGCCTGCGCTTCCAGTTTGGCGCGGGCGTTGCCGTCTCCGGCCAGGACGAAGTGGGCGCGGTCGTCCTGCGCGGCCACCCGCGCGAAGGCCTCGATCAAAAAGTCCACGCGCTTTTCCGCGCCGAGCCGACCAACGTAGAGAAGCAGGCGCGCGTCGGCATCCAGCCCGAGCCGCCGCCTGAACGTCCCCGGCGCTTTCGCCTTCTGGAAACTGCTCAGGTCGATCCCGTTGGGGATGACGTGAATCGGGCGGCGCACTTTCTGCGCGAGGAGCATCCGCTCGAACTTGGGCGAGGGCACCACGATCTGACTGCCGAGGTTGGTGGTGGCCGTGCTGAACCAGCGCGCCGCGCGGCGAATCACGGGCGTCCCGCCGACGACTTTGATGTAATGGGTATAGTCGGTGATCGAGGTGTGGTACGTGTAGATCAACGGCAGACTGCGCGCCGAGGCGGTGATGTACGCCAGCAGGCCCACCGTCAGCGGGCTGTGCGCGTGCAGGACGTCGAAGCGGCTGCGATGCAGGGACCAGGTGGTGCGCGGCGTGCCCGGCACGGCAACGTAGATGGGCGGTTTGTTGATGTACTTCAGGGACGGGATGCGATAGACTTTCGGCTCTTTATCCTGATAGCCGGGGAAGCGCGGCGCGAACACGATCACTTCGTGGCCGGCCTCGCGCAGACCCTGCACCACGAGTTGCAGGGAGACCGCCACGCCGTTAACCTGGGGCGCGTATGTATCAGTGAACATGCCGATCCGCATGGGGCCATGATGACTGTTTCCCGAATGAGCGGCCATGAATCTCCTGTCACGTCTTCGAAGAGGTTTCGGATTTCACGGACGGGTCGAACGGCGTAATCGTCTTGGCGCGGCGCATCAGTTCGCGGCGGGTGAGCATTACGCGCCGCCCGCAGACGCGGCACTCCAGGCCGATGTCCGCGCCCAGACGCGTCACCGTCCATTCGTATGATCCGCACGGATGCGGTTTTCTCATACGGACCAGGTCCTTCACTTGCAAGTCTGGGAGCATGTTGGGATTATACTCCGCCCGCGAAGCGATTGTGATGTGATAAACTAGCGTCAATCTGTTCCCCGGAGTCTCCCATGTCCCGCGAAACCTACGCCATCGAAATCGCCGGTCTCAAACGCGAATTGCGCCTGTTCGAGATCAAGCCCGGACTGCGCATTGCCATCCTCAACATTCTGGGCGACACGGAACTGGTGCAGGCCTGCGCCCGAGAACTGGGAAAGCGCCTCAACGGCCTGGACTTCGACCTGATCGTCTCGGCCGAGGCCAAATCCATCCCCCTGGCCTACGCGCTGGCCGTGGAGACGAAGAAGCCGTACGTGATTCTGCGCAAGACGTACAAGCCGTACATGGGCGATGCCGTCAAGGCCGAGACTCTCTCGATCACCACCGGCCAGCCGCAGGTTTTGATTCTGGACGAAAAAGACCGCGAGACCGTCAAAGGGAAAAAGGTGCTCGTCGTGGACGATGTGATCAGCACCGGCTCCACCCTGCAAGGGATGCACATGGTGCTCGACAAAGCCGGGGCGAAAGTGGTCCGCGAGGCCGCGATCCTCACCGAGGGCGACCGCGCCCAATGGGAGAACATCGTCTCACTCGGACATTTGCCGCTGTTCACCGATTGATGCGAATCAATTTTTTCTTTTCCTCGCGGGCCATTGCTTTGATGGCCCGTTCCCTTTTCATCGCCCCCGTGCGGTCGGGCAACTCTTCCACATAGACCAGTTTCACCGGCCGCCGCGTCCGTGTGTAACGCGAGCCGCGTCCGGCATTGTGCTGGCTCTCGCGGCGCGGCGGATCGGTCGTCCAGCCGGTGTAAAGCGTCCCGTCGGCACATTCGAGAATATAGCAGTAAAACGGCATTACTTCTTTTTCTTCTTATCCAGGTTGGGGGCGAGCAACGTGCCGAGAAAAGTCTGTTGCATGCGTTCGCCGAAGGAGGGGACTTTGATCTCCTCGAATTCCTCACCCGCCCATGCCGCGCTCAGGCGCTCGTTGAGCCAGGTGAGGCCGCCCTCATAAGCCAGGTTGATGCGTTCCGCGAGTTCGTCATCGGATTGATCCACGTTCGCGCGCAAATGCTGGAGCGCGGAAATGGCGTTATCCAGCACGCGCAGGACGTTGACGCGGTTATTCAGCACGGCCTCGCGCAAGGACTCGGCCTGGTCGTGATAGAGCGCGGCCGCGGCGGTCATTGCATACGGACGCCCGGCCAGTTTGCGCGCTTCCTTCCAGCCCGGCTGATCCACCGTGGCTTCCAGGAATCCCACCGAAAGCAACTGCGGCAGAGTGTGCAGGGCGGCCATGATGCCGTCCGCTTCGACGGGATCGGCGAACATGGGCGAAGCCCCCAGCAGTTCCAGCAGGTCAGTCGTTTTCTTGACGGCCTTCTCGGTCGCGCCGCTGGAGGGACAAACCAGGAACACCCCCTCTTTGAACAGGTCGGCGCGGGCGTAACGCGGCCCGGCTCCGAGGTCCAGCAAATGATCGGGGCCGATGGAGGGCACCAGTCCCACGTGGAAACGTCCCGCCGGGAGCAGTTCCTTCACCCAGCCCGCGACGATTCCCTTGAGAGGCGCGGTGTCCACGACCAGCGCGTCCTCTTTCAGGTCCGGCGCGATGATCTCCAGAGTCTCGCGCAATTCGTTCAACGGAACGGCCAGCACCACCAGTTCCGCGCCGCGCACCGAGGCGGGCAGGTTCAGGTGCACTTCGTCCACCGCGCCTTTGGCCTGCGCCTCTCTGGCAACGGCCGGCTTTTTATCGTGCCCGACGCGCTTGATCGCCTCTTTGTACGGTTCCAGCGCCAGCCCAATGGATGCGCCGATCTGCCCGAGACCGATGATGGAAATTTGAACAGCCATGGAATTCCTCTCAAGATGAGATAGGCAGATTATACTGCCTCCATCCCCCGGAATCGTGAGAGCCAGGGACGCCGACCCTGGCTCTCGCTTGAAAGGAGGAGAAGAGAAATCACCTTACGACGCTATATTAGCATTGTTGTCCTAATCGTACTTGACGCCAAACCTACGCTTGCCCTACGATTGTTCGACAACTTGCAGGGTTGTTAAGGGAAATGCCCGTTTTGGAGGCAGAATGCGCGCAGAACTCCCAATTTTCATCGGCTCGGCCCGCACGCCGCTGGGCATCTTCTGGATGGGAATGTCCGAGAACGGACTGGCGGCTGTGGAATGGGATGACAGCAAGGCGGACTTCGACCGTTACCTGATCAAACGACTCAAGCGGCCGGTCATCGCGGACCCCGCGCGGGTGGCGGCGGCGCTTCGCGAACTGGACGAGTATCTGCGCGGCGCCCGAAGGACCTTTTCCCTCCCGATTGACTGGGACTTGCTCCGTCCCTTTCAGCGGGAGGTGCTGAAACTGGTTTATGCCATTCCGCGCGGCGAGACGCGCACCTACAGCGAGATCGCGCACCAGCTGCGACGCCCGCGCGCGGCGCGCGCCGTCGGACGCGCCAACGCAACCAACCCGATGCCGATTGTGATTCCCTGCCATCGCGTCATCGGCGCGGACGGCAAACTGCACGGCTACGGCGGCGGGGAAGGTCTGAAAACGAAAGCATGGTTGCTCAAATTGGAAGGAGCAGTGATCGCATGAGTCGCCCTGTGTCGAGGAAGCAACGACTGAAGTCGTTACTACGAAATTATACAAGAGGTCTATTTGTAATTTTGATCCTCGCAGCCTGCGCGCCGCAGGTCACTCCAACGGACATTCCGACAATCCCTCCCATCGAACCTCCAACTGCCTTGCCCCCTGCGACAGAAACGACAGTCCCACCGACAGAAACGCCGCTACCATCGAGTGAAATACCCCTCCCACCGCCCGGCAGCCTCTATCACGGGGTCTATCCCGGCGGAATCACCGGCGAGGAAAGCGACTTGACGATCAACGACCTGCGCTCCTACGAAGAGACCGTCGGCAAGACCGCGGTCTGGGTGTACTTCTCGCACAACTGGTACGAAGGGCGCGGGTTCCCGCTCGAAACGGTCACATGGATTCGCGAGGCGGGCAGTATCCCGTATATCCGCATGATGTTGCGCTCCAGCGCGGAGCAGGACATGGCCGAGCCGCTCTTCACGCTGCAGGCCATCATTGACGGCCAATTCGACGAAGATTTGCGCGCCTGGTGCGACGCGGCGCGCGATTCTGAATCGCCTCTGCTGGCCGAGTTCGGTACAGAGATGAACGGCGAATGGTTTTCGTGGAACGGCGTCTGGAACGGCGGCGGCGCGGCAAACGGCTACGGCGACGCGGACCAGCCCGACGGTCCCGAACGCTTTCGGGACGCGTATCGTCACATCGTCCAGTCCTGCCGCGAGGCGGGCGCGGACAACATCACCTGGGTCTTTCACGTCAACGCGGACGACTGGCCCGCCGTCGAGTGGAATCGCTTCGAGAATTACTATCCCGGCGGCGAATGGATTGATTGGGTGGCAGTCAGCGTGTACGGCGCGCAGACGCCCGAAGACGATTACTGGGACAGTTTCAGCGGCTACATGGATTCAGCCTACGCGCGGCTCGATCAACTTGCCCCCGATAAGCCGGTCATTCTCGCCGAGTTCGGCGTGACCAAGAACAATCCGCTCGGCGACCAGGCTGTCTGGGCGCGCGCCGCGCTGGAGGACATTACGTCCTTCCGTTCGCCGCGGCTGATCGGCTTCTCGTGGTGGAACGAATGGTGGCAGAACGACGACATCCCCGCCCACGACACCACCATGCGCGTGCAGGACAACCCCGAACTGGCGGCGGTGTTCCAGGAACTGGTCGGGGACAACTCGATTGTGCTGGGCAGGGTCACGCCGTGAGGCGAGGAAAGAAAGATTCACGCGGCCTCGTCCAACTTGCGTTGTTGCTTTAATGGCGATATGCAAAACAAGGAGAATGGATTGAAAACCAAACACTGGATCGTTTTTGTCCTGCTCGGCCTCATCTGGGGTTCGTCCTTCCTGTGGATCAAGATCGGCGTGCAGGAGATCGGGCCGATGGCGCTGGTGGCTTTCCGCATGTTGTTCGGCGCGTTGTCCGCCATCGCGATCGGGGCGTTCATGAAAGTCAACTGGCCGCGCGACCGCAAGACCTGGCTGACCTTTGCCATCATCGGCCCGGCCAGCCTCGCCATCCCCATCTTCTTCATCTCGTGGGGCGAGCAGACCATTGATTCGGCGGTAGCGGCCATCCTCAACGCTACCGTGCCGCTGTTTACCATCGTCATCGCCCATTACTCCCTGCACGATGACAAGATGACCGTGCCGAAGGTGCTCGGCCTGCTAATCGGCTTCGCGGGTGTGGTGATTCTGCTCAGCAAAGACTTGATGGCCGGCGCGCACAGTTCCGCCATCGGACAGGCGGCGGTGATCCTGGCCTCGCTTTTCTACGCGGGCAGCGCGGTGGCAGCGCGTAAATTCACCCAGCATGTGGAGGGTGTGGCGCGCGGCGCCATGCCGCTCATCACCTCCACGATCTTTATGTGGATCATTGCACCGCTGGTGGAAAAGCCCTTCCTCGTTCCCGCATTGCCCATTACCTGGGTGGCCGCGCTGTGGCTGGGCGTGCTCGGCTCGGGACTGGCGATGATCATGTTCTATTACCTGCTTCACGAGATCGGCCCCACGCGCGCTTCGCTGGTGACCTACCTCTTTCCAGTCGGCGGTGTGATTCTCGGCGTCATCTTTCTCGATGAGCGCCTGTCCTGGCAGTTGCTGGCAGGCACGATCCTGATCATTTCGAGTCTTGCAGTTGTCAACCGGCAGCCGAAGAGACAAATCGCGGAACAACAGGGATGAAGGCAGACTTTCGTTCAGGGTTTGTTTCCATCGTCGGGCGTCCGAATGTGGGTAAGTCCACGCTGGTCAATGCACTGCTTGGACAAAAGGTGGCGGCCGTCTCGCCGCGGCCGCAGACCACCCGCCGGCGCCAACTCGGAATCCTCACCACCGAATCCGCGCAACTGGTCTTCGTGGACACGCCCGGCCTGCACATGCCGCGCCACAAATTGGGCGAGTATTTGAATCAGGAGGCGCAGGAGTCCCTCGAAGGCGTGGACGCGGTCGTCTGGCTGGTGGACGTGACGACCGACCCGACCGAGGAGGACGCGCGCCTCGCGTCCCTGCTGCCGCGTCGGACTCCGCTCGTGCTTGGCCTGAACAAAATAGACCTGGTCTCGGCTGAGGCGTTGACTCGGCGTCAGGCCGCGTATCAAGCCTTGGTCCAGGAAGAAGCGAGGGCGGTTCAGTTGTCCGCGACACGCGGCGATGGCCTCCCTCATTTGCGCGATTTGCTGATTTCCTTTCTCCCCATCCACGAACCAGAATTTCCCGAAGATCAAATCACCGACCTGTACGAAAAAGAGATCGCCGCGGACCTGATCCGCGAGGCGGCGCTCATCAAACTGCGCGACGAGGTGCCGCACGGGCTGGCCGTGCGGATTGACGAGTTCAAGGAACGTGAGAACGGCATGGTTTACATCGCGGCCACGTTGTTCGTGGAGCGCGAGTCGCAGAAGGGAATCGTCATCGGCGAGGGCGGGAAGATGCTCAAGCAGATCGGCACTTCAGCGAGGGCGGAAATTGAAGCAATGGGCGGACGGCGCGCCTTTCTGGAACTGCGCGTGAAGGTGCTGAAAGACTGGCGCAACAATGAGGAGTGGCTGAGGCGGTTTGGGTATAAAATAAAAAAGAAGAAACGATAGGTTTCACCGCGAAGAAAGGAAGAGCGCGAAGACGGCCTAACTTCGCGAAGTTCAAAGGCCTTCGCGGTTCAAACAGATTCGGGAGGGCACAATGATTTACCCGCTCATCGCGTTGACCTTCGCCGCGCTCGAGGCGCTGGCGCTGGCAAAAAAATGGTTCAGGTTGGAATTCGTCGCCAAGCCCGCCGTAATGATCGTGCTGTTTATCTATTTGTGGACGACCATCGGGCTGGCGGGCGCGCCGTTGTGGTTCGGATTGGGGATTCTTTTCTCGCTGATAGGGGATGTGCTCCTGCTGTGGCTCGACCGCATGTTTTTGTACGGGCTGGCCGCGTTCCTGCTGGCGCAAATCGCCTACGTCGTCGGATTCAACCTGCCTCCCTCGCCCGTCTCGTGGCTGGGACTGTTCCTGGCTTTCATTATCGGATTGGGCGGGGCGCGCGTAATCCGCCGCATCCTGTCCGGGCTGGCCGAAAAGGGACAGACGCGCAAGCGCATCCCGGTGGCGGTCTACGGCACAGTCATTTCGCTGATGCTGCTCTCGGCCATGCTCAAACTGAACGATCCCGCCTGGAGCGCTACTGCCTCCCTGATGGTTGCGCTGGGCGCGTTCCTGTTCTATCTATCGGACATCATCCTGGCATGGAATCAGTTCGTGACCCCCATCAAAAACGGACGAGTTTTGAATATTGCCTCCTATCACGCTGGACAGATTCTGCTGATCGCCGGGGTGGTCATTCAGTTTACACGTTGAAGGTTGAACGTTGTCAGTTGCGGGCAGAAACCTTCGACCTGCAACTTTGAACCTTCAACTTTTCGCCAACGGTTTGAATCCCTCGCCCAGTGCCTCGTGCGCGATGCCGATGACCATGAACGCGGTCGGGTCGGCCTCCTGTACGATGGCCTTCAATTGCGAGACCTCCGCCCGGCTGACGACGCAATACAAGACAGGCCGCTCCGCACCGGTAAACGCCCCGGTCCCGGAGAGGACGGTCACGCCGCGTTCCAGCTCGGCGAGGACTTCGCGGGCGATGGCCTCCGCCTGGCTGGTGACGATTAACGCGGTGCGTGCCGTGCTCCCGCCCTCCAGCGTGGTCTCCGAAACCAGCCCGCTGACGTAGAGCGTGATCAGCGCGTAGAGCGCCTTGTCCCAGCCGAAGACGAATCCCGCCGCGAGGATGACGGCCGTGTCCACCATCAGATAACTCTGGGTCATCGAGACGCCGCGCCAGTGGTTGAGAATCCGCGCCAGGATGTCGGACCCGCCCGAGGTCCCGCGTGCCCGGTAGACCAGCCCGTATCCCACGCCGCTGACCACCGCGCCGTACAGCGAGTTGAGGAAGATGTCGTCGGCCAGTCCGTTTTTGGGGAAGAAGGGAAGCCAGAGCAGGGCTTCTGTGAAGAACGAATACGAGACCACCGCGGCCGCTGTCCGCGACGCGAAGCGGCGGCCGCCGAGGAACCGCCAGCCAAGCAGAAAGAGGGGAATGTTGCCGATGAAAATCATCGCGCCGATAGGCCAGCCGGTGAAATGGTTGATCAATTGCGAAATGCCGCTCACCCCGCCGCTGGCGAGTTTCGCCGGGACGAGGAACAGCCGCAGGCCGATGGCCTGAATCAACGTGCCGAGCACGATCAGGGCGTAATCCCGCGCGAGCAGCCAGAGTTTTTTGAAATTAGTCATGATGCCTCACTTCGAGGTGGGATTATAAACCACAGGCTTGGAACCTATCCGCATTACTGTCGAGTCCGACGGCTTGCCGTCGAAATTGCGGGAGCAAGCTTCCTGACTCCATGTTCGAACCGGTTATTCGAAGAGACTCTTGGAAAAAAAATCTGCCCCGTCATTAAGATGGGGCAGATTTTTTCGAAACACAAGCAAATCTACTTCAACTCGTAGGTGATGGTGACCGTCACCGTCAGGGTCAACTGACCGGGCTGGATCGGCACGGCCGACTCCACACCGCCGCCGCCCCCGCCCCGGCCATAGGCGTCGTAGACCGGGTAAGCCGAGTTATCGTAGTACGAGATACTCTGGATCTCGCCCAGTTCCACACCGGCGGCTTCAGCCAGTTCCGCCGCCTGCTCCGCGGCATTCGCCACCGCGTCGGCGCGGGCGGCCTTCAGGGCCTCATCCTTGTCGGCCGCGTCGAACTGGATGCTGTTCACACTGTTCGCACCGGCTTGCACGGCTGCGTCAAGCAGGTCGCCCAGCCGGGCGAGGTCGCGGATGGTCACATAGACGGTGTTGTCCACCATGTAGACCGTGCCGGTGATCGTGCCGTCCGGGCCGTATTGCTGGGAAGGCCAGATGCTGAAGTTGGTGGTGCGGATGTCGTTGGCCTGAATGCCGAAATCCTTCAAGGCTCGAATCAACGCCTCGGTCTGGGCATTATTCTCTGTCACGGCGTCCGAAGCGGTCGGCCTCTCCGTGTGCACACCGATGTAGATGTAGGCGATATCCGGGGTCAGCGAAGCCTGACCGGCGCCGGTCACATTCAGCGAACGGACGGGCTCCGGCGCGGCCTGGTTGACGGTGGTCGGTCCGCAGGCGCTGACGACAAGCGCCAGAAGCGCCAGGGCGCTGACGATAATGAATTTGGTACGCATGGTTCTCTCCTTTTTGAGTGTCGCGTGGTTTTTTCAAGATGCAGACGTTTCTCTCCGCCGAAAGTTCCCGGCGGCTTGTATTTTAGCCGGTTTATCGGTACAATTCTGATACATTTGTTCTATGCCTATTGATTACCAGCAGGTCTACGAAAAAATCCAGGAAATCGGCGCCGGCGCGCGCGAGCGAAAGAAGACCCTTGACGAAAGACGAAAGAGGGCGCGCGGCCTGCTGGACACTTACGCGTCTCAATTGGACACCCTGCGTGCAAAGGTGGACGCGGCCAAACAAGCCGACGCGAACCTCCGCTGCGCGCGCCCGTTGAACGAGCCGCTCGATTCCTCCCACCCCGCGCCTGAGTCCGTTATAGACGCGACTCTCATCGCCGCGGACGGATCGCAGATCAACCCCGACCGCCACGCGGCGGTGCAGTTCTGTCTCATCAATGTGGGCGCAATCATCATGCGGCTCAACTCAGGCGAAGCGCCCGAAATCACGACCGAATCCGAATTGCTCTACGGCGATGATCTTCTGCCGAACGGCGTGCCGATGTCGGATGGCATGGTGGCCCTGCGCCGCGACCTGCGCGAGCGCACGAAACTGGACGAGTTATCCAAAGGTGTCAAAGGCGCGGTGGTCACTTTCACGGACGGACCGATTGAGTTGTGGGGCGCGAAAGGCGAAGACGCGCAGGATTATCCCGAGTTCGTCCAGAAATACCTGACCGTGCTCTCGCGCCTGCAAGCGCGCGGCGTGACCACCGCGGGCTACGTGGACAAACCCTCCGCGGATTTGGTTGTGCGCCTGCTCGAGATTGTCATGGCGGATAATGAACAGATTCGGGAACTGCGCGAGTTCCATCCCCTGCGCGGCGTGAGCGACCGCTGGCTCTTCGGCGAGCGCGAGCAACCGCTGCTGCCGCCCGGTCACCGCTCGGCGGTGTTCGGAATCCAATCCAGTTCGGAGAAGAATTACAAGGGCGCGCTGTCCCTGCATTTCTTTTATCTCAATGTCGGCACGCAGGGACATCCCTGGCCGGTGCGAGTCGAAATCCCAAAATGGGTCGCGGACGACAGAGAGAAGTTGGACTTGTTACACAGCGTTTTGGTCGAGCAGTGCCGCATGATGGGAAGCAAGCCGTATCCGTATCTGCTTCACCGCGCCCACGAGACGGCGCTGGTGAAACAGGAAGAGAAACAACAAATCGAACAGTTGCTGATGCTGGAATTGCGCCGCAACAACGAAGAGACCGACGAAGGTTCGTACAAGCAATCGGCGAAGGATTTGAAGGGAAGAACGAGGATGTGACCTCATCCTACCCCTCCCGCCGCTTCGCGGCACCCTCCCCTTCCCACTCCCAGTGGGAGAGGGAAGGGGAGGAATAGGGTGGGGATAGGTGAGGTCAGGAGGCAAAAAATGGCTCAAATCGAAATCGGACGACTCTTACGCGCAGGGACGACAGGCTTTGTCGCAGGATGCCGCGTTAATCAATTGGACGCGCCGTCGTTTGGCGCGCTGGTGCGTGCGCCGCTGGGAGACGGCTATCAAATCTTCGGCCTCATCCACGACATCCACATTGACGACGACGGGCTGGTGCGGCAACTCGTCACCGCGGATAACGTCAGCGAGGAGGTGATGCGCGATAACCGCGAGCGGAGGATCGTGCCAGTCGAGATGTCCGTGCTGGCGGTGGGATATGAGCAGGATGGGAAGATATTTCACCTGCTTCCTCCGCGTCCGCCGCTGAGTCTGGATGTCATCTATTTGTGTGACGAGAAGGATACCGCGCGGTTCACGGAGAGGTTCGGGTATTTCAGGCATGTGTTGAATGCCAAAGAAATCCCGATTGGCGAGGTCCTCGCGGCGCACATTCAGCAGGCGCAGGCCGCGCATAAAGATAAGGCGTGGAAAGACAAGGCAACACAAGAGGTCATCACGTTATTGAGAGACGATTATCCGACGTTGATGTCCGTGCTGGGCGCGTTGGCGGATGTGATTTAAAAACCTTTAAACACGAAGGTTCACAAAGACAACGAAGGTTGGTTGGGTGATGATTGGAGGGTCTTCGTGCTGAGTTTGGTTGAGGTTGATTATGTCGAATGGAGAGATGTGAGATGACGAATCCACCAAAGAAGATCTATCTCCCTGTTGATTATGAGGTGGAAAAGATTGGAAAGATTGTATTGGATGCGGCATACAAGGTTCACACGGCGCTTGGTCCTGGATTACTCGAATCGGCATATCAGACTGCGGTGAAGCACGTAATCGAAAAGGGTGGCACGCCTGTTGAAACGGAAGTCAAATTGCCGATTATGTTCGATGGACTGAAAATCGAATCGGCCTTTCGTCTCGACATGCTCGTCGCAAAATGCGTCATCGTGGAATTCAAGGCCGTCGAAACCATGCACGTGATTTACGAGACTCAAATGATCACCTACCTGCGCTTGAGCGGACTCCGCCTGGGCTTTCTCATCAATTTCAATGTTCGCCATCTCAAAGACGGCATTCAGCGAATCGTCGTTTAATCCACCCAACGACAAAGGGAATCACAGATTCCAATATCTTCCCTCGTTCCCCTTTGTCCCCTTCGTGTCCTTCGTGTTTAGAAAGAGGTTTTTATGGAAAACAGAACTCAAATTGGTTATCTCGTTGGCGGCGGGCTGAAGGAGAATTTCCGCGTGCGACTCACTGTCTCTCCACAGGAGATACAGGAGGGGGCGTTTGTGGTGATTCAATCGGGAGATTGGAATTATTACGGCATCGTCACCGACATCCAGCTCGGCGCGACGGACCCGCGTTTCGCGGACGAGCAGACCGAGGTCCGCTTCCCGCCGCAGATCGCGAAGGCGCTGCACGGACAGACGCTGTTCGCAAACCTCGAAGTCCTGCCGAATCTCATGTTGGAGATCGGACCCGATCCCGCCTCACCGGAGTACAAGCAATGGCGCGGCAAGATCGACGCGGGGCTGGCGGAGGAGCCGCACATCCTGCCCGTCAAGAACGTGCCGCCGCACCACGCCGCGGTGTATCTGGCGGGCGAGGGCGACATCGCCGAGATCTTCGGCGATCCAAACAAGGACAATAATTTCATCATCGGCTATACCCGCGAGCAGGGACATCCCGTGTGCGTGGACCTGGAGAAATTCGTCCAGCGTTCGTCGGGCGTGTTCGGCGCGACGGGCACAGGCAAGTCGTTCCTCACGCGGCTCATCCTGGCGGGCCTGATGCATCACAACAAGGCGTCAGTGCTGGTGTTGGACATGCACAACGAGTACGGCTTCGACGATGTGGCGTCAGACACGAAAAACCCCGTGACGGGACTGAAGACCAAGTTCAAGTCCCGCGTGAACGTGGTGGGATTGGGCGCGGGCGCGACCATCCGCGGCTCGGTCCCCGATTTCAATCTGGAGATCGCCTGGAGTGACATCCAATCATCTGACATTCTGATGCTCGCACGCGAATTGGATTTGACCGATACCGCTTCCACAGTGCTTGATGCGCTGATAAAGAAACTTTCGCCCAAAGATTGGTTCGGTCAATTTATGAAAATGCTATACGAGGAATATGTTGAAATCGAGGATGAAAAGACAGGCAAAACAAAGCGAGTTCCTCATCCAGATAGTGTCGAGGCATGGGCATCAGAAAGCGGTGTTCATCCTGCTGCCGCAAAAGCCTTGTATTCTAAATTGAAGAGAATATTCAATAAGCCGTACATCGTGGAGAAACCCGCCGCGGACAGCGTGAAGCAGGTCATCGCGGCGCTCGAAGCGGGCAGGCATGTGGTGCTGTCGTTCGGCGATCACGAAAGCGACCTGGACTACCTGCTGGTCTCGAACCTGCTGACGCGCAAAATCCGCAACGCGTGGGAGAGGAAGACCAACGAGTTCCGTTCGCACGGCGCAGGAGAGCCGCGGCAACTCATCATCGTGGTGGAGGAGGCCCATAAACTCTTGAACCGCGAGATGGCCGCGCAGACCACCTTCGCCGCGATCGCAAGAGAACTTCGCAAGTATTACGTGACGCTGCTGATCGTGGACCAGCGCCCGTCGCAGATTTACGACGAGGTCATGTCGCAGTTGGGGACGCGCATCTCGGGCTGGCTCGGGGACGAGGACGACATCCACGCGGTGCTCTCGGGTCTTTCGGGACGCGAGGCGCTGCGCGGCATGTTGGCGCGGCTCCAGCCGAAGGAGGAGGTGCTCCTGCTGGGATGGGGTGTCCCGATGCCGCTGCCCGTGCGCTCGCGCCGCTATAACGAGGCGTTTTGGAAGGAGTTGTTGGGAGGGAAGAGGAGTAAGGAACAGAATTTGAAGGAACTTGGTTTTTAACCAGATAGGTCACAAAGTACCACGAATTTTATAATCATGCCATGAGAAAGAGACTTCCTAGGGTGTGTATGCAAATTCAGTCTGTGGTCTCGATACGGCGGCGGTCGAGTAGCCCGTAAGGGCGTACCGAGACCCCGCCGCCTACTCGACCACCTTCAAAAGTATTTTGCATACAGACCCTAAATTCAAGAACGAAGAAGAGGAACGCGAGTTTTGGAGCAAGGAGCAGAACTTGCCGGTCCCGATGTAAGACAGGGAAGGAGCGGGAGTCTTAACCAGCCCGGAGAAGCCTCTTCATTCAATCGCCTCCTTCAACTTTCTCGCCAACTTCCCAAAATGCGGACTGTAACGCATCTCGTCGAGGCGCGGACGGGGCAAATCCACCTTCAAATCCAACTTAATCCGTCCGGGGCGGGCGCTGAGCACCAGCACGCGGTCCGCGAGGAACAGCGACTCGTTGATCGAGTGCGTGACCATCACCACGGTCTTTTGCCGCGCCTGCCAGATGCGCGAGAGCTCCGTCCACATGCGCTCGCGGGTGATGGCGTCGAGTGAGGCGAACGGTTCATCCAGCAGGAGCAGGTCGGGGTCATGGATGAGCGCCCGCGCGATGGCCACGCGCTGGGCCATCCCGCCGGAGAGGTCGCGCGGCCAGCTGTCCTCGAAGCCGGTCAATCCCACCAGTTCGATCAACTCCTGCGCGCGGACCGCCGCGTCCGCCGCGCCGTCGAGTTCGAGCGGGAGCATGATGTTTTGCAAAGCCGTGCGCCACGGCATCAGGTTCGACTGTTGAAAGACCATGCCGATGCGGGGCTGGCGGTGATCGCCGAAATCCACTTCGCCCGCGCTCGGCTTGAGCAGTCCCGCAATGATGCGGAGCAGGGTCGTCTTGCCGGAGCCCGAAGGACCGAGCACGGCCACGAATTCGCGCGGATGCACCTCGAAGGAAACGCTATCCAGCGCGCGCAGTCCGCCGTTGTTATCGGGATACACGACAGATAGATCGCGGAGAGTCAAGATCGGTTGAGAGCGAGCGGGCATACCTCACCACAGAGATCACAGAGCACACGGAGGGTCTTCTCTGCGTTCTCCGTGCGCTCCGTGGTGAATCCTACGGCACGAAATCGTTCGTGAACATGGCCTCCACATCCAGAGGCTCGGCCAGCAGGCCCATTTGCAGCAACAGGTCGTGCATGTTCTGCCAGGCCTGCGGATCCGAATGACCGAGTTCCATGTCGCCCTGATACAGTTCGATCGAACGCGCCAGCACTTCCTTCTGCACGGCTTCATCGGCTTCGGACAACCCTTCGACATACTTCTTGCTGATCTCATACGCCTCGCCGGGATTCGCGATGGTGTCTGAAACACCCTTCAGAAACGCCCTCACCATGCCGCGCACCAGGTCGGGATTTTCGGCAATCGTCATTTCGCTCGTGATCAATCCGTTCGATGCCAGTTGAGCATAATCCGACACGCGCAGTTCGGTGATGTCCACGCCCTGGGCGCGCAACTGCACCGGCTCGTTAGCCGTGTAGACTGAGACGGCCTGTTCCTGCCCGGCGGTCAGCGCCTCCACTTGATTGAATCCGATCGAATCGAGCGTGACGTCCGCTTCGGTCAGCCCGGCGGAAAAGAGCAGCGCCTCCAGCCCGACGTAATTCGCGCCGAACAGCCCGGGCAGTCCGATTTTCTTCCCGGCCAAATCGGCGGGTGAGTTGACTCCCTCCTCGACCTTCGCCACCACCGCCACCGGGTACTGTTGATACCAGGCCAGCACGTACACCACCGGCAGTCCCTGGGCGCGCGCCAGCGGCACCTGCTCGCCCGAGACCACCGCGAACGGCAGTTCGCCCGCGCCCACCAGCGCCATGCCGTTCGTCTCGAAAGAATAATCGAACTCGATCTCGATGCCCGCCTCGCGGAAATATCCCTTCTCGACCGCGACGTAGAACGGCGCGTACTGGACGTTGGGGATGTATCCCATCGGCAGGCGGACGCGGGTCAACGGGGCCGCGTCGTTCTGGACCCCGCGCGGGGTGCAGGCCATCAGGCCGATTGCCAATCCGAGCGTGAGGGAAATGATTCTCTTGAACATGGAAACTCCGATAGTTTGAGGGTTGCAAGTTGAACGTTGAAGGTTTAACGTCTCTGCCAGATCAAGAATCTCTTTTCGAGCCATGCCACGATGCCATAAAGCGACAGCGCCATCGCGATCAGCGTGAACACCGCCACGAAGACCAGCGCCGTATCGTACTGTCCGCGGCCGATGTTGATGAGGAATCCCAGCCCGCTGTCCGCGCCGACCAATTCCCCCACCACCGCGCCGATGACCGAGAGCGTCGCGCCGATGCGCAGTCCGCCGAAGAAGATCGGCAGTGCGGCCGGGACCTCGAGTTTCGCGAGGATCTGCCGCCGCGTGGCGCGCAGGGAATGCATCAGGTCGTGCAACGCGGGCGGGACGGCGCGCACGCCCACCACCGTATTGACCAATACCGGGAAGAAGACGATCAGCGCGCAAATCAGCACCTTCGAAAACATGCCCGGGCCGAACCAGATGACCAGCAGAGGCGCAATCGCCACCAGCGGCACGGCCTGGCTCGCGACGAGGTACGGCGAGAGCAATCGCTCCAGCAGGCGCGACTTGGCGATCAAATATCCCAGCACGATGGCGCCCAGTGTCCCGGCCAGCAGGCCGAGCAGGATTTCCGTCAGGGTCACGCCGGTGTGGAAGAGCAGACTCCCATCAACCAACGCGCGGAGGAAACGCAACCACACATTCCGCGGAGAGGGCAGGATGAAGGCCGGCAGGCGTGTGAGTGTCACCGTTCCCTGCCAGAGGAGCAGGAAGAGCGCCAGGGAAATGAGCATCAGCCAGTGACGAAGGGAGGCAACGCGTTTGGCAAGCGTGGACATAATCAGTTGGTTGGGCGGACGCGTCTGTCCGCCCGATGGAGGGCAACGAAAAACGCCTCACAGAGACAAGCCTGCGGGGCGTGGAATCAGGCCCAGGTCAAGGCTGAGACGAGAAACCCCGAAAACAACGAACGTTTTCGGGGTACGCGAATCAGACCCAACACGGGTCGAAATCCTTCTTCTATCCGGACTGTAACCGTCGGCCTCGGAATCGCACCGAGTCATGCCCGCTTTCCCAAAGGGGAAAGGCTACCACCCAAAAAGGCTCGTGGGCTGTACCACCGATCGGGAATTGCACCCTGCCCCGAAGGTTTGTATTCTGTTGTGAAAATTATACAACAGAAACCAGGTTTCTTGAAGAAACCTGGTTTCTTCTACGCGTTATTCGGCCTTGACGATGCACTCGACCGGGCAGACCGAGACGCAGTGGGGTGAATCGTAGTGGCCAACGCACTCCACGCAGGTAGCCTGGTCGATCACGTAGAGGATGCCGTCGCCTTCGCTGATGGAGTTGGTGGGACACTCGGGCACACACGCGCCGCACGCAATGCAATCTTCCTTGATCTTCATTGCCATGGGAAATACTCCAAATGCAGGGTTTTCTTTAGAGTACTCCGCCGGTCATGGAGCGTCAATTGACAAATGTCGTGAGTTTGGATGATTTCCTCCCTTTCATGGGGTAAAACCCCCAAACTGGCAACGAAAGGGGAACCGCGAAGAAAAGAAGAACGCGAAGGTCATACCTTCGAGAAGATTAACCAATCTCACCTTACGCAGAACGTCCCGAAGGTTCCCTTGATAACAAGCCTCTCTATAGGCCAAACCTTCGGGACGGTGCGTAACCTCAGTAACCAATCTTCGCGGCCTCACCTGCACTTGCATGCAGGTGTCGCGTCTTCACGGTGAGAAGTGTCTCGGTTACAGCGTGTACAACTCGCCGTACTTGGTCTTGAGGTAGCTGATGTACGGCTTGATGGTCAACCCGCCGCCGGTGACGCGCTGAATCAGTTCGGGCGCGGTGAACTTGCGTGCGTGGCGATAGATGTTCTGGATCAGCCAGTTGTGCAGGGTATCGAACTTCCCCTGCTTCATCTCAATTGGGATTTCTGGATGCGCCTTGACGGCCTCCGCGTAGAACAGCGCGCTCAACACATTGCCGAGCGTGTATCCCTGGAACGCGCCGCCGATGAGTCCGCCGTACCAGTGGACGTCCTGCAGGACACCGTCCTTGTCGTCGGGCGGGACGATTCCGAGGTCGCGCTCGAAGCGCTCGTGCCAGGCCTCGGGCAGGTCGCGGATGGACAGAGTCCCCTCGAGCAGCTGCAGTTCGAAGTCGAGTCTCAGCATCACGTGCAGGTTGTAGGTCACTTCGTCCGCGTCGGTGCGGATGAGCGACTTCGCGACCTTGTTGATGGCGCGGTAGAACTCGTCGAGCGAAACGCCCTTGAGTTGCTCGGGGAATTTGGCCTGGAGTTTCGGGAAGAAGAACTCCCAAAAGCCGCGGCTTCGGCCGACAACGTTCTCCCACAGTCTCGACTGACTCTCGTGGACCCCGGAACTGGTGCCGCCCGCGAGGGGCGTGCCCTCGTAGGCGGGATCGTTGCCCTGTTCGTACATGGCGTGGCCCGCCTCGTGGATGTTGCTGAACAGTGTCTCGCCGAGGAAGTCCTCTTTGACGCGCGTGGTGATACGCACATCGCCGATGGAGAAGGATGTCATGAACGGATGGTGGGTCTTGTCCACGCGGCCGCGCTCGAAGTCGTAGCCCAGCTGGCGCACCACCTCCGCGCCGAATTCAAGCTGCTCCGCTTCGGGGTAGTGACGGCGCAGACAGGAATCGTCCGCGGGAGGCTGGGATGTGATGGCCTTGACGATGGGAACGAGTTGCTCGCGCAGTTCGGCAAACAAGGCGCGGACGGTGGATGCCTTCATCCCGTAATCGGAGAAGTCAATCAGCGGGTCGGCGATGTGTTCGTAGCCGGGGAAGAAGTCGGCCATGCGGCGTGAGAGGTCGAGGGTCCGTTCGAGGTTCGGACGGACGCGGGCGAAGTCGTTGGCGGGACGCGCCTCGGTCCACAATTGATACGTCTCGGCGGAGTGGACGTTGAATTCCGCCACGAAGTCGGGCGGGACCTTGAGGGCGCGTTCGTAGTCGCGGCGCGCCACGCGGATCAGGCTGGCGTCGTCCGAATCGAAGGGAAGGCTTTCCTCATACGGACGCAGGGCGTCGAGCAATTTGCCGATCTTTTTGTCAATGAATTTTTCCTGCGCCACTTTGGCGAGCGTGGCAAGTTGACGGCCGCGTGCGGGCGCGCCGCCGGGCGGCATGTAGGTGGCTTGGTCCCAGCCAAGCACGGCCGCGGCGTTGTTCAGGTCATTCACTTCGGCGAGCAGGGTTTTGAGTTCAGCAAGTTTCTTCTGGGGATGCATGGATGGCCTCATATTAAGAATTAGGAGCGACGGATGTCGCTCCTATTGTATCCTAGAACCTGCCCTTCGACTTCGCTCCGCTCCGCTCAGGGCGAAACGCACTATCTCAACTGTGCCTTCAACTTTTCCGCCGTCTCCTTGTACGCGGACAGTTTCTCGCGCTCCTTCTGGACGACTGCGGCGGGAGCCTTGTTTGCAAAGTCGCTGGCGAGCAGTTTTTCCAGCCGCGCGATGTGACTCTCCGTCTCGGCCAGTTCCTTCGCGAGGCGTTCGCGCTCGGCGGATTCGTCCACCATGCCCGCGAGGGGAATGTGAATCTCCACCGCGCCGACGACGAGAGTCACCGCGCCTTCGGGTTTCTCCTTCAGCGACTCGACGATCTTCATTTGCGACGCGTCCAACGCGGCGAGCGCGGCCATGACTTCAGACTGGCTCTTCAGCAACTCGGTCTTTGCCCCGCCGACGAGGGTCGCGGCCAGTTTCTTCGACATGGGCGCGTTCTTCTCGGCGCGCAGGTTGCGAATGGAGCGGACGATCTCCTGAATCAGCGTGAAATCAGCGATCTTCCCTTCCTCCCAGCCTTCGAATTCGCACGGCTCGGGCCAGCGGGCGATGATGAGCGCTTCGGGCCAGTTGGAGGCGATATTCGATATTGGAGATTCGATAATCGCTGTTCGGAGATGACCCCATATCTCCTCTGTTACAAAGGGAGTAAAGGGATGCAGCAATCGCAACGAAATATCGAGCACGCGCGCAAGTGTTTCGACGGTCGAATATCGAGTATCGTCCCTCTGCAACTGTCCTTTGGCGATCTCCACATACCAATCCGCGAAATCGGACCAGAAGAAATCGTAGATCATCTGCCCGGCCTGTCCGTATTGGAAGTTCTGGAAGTTGCGCTCCACGTCGCGGACCAGTTGCTGCAGGCGCGCCCAGATCCAACTGTCGGCGAGTGTCCAGCCCTCGCCCCCCTCTTTCTCTCCCCCCATTTTCTCCGAAAATGGGGGGAGACGGAGGGGGGTCGGGGTGAGGGTGGCAATCGCATTGATCACAAACCTGCCCGCGTTCCACAACTTGTTGGCGAAATTGCGGTTGGACTCCACTTTCTTCACCGAGAGGTTCATGTCGTTGCCGGGCGTGGAACCCACCAGCAGTGTGAAGCGAAGCGCATCGGTGCCGAGTTCGTCCATGACAGGCAGAGGGTCAATCACATTGCCATACGACTTGCTCATCTTCTTGCCGTGTTCGTCGCGGATCAATCCGTGCAGGTACACGGTGTGGAACGGCGCCTCGCCCGTGAACTCCAGTCCCATCATGATCATGCGCGCCACCCAGAAGAACAGGATGTCGTAACCGGTCTCCATGTAGGAGGTCGGGTAAAAATATTTCAGGTCGGGAGTCTGCTCCG
>JBBIKC010000014.1:0-69409 GCA_037445635.1 Chloroflexota bacterium
GTATGATTTTTTGGACATCACCGCTACGGTCAGGGAACCCTGCGGACTGCCCGGGCAATGACGAAAGAGCATCGCCGGACATCCCGGGCGCCTGCCTCGGAAATTGAACGCGAAAGAGACTTTCAACTTCACTACACGAACGCGTCTATGGTAAACGCGAGGAACAATAACAGCAGATACATGCTCGTCCAGCGGTACATCTGCCAGGCCGCTTTGTTCCCCCCTTTCTTCCGAACACGCCACGCGCTCCAGATCATCCACACGCCGAGAAAAACGGCGGAGACCAGATAGATTATCCCGGACAAACCGAACAGCGGAAGCAGAAGCGATACAGCCACAAGTTCGAGAGTGTAAATCCAGATTTGTCGCCGCGCCTCCGCTTCGCCGCGCACCACAGGGAGCATCGGCACGCCCGCGCGGGCATAGTCGCTTTTACGGACGATGGCCAGCGCCCAGAAGTGCGGCGGCGTCCAGAAGAAGACGATGGCGAAGAGCAGGATGGAGACCAGGTCAATTCGTCCCGTTGCGGCGGCCCAGCCCACCACTGGCGGGATCGCCCCCGCCCCGCCGCCGATGACGATGTTCTGAACGGTGGCCCTCTTGAGCCAGACACTGTAAACGATGACGTAGTAGATGATACCCGCCAGCGAAAGCAGTGCCGCGACCAGATTGACGAAACTAGCCAAGATATAGTAACTCAGCAGGCACAGTGCCAGTGCGAAGGCCAGCCCCTCGGCAGGATACATGCGTCCCGCCGCGAGGGGGCGTTTCTCGGTACGCTGCATGTTTTTATCGAGGTCGCGGTCAATGAACTGGTTGAGCGCGCTCGATCCGCCAGCAGCCAGCGCGCCACCCAACAGCGTCCACAACGCCAAATTTAACGGCGGCCAGCCTCCCCGTCCCGCGACCAGAGCCGTGATCGTCGTCGCCAAAAGAAGCAGGACGACGACCGGCTTGGTCAGGGAAAAGAAGTCCATGAAACGCTGGCGAAGTCCAAGCGGCGGATAGGTCTTCGGCATGGGCGAGCGCGTCGCGGAGACATAAACCAGCGCGGCCAACCCGAACCAGAGCGAGACGGCCGTAAACCCATGCAAAACGACCAAATGCAACGGGTAGCCGCCGGAGACCTGCGCCGCGCCGATGAGCGCTTCGCCGAAATACAACGTCGCGATCACGGTCGTGAGCGGCAGAAGCAAACGGTCCTCGCGGTAACCGCGCCAGGCCGAGACGAGCATCCAGATCATTATGCCGCTGGCAAGCGCCACCGCAAGCCGATGCCCCAGGGCAAGCCAGCCCGTCAGACCGATCGGCGCGCACAGCGGCCAGCCTGGACAGGCGGTCAGCGCGCTGTATAAAGCGACGTACCGTCCCGCCACCGTCGCCAAAAACGTCGCGAGCGTGGCTGCCAGCGTCAGGCGCGTGAAGGGCGAGGCGAGCGAAAATCTCATGTACGGCCGTGTTCCTGTTTGTGCAAATAAAACGGATAGCCAATCAGCAATATGGCCGCGAACGTGAACCACTGCAAAGCATACCCGAAGTGCGGGCCTTCGGTCAACTCGATTTCAGGCTGGAATGGGATGGGAGGCTCGGCGTCATTCGCATCGGAATTCGGCTGGATGTAAACCGGCAAAATGGGATAGGGAATCTGCGCTGCGAGCCGCTCGAGGTTGACGAAATTCCAGAAATCGAGACGCGTCTGACCGGGCGCCAGTGTGGGATCGGCGCGGCCGCCGAATGGGGTCTTCGCCACCCCCAGACGGATCACACCCTGGACTTCGGCCTGCGCGGCCTCGTCGAAGCGGGACCAGCCCTCGGACGTCCCGCTGCCCTCGGCGGGGATCCAGCCGCGGTCTACGAGAACCGCTCTCCCGTCGGAAAGAAGAAGCGGAGTGAGTAGGTGATAGCCGTACACGCCCTCGTTGTAATAATTCAGCAATGCCGCCTGATTGGCAAAGTCATATGTCCCGCGGACGATGACGGCGCGGTATTCCATTGAGACGAGATCGGATGTCGGATGCGCGTTCAGGTCCAGGGGAGGCAATTCCAGCATGGACAGATAATGCGCGTTGAAGGCGCGCCGCTGATCTAGACGGTCCAGCTGCCAGATGCCGAGGCGGATGCAGACTCCGGCGCCCAGGAAGACCAGCAGAGTGGTGAGAATCCACTTGCGGCCGAACATAGTTTGCAGAATCACAGGGTATCTTTTTTCCTGGAGGGAACGATGAGGCTATAGATGGCAATCAGGACGCCCAGCGGCACGCCCGCGAAGAGGACGCCGTACAAACGCGTGCCGAGCGTGAGCGGCTCGCGCACGTCGAGGCCGAAGTTGTTGCCGGGCTGAAAACTGCACGCGTACGTCAGTCTCTCTTCGGTGGCCATCAGAAGATGAGCGGAAGCCCCGGCGGGAATCCACAACGGTCCCAGTTGGTGATCCACCGAATCGTCGTTCTTGATGATAAGCAGGTCGCCTACGACGAAGATCATGCTCTCGGGGATCGAGGGCGGTTGTTCGCCGCGCGCCACCCGTTGGGCTGTACCGGCGGGAATGGTCAGGTAGATGGCCTGGGGCGGGCGCGCGGTCTCCTTCAGGAAGAAGAAGGAAATCTCGCTCAGGGCCGCGCCGATGGCTATGCCGATCAACATGGAGACCAGCAATCGGATAATAACAGGTTTGGACATGGGTTATTTCAATAATAATCTTATATCGTGGACAATATCGTCAACAGGGGTCTGGAAGCCGTAGGATAACCGCAAGTTTCCATCGCCGTCAATGAGAGTGACGCGGGCAGTGTGATCCACGGTATAGCCAAGCGCCGAGGTGGTCTGATTGACGGAACGATACACGCCGTAGCCGTCCCAGATTTGTTGTAATTCCTCCAGCGAGCCCGTTAGCCCCAGGAAATTCGGGTTGAAATGCTGAGCGTATGCCTGGATCTTTTCGGGAGTGTCGCGCTCCGGGTCAACCGAGATGAATACAACCTGCACGGCATTGGCCGCGTCGCCGAGTTCGTCCATGACCAGCTTGAGTTCGGCCATGGTAATCGGGCATACATCAGGACACGAAGTGTAGCCGAAGAAGAGCAGGACGATCTTTCCGCGTTGGCCGCTGAGGCGGAAGGGTTGTCCGTCCGCGCCGGTCAATTCGAATTCTGGAGCGACGGGGTACGGCTCACTATAGGAAGTACCGCGAAAAGCGGCGGGCTTCGCAAACCAGAACACAGCCAGTGTAGTAAGCGCTACAAATCCCAGGGCGCCCAGGCCGACCCAAATCGTTCGTCTGTCCATTCGCGTTTTCCAATTCTCGGCAAAATCGGGGCGACCGATTGGCCGCCCCGATGGATACAGGATTATTTATACCAGAAATTTACGCCAGCGTCCCGATCAGATACAAGGCAGGGTAGAAGAAGATCCACACCACGTCCACGAAGTGCCAATAGACTGCGGCGGCTTCCACGCCCCAATGTCTTTCAGCGGAATAAATCCCTTTGCGGCCCTTATTCCAGACCGTGAAAAGAAGGATGACGCCCGTCAGGACGTGGAAGGCGTGCATACCGGTCATCATATAGAAGATCGCGCCAACCGCGTCCTTGCTGGCGAAGACCTCCTCCAATTGCGCAAGTTGCCATTCGAGACCGACGACACCGACAAGGAAGAGAATACCGAGTATCATCGTGATGAACGTGCCGTTCAGGAAAGCCTTTTTGTCACCGTGCGCCATGGAAGTCTCAGCCCGATTCATGGAGAATGACGAGATGAGCAGAACGGAGGTCACCGCGAGACCGAGCAGCTGATTCAAATGCGGGCGGGTCATGCCGAGCAGGTTGAAGCGGCTGACGAATAACCCGCCGAAGACGAACGAATCAGACAGCAGGAACAGCCACAGGCCAAGACGGCTGGTACCCGCCTTGTAGGCATAACTATCGTGACCCTCGCCGTGATCTTCCAGGTTGAGGCGATAGATATGCATGTAGTAATACACCACCAGCCCGGCCTTGATCACCGCGACCAAACCCAGCAGTACCACCGAATTAACCGCAACCGCGATGCCGAACTCCAGCACGGTCAGCACGGCGAGGAAGATGAAAATGGTCACGCCCTGCGCGAGTGCGGAGGCTTTGTCTTGTGTGTGCGTCATGGATTCTCCCTATTTCTTCGTAAATTCGATGTACTTCGAGCCGGGCAGGCCATAATCATACGGCTCGCCGACCACTTCGAACGGGGTGTCGTAGTTATGGGCCGGCAACGGGGAGGCCACCTGCCATTCGGGTGAGCGTGAATTCCACAGGTTGCCGCTCGCGGGCTCACCGCGTTTCAGACTGACAATCAAGTTGATGATGAAAATCAACACTGAGGCGGCAATCATGAAGGCGGCAATAGTCAGCACCAGATGTGTGGCATCGAAGCCCTGCATGGGGTCGTAATCCGCGATGCGGCGGCGCATCCCGAGCAGGCCGATGCGCATCATGCCAAGCGATAGAACGAAGAAGGAGGGTGTCATCAGCCAGAAATGCCATTTGCCGAGGGTTTCGTTCATGCGGCGGCCGGTCGCCTTGGGGAACCAGTAATACAACGCGGCGAAGAACGGGAAGACGAACCCGCCGAAGAGCGTATCGTGGAAGTGGCCTACGATCCAGTACGTATCGTGCAGGTGCAGGTCCGTCGAAACGGTAGCGTTCGGGGGTCCCGAAAGACCGCCCATTAGGAAGACAACGACCGCGCCCAGGACGAACAGCATCGGCGTGGGCGTCTCGATCTTCCCTTTCCAGATCGTCGCCACCCACGAGAAGAACTTCACGCCGGTCGGAACCGCCACCAGCAGGGTGCTGTACATGAATGGGACGCGCAGGTATTCGTTCATGCCAGACGTGAACATGTGGTGCGCCCAGACGAGGAAGCCGACCAGCGCAATGCCCAGCGAGGACATGGCAATCCATTTGTAGCCGAAAAGCGGCTTGCGCACGAAGACCGGCAGAAGTTCTGACACCACGCCCAGCCCGGGCAGGATGAATACGTACACCGCCGGGTGCGAGTAGAACCAGAACAGGTGCTGGAAGAGAACGGGGTTGCCGCCCTTGCCGGGGTCGAAGAATCCCATGCCGAACAACCGCTGGAACATGACCAACTGGAACGAGAGGCCGATCAATTGCGTGGCCGTCAAGGCGATGATGGAAGTCGCGATGGAGGCCCAGACAAAGATCGGCATGCGGAAGGCGGTCATGCCTTTGGCGCGCATGCGGACCACGGTGGCGATCAGGTTGAGCGCGCCGAGAATGGACGACCACCCCGCCACGAATACGCCCAGGAAGAACATCTGCATTCCGACCGGAGCCTTGGCCGAAAGCGGAGGGTAGCCTGTCCAGCCGGTATCGAAGCCGCCGAGGATCAGGCTGGCGAGGAGCAGAACGGCCGCGGGCGGCGCGATCCAGAACGAGAAGGCGTTCAGGCGCGGGAAGGCCATGTCATGCGCGCCGATGAGCAGCGGGACGAGGTAGTTCATTAAGCCGGCAATGCCCAGCAGGATCGAGACGATCATGATCATGCCGTGAAGACTCATCAGCGAGTTGTAAAACTGCAGGCCGTTCTGGTTGAAGAGTTTGAAATTGGTGGTGAGGAATTGCAGGCCCGACTGCGCCAGTTCGGTGCGGAATATGAGCGCAAATGTGCCGCCCACCACCAGCAGTATCAGCGCGGTGACGGTGTACTGGATGCCGATCACCTTGTGGTCGAGCGAGGGGCCGTAGAATTTCTCCCAGCCGGGCGCGTCGGCGCGGTGTTCGGGAACCTCCAGGCCGCGCGCCATCTTGATCCAGTCGTCGGCAACGCCGTGACCGAGAATGAAGCCGATCACACCCACCAGCCCGCCGAAGACCCAGGCGGGTTCCGTGAAGATGTAATTCGTGTCAACCAGGTTCAAACCCATTACGGCGCGGATACCGGTAACGAACAAGGCACCGAGCAATGTGCCGATTATCTGCCAGGCAAGGGCGCGCGTGATGGTGCGATAACCGACCAGTCCGTAAAAGAACAGGGCGGCGCCAATGAGCAGGGAGAACAAGCCGGCCGACGAGGCGGTAAAATTCACGCGCCCGGCAACCAGCAGGTGCAATCCCAGTCCCGCGCCATACCCAACCGCCAGCCCGACCAGCAGAAGCACGAGACTGCGCGTCAATGGTTTCATATTTTTCATTCCAAATCTCCGCAGGCTTACTTGAGCGTTTTGAGATACGCGACGATATTTGCAATATCCTCGTCAGTGAGCGGGACGACGGGCATGACCTGAGTCTCGAAACCGGCTACGATGGTCGCAGACGGTTCCTTGATGGATTCCGTCAGGAACGCCTCGTCTGCCGTGACAGTTGATCCGTCGGAAAGTTCCACCTGCGAGCCAAACAGCCCGCGCCAGGTCGGACCGATCAGCTTGGTCCCGTCAACGGAGTGGCATCCCAGGCAGCCGCTCGCCTTGACCAGCGCCTCGCCCTTGACCTCCGGCGGCGCGGTAGCGGCCAGCGCCTGCTGTTCCGAAACCCAGGCCGCGAACTCCGCCTCGGCAGAGACCACCACCGGCCCCTCCATGCTGAAATGCGAGGTGCCGCACAGTTCCGCGCAACGGACCTTGTAATTGCCGGCCAGCGTCGGCGTGACGCGCAGTTCGGTCACGCGGCCCGGCACGATGTCCTGCTTGACGCGGAATTCGGGCACCCAGAAGGAATGGATCACGTCCCTCGACTGCATCCGCAGGAGCACCTGTCTGTCCACGGGCAAATGAAGTTCATTCGATACAATCCCATAATCGGGGTACTCGAAACTCCACGCCCACTGGGAGGCGGTCACGTTCACCACCATTGCCTGCGGGTCTACACGGCGGACCTCCCCAAGAGAGTAGGCGCCCATGTAGGCAAAGGCAATCACTGTAAACAACGGAATGACCGTCCAGGTGATTTCGAGGGCCGTATTGCCTTCAATGTGTTCCGCGTCCGTTGTATCCCCTTTTCGGCGGCGAAAGACAAACAGACTGTAGAGCAGCGGAACGACAATCAGGGCAAAAAGAAAAGACATGGCAATCACTTGCAGATTCCACATCCAGTCTATAGAACCCACTTCCCCCGGCGAACCAGCCTGCGCGCTGGCCGAAACGGGCATGAGGCCAATCGCGTCCAGCCCAAAATAGGTCAGCGCGGCTGCCAGAACAACCAGGACGCCCACAATTACAAAATGCCGCATACAAATACTCCTGCGCGAAAACGAATTGGGCCATTGGCGGGACAAAACTTATAAGGTCACATTCACCTGCATTCTCCACACCAATAACACGCCCGCACACAAGACGAGGCGGGCTATAATTTACCAAATTAACTCGAATTTGTCACGGATAAAAATTGTCAGATTAAGAGCCCCCAAGAAGCGCGAGCACTTCGGAACTGTGCTCCGCGGGACGGACTCTTTCGAAGACGCGCGCGATATTCCCCTGCGGATCGATCAGAAATGTCGTCCGCAACACGCCCTCATATTCGCGACCCATGAACTTCTTCGGCCCCCACACGCCGTACAGGTCGCAGACCTGATGTCCCTCGTCTGCCAGAAGCGGGAACGGCAAGTGAAACTTGGCCTTGAACACCGCATGGGAACGAGGCGTGTCTGGACTTACCCCTAGAATGATTACACCCGCTTTTTCGTACGCGGAATAATCGTCGCGAAAACTGCAGGCCTCTTTCGTGCAACCGGGCGTATCGTCCTTCGGGTAAAAATACAGCACGACGAATTTGCCGCGGAAATCGGACAGGCGGCGCGGCGTGTTTTTGTCATCCAGTAATTCGAACTCGGGCGCGGGGATACCGGCGGATATGGGCATGGGTTCTCTCCTCAAGCCGCTATTATAAGTTAAAAAACAGAGTGGACGATTCGTCCACTCTGCCTAACAACCAAAGTGGTTGACTACCGGATGATCCCTATCTTCTTCAGCGCCGCCTCCAGTATGTCGAGCGTGGCAGGCTTGATGATGACCGCCTGGGCACCGCCCTGCAGCACGCGCTGGCGCGTCTCGGGCTGGTCGTCCGAGGTGATGACCACGACCGGGACCGGGATCAGCCTCGGTTCCCGCCGCAGATACGCCAGGATTTCCGTGCCATCCACCCCCGGCATATTAACGTCCAAAAGAACCAGCCGGGGCGTCACCGTCCCCAGAGTCGAGATGGCCGCACTGGCTCCATAGGCAGGCCTGGCTTCCACGCCCAGGACTTCCAGCATCTGGATCAAGGCGTCCGCCGTCTGACGGTTATCGTCAATCACAAGCGCATAAGACATTATTCCTCCGCAACCAATTTACCCATTGATGAAACATCGTAGCCGGGCAGGCTCGCCACTGCTTCGCGGAACGCCTGCCCATTAATTACGGCAAGGAGCGGAGCCAGTAATTCACTGCCGGCGTACTCCTGCGGGATGACCAGGTCATAACGCTCATGAAAGAGCGGAACAAAATCGAGACCGAGCGCCTGCGCGGCGGCGGGAATTCCCAGGCCGCAATCCGCGCGTCCCGAAGCGACTGCGGCCGCGACACCCAAATGGGTGAATTCTTCCTGATTGTAGCCGACGATCTGCCCGCCTGCCATCCCCATTAAGTTCAAATGGTAATCCAGCAGCACACGTGTCCCCGCGCCGCGCTGGCGGTTCACATAGCGGACCCCGGGCCGGGCCAGGTCATCCAGGCGTTTGATTCCCTTCGGGTTTCCTTTCGCAACCATAAGCCCCTGTTCGCGCTTGACCAACTCGATGAGGCGGAACGGCACGCCGGGCATGTAACGCCGGATGGATGAGAGATTGTATTCGCCCGATTCGGGGTCGAGCAGGTGCGATCCGGCCACATGCGCTTCTCCGCGTTGCAAAGCGACCAACCCTCCCTGTGAGCCGACGTTGGCAGAGACAAATCTTCGGTCGTGCTCAGCAAGGAATTGCGCCAGCAAGTCGAGAATTACATCGTGCGAACCGATGCAGAAAATTGTTTTCTCAAGTTCGGCGCGCGACCGGTATAAACGTACCTGCACCTGCTGGCCGGCCTCCGCGCCCTGCTCGCCGCGCGGCAATACGACCAGTCCATCTGCGCGCACAAGCGACGTGATAACCCCCGCGCCGCGCGAAAGCGGCGCGGCCAGTAACCTGCCCCCGACGCGGCCGACGACGACGCGCACGTAATCATCGTCGCCGGGCGGCGAGACGATCTTGCGAGTCAATGTGGCGGTTTCCGTTGGCATTTCGCGTGGCTGACGACCCAGCCACTTCGCCATCAGCGGTTCGACGAAGATGTCAACCGTCAGCGCCGCGGAGACGGGATAGCCGGGCACGCCAATGACGGGCACCTTGTCATTGCGAGCGACCAAGGGGAGCGAATCAATCTCCTTTTTACGCGGAGATTGCTTCGTCGGGACTTTGTCCCTTCTCGCAATGACGCCGAGGATGACCGGGTGGCCGGGTCGCACGGCCACGCCGTGAACCAGAAGCGCGCCGAGTTTCTCGACGACTTTTGCGGAGAAATCTTCTGCACCTGCCGAGGAGCCAGCGTTGAGCAGAATCAAATCATGATTCTGCGCGGCCTCCTCAACTCTGGCACAGATGGCATCGAAGTCATCTTTTGTGATGGGGAAGCGCGTCGTTTCGCCGCCGATTGCTCTGACTTGTGCGGCCATGACCAGCGAGTTGTATTCGAGGATGTCGCCCGGCTTCGGTTTTGAACCGATTGGCACAAGTTCCGAGCCTGTCGGCAGGATGGCAACGCGCGGCTTCCGCGCCGCTTTGACATCCGCGTGCCCGGCCGCGGCGATCGCGCCCAGGTCAACGGGACGCAACACATGGCCCGCCGGCAGGACCAGTTGAGTCGCAATGATGTCCTCCCCCAGCGGGCGGATGTGACTCCACGGCGCAACCGCGGCGCGGATGCGAATGGCCGCGGGGTTGCGGATGGCCTGCGTGAGATTCCCAGACTCATCCAGCGCCTCGACATTCTCGATGGGGATGACGGAGTCAAAGTCAATGGGTAGAGGATCGCCCGTGTCGAGGTACCGGGTTTGAGATCCGATTTGAAGCGTGATCGGGTCGGACGGCCCCGCGCCGGAGGTATCCGCGGCGCGGACGGCAAAGCCGTCCATCGCAGAAGCGTGATAATGCGGCGAGGAAATCTTCGCCCATACCGGTTCGGCCAGGATGCGTCCCAGCGCGTTCTCGTCGAGCGGAATCGATTCGATGCCCAAGACACGCCAGAGCCCCGCTTCTTCAAGCGCCTGCCGAAATCGAGCCTGCGCTTCGGGGAGAGGAATATCATGCAGGTAAACAGTCATCGCCTGAATTATAAGGTCTGACGCGAAAGTTGGAATTTGGACATTAGATCAGCGCCACTTCTACGATTTCCCCCGCGCTCAAACCCGTTGCATCCGGGGGAATGCGCAGGAGGCCGTCCGCGGCGGCGAGGGTGAAGATGAGGTTGGATTTGCCAAAGATGGGTTCGACCTCACCCACCCCCCCTTGCCCCCCCTCCCTCTCCTGCGGGGAGAGGGAGGGGGGGATAACCTTCACAGGCCACCAATCCTCGCGGCCGGCCTGGGAGGGGAGATTCACAGTCAGGCGAGCCATCACGGTCGGGCGCGGACGAGGCAGTGCGCCCAGCAGTTTCTCGATCACAGGCACGACGAACAAATAGCCATTCACCAACGCGCTGACGGGATTGCCCGGCAGGCCGACCACCGCCTTACCATCGCACACGCCGAGGATGGTCGGTTTGCCGGGGCGCGTATTGATTCCATGCACCAGCACGCCCGGCGCGCCCAGCGCGCGGATGACCTCGGCGGTCATGTCACGCGTGCTGGCCGACGACCCCGCGGTGATGATGACCGCCTCACATTCGGACAAGGCCCGCGCGGCCGCGTCTTTCAGGACCTCGAACTGGTCCGCGAAAATCCCGTAGCGGATCGCCTCCCCGCCCGATTTTTCAACCAGCGCGGATAGTGTGTACGAATTGACATCGCGCACCTGGCCGGGCCGCGGCAAGCGACTCGGTTCGACGACTTCGTCGCCCGTCGAAATCAATCCGATTTTGACCTTTCGGGCTACGCGCAGAGAGGTGATACCCAATGCCATCAGCCCGCCGATCTCGGCCGGACGCATCACGCGCCCCCGCGGCAGGACCACCGCGCCCGCGGCCACGTCCTCACCCACGCGGATCACGCCCTCCCCTTCCGCGGCCGCGCGGGCGATTTCGATTTCGTTTGGGCGACCCGCTGGGTCGCCTCTACCAATCGTTTGTGTGTATTCCAACATGACCACTGCATCCGCGCCGGGAGGCAGCATGCCGCCGGTGTGAATCAACGCGCATTGCCCCTCTCCCAATTCAAACGCGGGCGCGCCGCCCATCGGCACTTCGCCGATCAACGCCAGATATGCGGGCAGGGACTCGCTCGCGCCGAAGGTATCGCGGGCGCGGACGGCGTATCCGTCCACGGTGGAACGCGGGAATTCGGGCAACGGGTGCGGCGCGAGGATATCCTCCGCGGCGACGCGGCCGAGAGAGGAGATCACGTCAATCGTCTCGGAATCAGGCAGGGGTCCCGCGAGATGCGAGAGCAGGAGAGCGCGGGCTTCGTCGGGCGGAAGCAGAGTCAGAAATTCAGGCATGTCAACGCAGGAAGAAGGAAAGAGTCAACAGGTATGTGGTCAGCACGAAGAGCGCGGTCGCGTTGGTCGTGAGGAATCTCCAGACAGGCGGCGCGCCGAGCGAAACATTGCGAAGCCAGAGGATTTGAAGAATGGCAAAAGGCAGGCTGAGGAAGGCGGGCCAGACCAATCCCCATGAAAATCCAAGGACGGGCAGCAGGGCCAACAGCAGGTAAGCCGCGATCAAGAGACCATGATGGAATGGAACGGCACGTTCCCAGCCGATACGCATGAGCAACGTCTGGCGCAAATACTTCAAGTCATTGGCGTAGGTCGGAAAATCGAGAGTCAGCAAATATGCCAATGCAAGCAAGGTAAGCGCGAAGGCGATCGGGCCGAGGACGCGGTGATACTCGCCCGTTTGTAAAAGGAAAGCCGTCGCGGGCGAAAGCGAGCCGAGCATGACGGCCAGAGTCAGTTCGCCAAAGCCGCTGGTGACCAGCCGCAGAGGCGGGATGCCATATGCAAGCGCAAGCAGAATGTTGAGGCCGAGAATCAGCCAGAGCGCGGAAGAGACGCGTCCGCTTTGGACGAGCGCGACGAGGAGGACGGCCGCGGCGGCGAGAAGCGCAATGGACAACCACAGCGCGGCGTTGCGCAGACGCTGACGCTCCACAGGCGTTTCATCCGCGACAAGCGGTTCGTTGCCCGGACGAAAGACCTCAGCCAGTAAATAGGCGCTGGCGTGGACGAAGAGCGTTCCGCCAAGCCCCAGCCAGAACGCGGACATGTCCACGGGCTGGCCGAGGTAATCGGCAATGGACGCGCCGAGCAGATAGGTCAACGCGGCGTGGACGAGATAGAGCGGGCGGGAGAGGCGAAATAAGTTAGTCATCGGTGAGCAGTGAGCAGTAATCAGTGAGCAGTGAGCAGTAATCAGTGAGCAGTGAGCAGTGATCAGTTATTGGAGAGGAATTCTTCCAGCCGTGCTACAGCTTCGGGCAGGTTCTTTCGTCCGAGGCCGAGGCGGAAGTGGTTGGCCGAGTCGTCGTACATCGAGCCAGGCAGAAGCAGAACACCTGCTTTCTTCACCAGGCGATCGCAGAAATCTTCTACGTCGCCTTTGAGCAATCGAGGAAAGCCCATCGAGCCTGCGCGTGGACGAACCCAAGAAAAGAGTGACGAGCGACGCGCGAAGAGTTCGTCAACAACGGCGAGATTATTCTTGATGATTCCGAGATTGCGGTCAATCAGTCTCTGGCGATGACGAAGCGCCAATTCGGCAAGGAATTCGCTCGGCGCACTATTGCAGATGGTGGTGTAGTCCTTCAGCGCGGCCATGCGCTCGTATACCTTCTTGTTCTTTGTAGCAACCCAACCGATGCGCAGACCTGCGAGGCCGTAGGTCTTGGAGGTCACGCCGAGCGAGACGGTATGCTCGCCTAAATCACACGCGGCGGGGAGGCGCACCGCGGGGTCATATTCCGATTCGCGATAGACCTCGTCGGAGAATAAAAGCAGATTCTTTTCCCGCGCGAAGCGATTGATTTCGTCAAAATCCGCGCGCGGCATCAAGAAGCCCGTTGGGTTGTGAGGCGTATTGACCACAATCGCTTTGGTATTCGTCCGCATCAGGTGACGCAGTTCGTCCAGATCGAGCGCCCAGTCCTTCTCCTCGCGCGCCCGCCACGGACTGACGTCACAGCCGATGGAACGGGCCACGTCGGTCAGCGACTGGTAGCACGGCCAGTGGACGATGATGTGGTCGCCTTTTTCGAGCATGGCGTGCATGAAGAGGAAGATGGCCTCCTCCGCGCCCGCGTGGACGAGGACGTGTTCGGGCTGGATGGTCTCGTACACGCCGCAAATGGCCTGCCGCAGAGTCGGGCTTCCCTGCGACTCGGTGTAGCCCAGCCAGGTCTGCTGGAATCGCTCTGCCGCGCCGCCTTCGAAGGCGAGCAGTTCGGCGATGGTCATGGCTTCGCAGTCCGAACTGCAGAGCAGGTATTCGGTGTTGAATTCGTATTTGGCGAAGTAACGCTCGAGTTTGAAGGGAGGGATATTCATGACGACCAGTGATCAATTTTCAACAATCAATTTCTGATGCGTGGCAGGTAGAGAGGCGGAGTTCGCCTTGATATATAAATAAACAAGGGTGATCAGTATTAGAAAGAAAGAATATTGGATTGTCCCAACAACAACATCGTATGCCAAAACCACAGGGGTCCGGGTAATAGCAGTAAACATTTCTACGAAGGAAGTATATGACGAAATCGGGAGGGGGATGATACCGACTCCAGTAGCCATGGAACCCAGATAGAGTCGCACAGAGGAGCAGATGATGGAAATCAAAGCGTTAACAACGTATATGGTTATAAAAAAACCAAAGTTACCACTTAACATACGAAGACCTTGTAAAGAGTTTGTAAATGCCCCCTTCCCGCCATCAAGTAGGATTCTTTGCCCCAATGAAATAGAGCCGAGACTGAGAAAACCAATAATCAAAATCCACAAAGGTAAAATCACCATGAGAAACGAAGCATCGCCCATGGACACAAAAAACAAAACCAAACAGGCGAAAGGTAGAGCATAGACAAAAGAGAGAAGGAGGCCAGCCAGTATCTGACCCAAAAACCTCCAGAAATATTTCTTGGTTTCTTGGAATATTCCTTTAGGTTGGCCTCCCTTTTCAATCTGGAAAATCATCAAATTAATCGCCAACGGAATACCCAACAATAGTATAGTGCCAACAACCAAGTCAACTGTATTCAGAAACATGACCAGACCAAGTGACTGAGATTTCCTTGCCACAGATAAAAAATAATAAAACGCAAAGTTATATAGATTATGACCTAAAGGCAGGAGCCAAAACAACGGATAATGAAAAATCATCCGAAAGGTACGGGAATAGATTTGGCCAATCGCAATTAACATGAGCACCATCCCCTACTTGTCATGCGACAAAGTCTTTTTCAAATCTCGATAATGAAGCTGATTATGAATGTACAACATCTTGACCATCTCGCGCAGGGTGGTCTGGCCGAGGAAGGGATGGCGGCCCCTCTTTTCGAGTTCGGGTTCCTGCAAGCCCGAGACCCACGCAACCGACTCTGCGCGCATGGATTTGTATTGTTCCAGCAGTTCCTGCGGCGTCAGTTCGCGGGTCTTTTCCTGCTGGCGCGCGTTGTAGCGGTCAATCGAAAAATCGTCCGTGACACCTTCGCCGCCCTGACGAATCTGCTCGAAGAGTCGCACCAGGCCGCGCTCGGAGGTGACGAAATGCGAGAGCACCATGCGGACGGTCCAGGTCGCGCCTTCGGTGTAGACTTCCGCCCGCCACTGGTCTTCGGTCAGCGCGGCGAAGAAGTCGGACATTTTTTGTCCTTCGGTTTTCAACTTCTCGGCAAGTTCCGTTGTTTCGGACATAGAGTTTCCTTATTTCGATATAGAGCACACCCTTTGACTACGCTCAGGGTAAACTCTGAGCACGGAGAATTCTTGGCGGAATCAGATCAATGAATAACCGCCATCTACAACAATGGTCTGGCCCGTGACGTACTCGTTTTTGAGCAGGTATTCCAGCGCGGCGGCGATTTCGGTCAATTCGGCGGGACGCTGCAACGGCAGGCGTGCAATCATTTTATCCCATTGTTCGGTCGAGACGATATCGGAATGCAGGACGAGACCCGGCGCGATGGCGTTGACGCGCACGCGCGGCGCGAAGGCGCGGGCGAGGACTTTGGTCAGCGATTCGAGCGCGGCCTTGCTGACCGTGTAGGCGGGATAGGCGTGCCAGGATTTTTGCGCGGCCACGTCGGTCACGTTGACGATCAGCCCGCCCTCGGTCATGCGTTTGGCAGCGGCCTGAGCGAGGAGAAAGGGCGCGCGCAGATTGAGGGCAAAGGCCGCGTCCCAGTCCGCGGCGGAGAGGGAACCCGCGTCCGCGCGGGACATGAGGGCGGCGGAATTGACCAACAGGTTGAAGGTTGAGGATGAAATGAGCGAGTCAAGCGTCGCGGCGAGAGAATCGAGTTGCGCGAGGTCGATCAGGTCGGCGCGGGCGAGGATCACGCGGCTTCCGAGGGATTCAGCCTCGGCCCTGGTTTGACGCGCCTCGTCTTCGGCGGAATGGTAATGGAGCAGGAGGTCGTATCCGTTGCGGGCGAGCGTCAGCGCGAAGGTCTTGCCGAGGCGATGCGCGCCGCCCGTGACGAGGGCAAGGGGGCGAGTCATGCCCCGATTATAAAGAGAAACCCGTTTTCCGTGAGAAAACGGGGTTCTGTGGAGAGGTTTCTCAGCCTCTGAAGAAGTTGGAAATAAAGAACCAGATATTCGCAGGCCGTTCGGCAAGTCTCCTCATGAAATACGGATACCAGTGCGTTCCAAACGGGACGTAAACTCGGACGGGATAACCCTGTTTCGCCAGCGACTCCTGAAGGTCGCGGCGGATGCCATAGAGCATTTGGAATTCCATCGCGTCCCGAGGCAGGCCAATCTTGTTCGCGTATTGTTTGGCAAACTCGATGCGCTTCTCGTCGTGCGTGGCGATGGCGGGGATGGGCGGGATGCGCCCGTCGCGGCTTTCCGTGGACCCGTCGGCCAGCGCCGCGTCGAGGAGAATCTTCGAGAGCAGGTCATAATTGGCATCGGTATCGGCTTTTTTCGGATAGGCCTTGTCGGGCGGTTCCTTGTAGGCGCCTTTGACGAGGCGGAAGCGCGTCTTCTTTTCGAGCAGGGCGCGTGTGTCCGCCTCGGCGCGATAGAGGTATGCCTGCACAGCCATGCCAAAGGTCTTGTTGTCGAAGCCCTGTTCGAGCATGGCGTGGTAGATGGAAATCGTCGTGTCGGTATAGGGTGTGTCTTCGATGTCAATGCGGATGAAATTGTGATGTTCCTTCGCGCGCTGGAGGATGCGCTGGAGGTTGGCGCGGCAGATGGATTCGTCCAGCCCCATGCCGATCTGTGTCAGTTTGATGGATACATTCGCGTGGACGCCGGCGCGGTCAATCTCATCGAGGATTCTCAAAATATCGTCCGTTGCCTGTGATGCTTCTTCGGTCGTCGAAGTGTGTTCCCCCAGATGATCGAGCGTGGCATTGATCCCCTTTGCATTCAACTCCCGCACTACACGGATAGCGTCTTCGATGGTCGTCCCGGCGATAAAGCGGGAGGCGGTGCGCCAGGCGAATTTCCAGCCCGTCACCAGCCGCTGTGCCCAGAGCGCCTTGGAGAGATAGATCAGGAAGGAACGGAGCATGTGTCACCTTCGGGGAAAAGCGTAATGTGCCCTGCCCGTTGATTCTAGCACAAGTGCCCGGATTGAATATGTTATACTTTTTAGGTGACTTAAATCACTTCGCGAGGCTCCTTGAGAAACCGTAACGCGTCCCTCATCCTTCGAGGCGTTTCCGCTCTCTTTCTGGTCTTTGCCATTATCCTGACCATCATTGCGCTGGTCGGATACAGCCGCCAGCGCAATAACTACCCGCCGGGCATGACCATCGGCGGCGTGGCGGTGGGCGGCGTGGATCCTCAAACCGCCTCCCAGCGCGTCCTGCAGGTGTACTCCTCCCCGGTCGAGCTTCAGTACGCGGGCGCGGTCATCCTGGTGGACCCGCTGGTGGCGGGCTTCGAGATAGACCTCGATACCATGCTCGCCGCAGCCGACCTGACCCGCACCGGCTCCTCGTTCTGGGGCGGATTCTGGGACTATTTATGGAATCGCGAATCCGCGTCGGCTGCGGTGCCGCTCAGCGCCACGGTCTCGAAAGAGCGTCTGCGCGCCTTCCTCCAAAACGAGGTCGCCGCCCGATACGATACGCCGCCGACGCCCCCACAGCCCATCCCCGGCAGTGTCAGTTTCATCCCCGGCCAGCCCGGCCAGAGTCTCGATATTGACCGCGCCCTCATCCTCGTGGAGGATGCTCTGCGCTCGCCGACCAACCGCATCGTCGCGCTCAGCTCGCGGACCACCGTGTCGGCGCGTCCCACCATTGAAAACCTGGAGATCCTGCTCAAACAGGTGATCGAACTTTCGGGCTTCGACGGCGTGATCGGCGTATATATGCTCGACCTGCAAACGGGACAGGAGATTCATTTCGCATCGGAGGGCAACCAGCCCCTCAGCGTCTCACCCGACGTGGCCTTCGGCGCCTCCAGCACAGCCAAGATTCCCATCATGGTGGCATATTTTTCACAATACGGTTCCGCCGCGCTGGAAGAGAATACGACCGAACTTCTGATAGACATGATCCGCCGCTCCGAAAATCCGCCTGCAGACCGCTTCATGGTCAGCCTGGACGAAGAGCGCGGCCCGCTGGTCGTAACCGAACGAATGCAGGCTCTCGGTCTCACCAACACATTCATGGCCGGCTATTTTTACGACGGCGCACCCCTGTTGCAAATCATCAACACGCCTGCCAATCAACGCACGGACGTAACCACCAATCCCGACCGCTACAATCAAACCACACCTTCCGACATGGGCATGCTGCTCGAAGACCTATATCAATGTGCGGAGACCGGCGGAGGCGCACTGGTGGCTGTATTTCCCGCAACGATGAATCAACAGGTATGCCGGCAGATGATCGACATTCTTGTGCAGGATAAACTCGGCGCGCTGTTGCAGGCCGGCGTCCCGGAAGGAACGCTCATCGCCCACAAGCACGGCTGGGTCACGAATCCGCTGACGGGTGTCATTGATAACGTGAGCGACGCCGCCATCGTCTATTCCCCCGGAGGAAACTACATCCTGGTCGTTTACGCCTACCATCCCGTGCAGATCGTGTGGGATACCACCGCTAATCCGCTCTTCGCCCAGATCTCTCAGGCGGTCTATAACTATTTCAACGTTTCCACACAGTAGCGCAAGATAAACTCTTGCGCTACAATCGCCCCATGAGCGCCGCACTCGGACTCTTCCGCCTCCAGCAGATCGACTCACACATTGACCAGGCGAGGGCAAGGCTGGAAGCCATCCGCCAGACGCTCGAAAACGACGCAGACCTCAAAGCGGCCTCCGCCAAACTAGCCGATGCGGAAGCCCGCGCCCGCGCCGCCAAAAGCGCCCTGAGCGACGCCGAAGTCGAGGCGCAAAGACAGCGCATCAAGATCGAACAGGCCGAAGCCAGCCTGTACGGAGGCGGTGTCCGCAACCCGAAGGAATTGCAGGACCTGCAGCACGATGTGGCTTCGCTCAAGAAACATCTCGTCACGCTGGAGGACCGTCTCCTCGACGCCATGCTGGCGAACGAGACGGCCGAATCGGCCCTGGCCGAAGCCCGCGCCGAGATGAAACAGGTGGAGGCCAGCCGCGGAAGTCAGTATCAAAATCTGGCCGGTGAGCAGGCCGAACTGAACCATCAAATGGACCGTTATACGGCCGAACGGCAGGCCGTCCTGAGCGCGCTGGACGTCAAGTGGCTCGACTTATACCAGTCTCTGCGCACGGAACGACGCGGTATCGCCGTAACCTCCATCACGGACGGGGCATGCGCCTCCTGCGGCACGACCCTCACCGCCGCGCAGCAGCAGAACGCCCGCTCATCCGGCCAGCTCTTCCACTGCCCAACCTGCGGGCGGATTCTATACGCCGATTAAACTATGCGGTTCATCCTCGATCCGTTTTCATTCCTGATCGGATTCATCGTAGCCCTCGGCTTCGTGTGGCTGTATAACCGCATGCGCCCGTTCCTCAAGGAAATGCAGGCCAACGCGGCCGCCGCGCGCGAAGAGGTCCAGGCGCGCCGTTCCAGCGGAGTAGAAGACAACCATCGCAGAATCACCCTGCGACGCGCGCAAGGCATGCACCTGGCCGCCTCGCTCTTCGCACTGGACGAAATCCTCCAGACGCCTCTGCTCATCGCCCCCCTGCCGCGCGTCGAGCCGGGCGGACCCCTGCTCACAGAAGACATCGTCACACAGACGCTTCCCTACATGCCGGCCTGGCCCGAGATCGCCGCATTATACGGCTATCCGACACTCACCCTGTCCAAGGCGCTCTCCGGCGGGACCAACCTGGTAATCACCGGCGAAGCCGGCCACGGAAAGACCGTCGCCCTGGCCCATCTCGCCTCCCTCGCCGCGAACCGCGACGCCAGCCTGGGAAGTTTGAGCAACGCCATCCCGTTCCTCCTGCACACCGCCGACCTCAATCTTCCGGTCGACCCGAAGAACGTCCTGAATCCGATCCTCGCCGCGGTGGAGGTCAACGCGCCGATATTCGACCTGGGCAGGCTGCCGGGCTTCGTGCAGTATGCCTTCCAGGGCGGGCACGCGCTCTTCCTCCTCGACGGCTTCGACGAACTGCCGCTCGAACAGGAACAGGTGGTTTCCGAATACCTCAAAGCCCTGCTCGCGGCCTATCCCAAAATCCGAATCGTGACCACAGCCGCGCCCCAGCAACTCGACGGCCTGCTCGGCCTCGGTTTCGCGCCCCTGGCCGTCATGCCCTGGGGGCCTGTTCAGCAAAACGAATTCATCCACCGCTGGGGACAGGTATGGAGTCAATTCGTCGGTGTGGATGACTGGACGCGGGGCGGGCTTCAGCAGGTGGATCCGATCTTGCTGGACAACTGGCTGGGCGCCGACAACCACGCGTTGACTCCCCTTGAGCTGACTCTCAAGGTCTGGGGCGGCTACGCAGGTGATAGCCTCGGTCCGCACGTGCTGGAATCCATCGCCGCGCACGTCCGCCGCGTGGCTCCAGCCAACACGCCGGCCGCCGCCCTCGAGACGCTGGCCATGCAGATCATCCTCACCGCCCAGCCGGCCTTCGATCCGCGCAGGGCACGCGAGTGGGTGCGCGCCTTTGAACCAGTCGAAGGGACGCCTGCTGCGGCGGAGACGGTCGGGACCGTTCAAAAACCCCAGACCGGGCCGCTCGGAGAACCGTCCAAATCCACGCCGCTTCCAACGACCGGTCCGCTCGGCAAGACCGGCCCGTTGGGACAGAAGTCCAGGCCGAGTCAGCCCAGGCAGCCCAGCGCGGGATTACTGGGAAAGATGGCCGCCTCCGGCCTGCTGGTGGCGCATCCCGGCAACAAAATGCGCTTTCTGCACCCGGTCTTCGCGGGATACCTGGCCGGACGCGGACTATCGGCATTCAACGCTAGCCAGACCCTGCTCACCCAGCCCGATTGGACCGGCAAACTGCTTACACTGCGTTATCTGGCCGCCCACGTGGACGTGAGCAATCTGGTGGACGCACTGCTTCAGCAACCCGATCCGCTTCTGCGCCGTCCGCTCTTGAACATCGGCCGCTGGCTGCGCGATGCGCCTCGCGACGCGCCCTGGCGCAGCAAGGTCATGGCAGAGCTGGCGCAGCTCCTTCAAACCGAGGGCCTGCCGCGTGCCTTGCGCGGCCAGGCCATGGCGGCCTTCGCCTGGAGCGGCGATCCCGGCGCGGCGGCCTTCTTCCGCCAGGCGTTGAACTCGCTTTCGTTCGAACTCATTCCCCTGGCCGCGCTGGGAAGCGGATTCGCAAAAGACGTAAAGGCCATAGACCGGCTGGCGGCCGCCCTGTCCGCCCCCAGCGTCAACTCGCGGCGCGCGGCCTGCCTGGCGCTGGTCGCCATCGGCACAGAACGATCACTCGAGCCGGTCGCCCGCGCCCTCCTGCAGGGCGATGAGGATCTGCGCCGCGCCGCGGCCGAAGCCCTCGCCAACGACCCGGTCGAAGGCCATGCCATGCTGCGCGACGGCGCGACCCTGGCGGACATCTTGGTGCGCCGCGCTGTAGTATACGGACTGGCGCGCCTTGAGGCTGAATGGGCAGTTGAAACACTGAGAAAGATGCAGGTCGCGGATGACCAGTGGGTGGTCCGCAACGCGGCCGGCGAAGTGCTGGACAGCAAGACCCATCCCGACCCGCGCGTGCCGGCCAGGCTCACCCGCCCGGCGGAAACGCCCTGGCTGGTCGAATTTGCAGGCAAGCAGGGCGTGGGAATCCCGCCCGGCGCGGCCGCCACCGATATCCTGCTCATGGCACTCAAGAACGGCAACGAGGACGAACGCCTGGGCGCGCTGCCCTACCTGCGCCGTACGCCCACCGAAGGCGTCATCAAGGCGTTCTACGCCGCCCTGCAAAGCGACGACCCTGAACTGCGCGATTACGTCTTCCAGACCTTGAGCGAACTGGGCGCGGCCGGCGTATACCTGCCCGACCCCGCACAGTTTGGTCTGGGGTAGGAGATTCACATGCTCATCACGAACGCGTCCCTCGTCACCTGGGGAACGCCCAACCAGATCCTGGAAAACAGCGCGCTCCTCATCGCGGACGGTCGTATCCGCGAAAGCGGTGCCTCCGCGCAACTCGAAGCGAAGTACCCCAACGAGGCAAAACTCGACGCGCGCGGCCAACTCGTCATGCCGGGCAACATCTGCGCGCACACGCATTTTTACGGAGCCTTCGCGCGCGGCATGGCCATCCCCGGCGAAGCGCCCGAAAACTTCAAACAGATTCTGGAACGCCTGTGGTGGCCGCTCGACAAATCGCTGGACGAGGAGGCTGTGCGCTACTCCGCGCTGGTCTGTCTCGTGGACGCGGTCAGGCACGGCACGACCACGCTGATTGACCACCACGCCTCGCCCAACGCCATTGACGGCTCGCTCGACATCATCGGAGAGGCCGTCGTTCAATCTGGACTTCGGGCCTGCCTCTGCTACGAAGTCACCGACCGCGGCGGCCCGGAGAAGATGCGCGCCGGCATCCGTGAAAATGTCCGCTTCATCAAGAAGACAAAGTCCCCGCTTCTGGCCGGGACCTTCGGCCTGCATGCCCCGCTGACGCTTTCCAACACCACCCTCGACGAATGCCGCGCCGCCGCGCCCGAGGGGACGGGGTTTCACATCCACACATCCGAGTCAAAGGACGATAAAGCCCAGGTGCTGGCAACGGCCAACTCGAAACCAATTGACTGGCTGAACGAACATGGCATCCTCGGCCCGCGCACCATCATCGCACACGGCGTCCACCTCGACGAGTACGAGATGGACCAACTCGCCGCCACGCAGGCCTGGGTCACGCACCAGCCGCGCTCGAACATGAACAACGCCGTCGGCGTGGCTCAGGTGGAAATGATGCTCGAAAAGGGCATCAAAGTCTGCCTCGGCAACGACGGGTTCTCCAACGCCATGTGGGAGGAATGGAAGACGGCCTACCTCCTGCACAAAATCCATCACCTCGATCCGCGCCGCATGAACGGCACGACTGTGACCCAGATGGCAATCTACAACAACGCCGCGCTCGCCAACGTCTTCTTTCCCGGCGCGCTCATCGGGCAGATTATACCGGGCGCGTCTGCCGACCTCATCTTTGTGGATTACCATTCGCCCACCCCCCTCACTGCGGACAACCTGCCCTGGCACATCCTTTTTGGCTTCCAGCCGAGCATGGTGACCACAACGATCGTCGCGGGCAACGTTCTGATGAGAGACCGCCAGTTACTGACCCTCGACGAAAAAGAGATTGCCGCCAAAGCCCGCGAACAGGCCGTCAAGACCTGGAAGCGCTACAACGAACAATTTTCATAAATGAGGAAACATGGTTGAATCGTCGCTGCTCATATCCATCGCAATTCTTGGAGGAACGGGCAAGGAGGGCAAAGGCCTCGCCTACCGCTGGGCGAAGGCTGGCTATCACATCCACATCGGCTCACGCACTGCCGAAAAAGCGCAGGCTGCTGCAACCGAACTGATGAATCTGCTCAATGGCGACGCTGCCATCGAGGGACTCTCCAACCTCGATGCCGCGCAGATAGCGGACATCGTCGTGCTGACCGTGCCGTATGCCGCGCACGCGTCCACGCTCGAGTCGGTGAAAGAGGCGCTCAAAGGGAAAATCCTGATTGATGTGACCGTGCCCCTCGTCCCGCCGAAAGTGGCGACAGTGCAGATGCCCGCCGCGGGATCTGCCGCCCAGGAGGCGAAGCAGATTCTCGGTGACGACGCGGAGGTCTGCGCCGCGTTCCAGAACATTTCCCATGAGCACCTGCTCACTGACGCGGATGTGGAATGCGACGTGCTGGTGACGGGCACAAGCAAAGATGCCCGCGCCGAAACAATCAAACTGGTCGAAGCCGCGGGCCTCACAGGCTGGGACGCGGGTCCGCTCGAAAACTCGGTCGTGGTCGAGGGCCTGACCAGCGTGCTGATCGGCATCAACAAGAAGTATGGAAGCACGCACGCGGGGATAAAAATTACCGGCGTTGAACGTTAAATGTTCAATGTTCAACGACATGACGCTAACGCTTACCCCTTTGCACCGAATCCCTCTCATCCGCCACGGCGACGACCTGGCGGATATTCTTCTAACCGCACTTCGCGCCTCGCGCATCGGGCTCCGGGACGACGACATCCTCGTCCTCGCATCCAAGATCGTCTCCAAATCCGAAGGGCGGATGGTGGACCTCGCCACGGTTACACCGGGCGAACGCGCCAACGAACTCGCGGCCAGGTCCGAAAAAGACCCACGCGTGGTCGAACTCATGCTGCAGGAAAGCAACGAGATCCTGCGCGTACGCGCCGGGACGATCGTTGTCGAGCACCGCCTCGGCTTCGTCTGCGCCAACGCGGGAATTGACCATTCAAACGTGGGGCACGGGGCGTGGAGCATGGAACGCGGGGCGTCCGAAGAGTGGGTCCTGCTCCTCCCAACAGATCCAGACGCGTCGTCGCGCGCGATCCGAGAACGGATCGAATCTAGAACGGGAAAGCGGATCGGCGTCATGGTCATCGACTCGCACGGACGCGCCTGGCGCAACGGGACGGTCGGCGTGTGCATCGGCCTGAGCGGAATCCCTGCGCTGGTGGACCTGCGCGGCCAGCCCGACCTGTTCGGGTACACACTGCGCATCACCCAGGTCGGCGCGGCGGACGAACTGGCCGCGGCCGCCAGCCTCGTCATGGGACAGGCCGCCGAGGGCACGCCCGTCATCCACGCGCGCGGATTTCCTTACCCGCTGCGCGAGGGCTCGCTCAAAGAATTGCTCCGCCCCAAAGAACAGGATATGTTTCGATAAGGAGCACAATGAAATCCATCCCCGCCGAATACCACGACCTGCTCAGGGACGAAACCAAAGCCTATCTCTTCCTCGCCACCGTCATGCCCGACGGCTCGCCGCAGGTGACGCCCGTCTGGTTCAACACCGACGGCGAACACATTCTCATCAACACCAGCGAGGGGCGCGTCAAGGACCGCAACATGAAGGCGCGGCCCAAAGTGGCGATGGTCATTCAGGATCCCACAACGCCGTATCGTTACATCCAAATCCGAGGCGAAGTGGCGGCTCATACCACCGACGGCGCCGACGAACACATCAACGCCCTCTCGCTCAAATATGACGCCAGGCCCTGGACCTACCAAAAGGGCCAGAAGCGAATCGTCTACAAGATCAGGCCGAGGCATATTGACCAGCACTGACCTGCACCACTTCCTGCGGACGCGCCGCTCCATCCGCCGCTTCAAAGCGGACCCCGTGCCCGATTCCGTCATCGAGCGGATTCTCACCACCGCGGCCTATGCGCCCTCCGCGCACAACCTCCAGCCGTGGAGGTTCGTCATCGTGACCGACGCGTCCGCCCGCTCGCGCCTCGGACATGCCCTCACCTCCAAAATGCGCGCCGACATGCAGGCCGCGGGCGCGAACGAAGCCGAGATCGAAGCGCGCGTCGCCAACTCCCTGCGCCGATTGGACGAAGCGCCCGTCGTCATCCTCCTCTGCCGCGACGTGACCGCCGTCCGCGAGCATAAACGCGAAGACGAGATCATGTCCACCCAATCTGTCGCCGCGGCAGGACTGCAACTTCTGCTCGCCGCACACGCGGAAGGTTTGGGAGGAAACTGGATCTGCTGGCCTTTGTATGCACAGGAGGAGACGCGAAAAGCGTTGGATTTGCCAGAAACGTGGGAGCCGCAGGCAATGTTTTTTGTTGGGTGGGCAGATGAGGTACCAAAAGAAAAAGCTCTGAAAACAGGATGGCAAAATGACAAAGGATGATGCCTGGAAAACATTTCGTGATGGCCTAAAATATGGGTGGAACAAAGCCTTTCGGATAATGCTCGCTTTGTATTTTCCTTTTTCTCTTGCACTGATATTCTTTGGAGGCAAACTTCTCATACAAAGTGGATTCTTGAATCAAAACATCATCTACATGGTTCTTTCTCGATGAACATCATCGCCCTCGCGGGCGGAGTCGGCGGTGCGAAACTCGCGCATGGACTCGCCCAAATCCTGCCGCCCGAAAACCTGACGGTCATCGTCAACACGGGCGATGACTTCGAGCATCTTGGCCTGTACATTTGTCCCGACCTCGATACGGTCTGCTACACCCTCGCGGGACTCGCCAATCCTGAAACGGGCTGGGGACGCGCGGGCGAGACGTGGAACGCGATGGCGAATCTCAAACGTCTCGGCGCGGCGGATTGGTTCAACCTCGGCGACAACGATCTCGCCACCCACATCGAACGCACGCGGCGATTGAAAGAGGGACAGTCCCTTTCGCAGATCACGCGCGATTTTTGCAGGGCGTGGGGAATCAAACACGCGGTTCTCCCCATGAGCGACCAGCCCGTGCGAACCATCGTCGAAACGGACGAGGGCGATCTGCCGTTTCAGGAATATTTCGTGCACCGCCGCTGTCAGCCGCGCGTCAAAGGCTTTCGCTTCGACGGACTCGATTCCGCGGAACCAGCCGCGGGGGCGCGCGAAGCGATCCAGTCCGCCGACGCGGTCGTCCTCTGCCCGTCGAATCCGTGGGTGAGCATTGATCCAATTCTAGCCATATTCTCCCCTCTCCTCTTAGAAGAAGGACCGGGGGTGAGGCTAGCCGTCTCCCCCATCATCGGCGGAAAGACCGTCAAGGGTCCCGCCGCGAAAATGTTCTCCGAACTCGGAATCGAACCGTCCGTCATTGCGGTGGCGGAACACTATGGAAATTTGCTGGCAGGAATCGTAGTGGATTCGGTGGACTCAGAACTTGCAAAAGGGATTAAAATCCGAACGCTCGTGACAGATACCATCATGAACTCTTCATCGGACCGTGCCCGTCTGGCGCGAGACATACTGGAGTTTATCGGAACCCTTCTATGACGCTCTGGGCGATTGTCCCTGTAAAACCACTACGGCGCGGAAAATCCCGTTTGGCGGGCGCGCTGTCTGAAGACGAACGAACGCACCTGAATCGGGTGCTGCTAGAGCATACTTTGAAAACATTGGCGGAGATCAAAGAGGTGGAGCACGTGCTGGTCGTCAGCCGCGACCCGCACGCCCTGACCATCGCCCGCAACCACGGCGCACGCACCGTCCGTGAGGATGGACGGCCGCATCTGAACACCGCGTTGAAACGCGCGACCGTCGTGGCGCAAATGCACGCCACGCGCGGCGTGCTGGTGCTTCCCGCCGATCTGCCTCTGCTCACCCGCGATGATATTCGGTCTTTGCTCGAACGCGCGGTGGACCCGCCCGTGGTGGTCATCGCGCCCGACCGCCACCAAAAAGGGACCAACGCCCTGCTCATCTCGCCCTCCGGCCTGATCGAATACGATTTCGGCGAGAATTCCTTCAAACGACATTGTGAACGCGCCAGAAAAGCGGGCGCGCGCCTCGAAATCGTCAACCTGCCCTCGCTCAGCCTGGACCTCGACCTGCCCGCCGACCTCGACATTGTGCTCGAGCAATTCGATTTCATGAAAGCCAATCCCTGATTCATCCGGAGGACCCGATGACCGATCGCGTTGCACTCTATTTGCAGGACTCGCACGATCTCCGCGACGGATTGGATTACGTCCGTTACGCGGAGGAGAGGGGCTTCGAAGCCGTCTGGCAGGCGGAGAGCCGTCTCGTGCGCGATGCCATTGTCCCGATGGCCGCCTACGCCGCAGTGACGAATCGCATCAAGGTCGGTTCGGGCGTGATCAACAACTGGACGCGCAACATCGGACTGCTCGCCGCCACTTTCCTGACCCTGGACGATCTCGCCCCGAACCGCGTTATCTGCGGCATCGGCGCGTGGTGGGATCCGCTGGCGAAGAACGTCGGCATCGAACGCAGGAAACCCCTGCTTGCCATGCGCGAGACCGTCGAAGTGATACGCCGCCTGCTGAACATGGAGCGCGTCACCTTTCACGGCGAATTCCATCACGTGGACGGCATCGAACTGGACGTGGTCTATGGCCGCCGCGAGCCGCGCAACGTCCCAATCATGATCGGCGCGACGGGCGACCAAATGATGGAATTGACCGGCGAGATTGCCGACGGCGCGGTTCTCAATTATTGCGTCGCCCCCGAATACAACGACAAAGCCATGGAACTGCTCGACAAGGGCTTGCGAAAGTCGGGACGAAAAATGGACGACTTCGACCGCCCGCAGCTCATCGTCTGCTCGGTGGATGAAAGCCACGAAAAGGCCGTGGATTACACCAAGATGCTGTTGTGTCAATATCTGGCGCAGCAGCCGCACATTGCCAGGGCCTCGAATGTTTCGGCGGATGTGATTCAAAAGATTCAATCCATTCTGGGTTGGCCAGCCACCAAAGAGCAGATTATGAAAGCCAAGGACCTGGTGCCCGATGAATTGGTTCATCGTATCACCGCCTCGGGCACGCCCGCCGAGGCGCGCGCCAAAGTGGACGAATACCGCAAGCGCGGCTGCACCTGTCCCATTTTGTATCCCGTCGGCGGAAATTTCAAATTGCTGATTGATACGTTCGCGCAAAAATAGGGCTCGACGGAAGCCATAAACGGAGCATCCGATTCGCGCGGATGCTCCGTTTGCGTTACGAAGGAATCGTCTCAGGCACAGGCCGAAAGCGTTCGGCCGCTCCCAGTTTCAGATGTAAACCATAGAACGCCGTCATCGCCACTGCGCACAGGATTCCGCCCGCGTACCAGACCCAGTTCGGGTTGTAATTATCCAGGATCAGGCCCGCCGCCCAGGGACCGACCATCGAAGGCACGGCCCATCCCAGCCCGCCGACCGCCATGTAACGGCCGCGCATCTCCTCGGGCGCGAAGGCCGCCAGCAATGCCTGCGTGGTGGGGATTCCGACCATTTCGCCCGTTGTCACGATCCAGATTGCCAGCAGGAAGAGCGGATAGACCGAAACGAATCCGTACATCGTAAAGCCGACCAGATAAAAGCCCGATGCCGTTACCATCATCAACAGGGGAGGAAAACGCTTGATGTAACGCGTGATGGTGAATTGGGCCAGCACCACCAGGATCGCGCTGGAGGACATGAGAAAGCCGTATCCGCTCGGATCCACGCCGTGCTCGTCGCGCAGAAACACGGACAGTGTGCTGTACATCTGCTGGTACACGGTCAACATCAGGATGCAGGCGAAGATGAAGGCCATGAAGGCGCGGTCACGCAACACATGGCGGTATCCGCTCAATGTCTGGAGGAACGATTCGTGCGCCGTCGCCTCGCGCGGCTGGGGCTTGGTCTCTGGAATGAGACGGTAGAAGATGGCGGCCGTGATCAGGCTGATGACGGCATCCAGGACGAACAGCAAGAAAAACGAGCGCGAAGCCATGAAACCCGCGATGGTCGGACCGATAATCCACGAAAGGTTTCCCACCACGCGCAGGATGCCAAACCCTTCGGAGCGCTTCGCCTCGGGCAGGATGTCCGCGATCATGGCATTGTGGGCGGGTCCCGCCACGTGACCCAGCAGACCGACAATGACGATCAGCCCATAGAATATTTCCAGCTTGGTAACCGCACCCAGCGCCAGCGAACTCAGCGCGCTGAAGATCAGCCCAAAGAGGATGATACCGCGGCGGCCAAGCTTGTCGGTCAGTGCACCGCCGATGGTGCTTCCGATCAAACCCGCGATCGAATTCATGGCAAGCATGGCGCCCGCCACTGTCATCCCCACGTTGAACCTCTGGGTGATGTAGAGCGCGAAGAATGGATACAGGAGCGTCGCGCCGATTCCGTCAATGAACGAAACGCCGACGACGATCCAGAAACGGGCTGGGAATTCTCGATAGATGACCTGAAATTTGGCAAGCACAGGTGTCTCCCTTTTTGGGCAGCATCGCGAATATACATTCAGTCTACCATAAATCCCTCGCTGCTTTGCTATAATGGCCGCATCCCCCATTCAGGAGACTCGCGTGCGCGTCAAACAACCCAATTCCCGTCATTGCTTCGTCTGCGGGCTGGAAAATCCCATCGGCCTGCACCTGCATCTGTACCAGACCGCGCCCGATGAGATCGAAACGACCTTCACCGCGCCGGAGCATTTCCAGGGCTATCCCGGAGTCCTGCATGGCGGCATCGTCGCTTCGATCCTCGACGAGGTGTCTGGCCGCGCCCACATGGGCAGTGACCCTGCGGCGCCGCGCTTCATGTTCACAGGCAGGATGGAAGTCAAATATCGAAAGAACGTGCCCATTGGCCAACCGCTCAAGATCATCGGGAAGGCGGGCAAGTCGAAGGGAAAAACCGCCGAGGCCTGGGCAGGCATCTACGACCAGAGCGGCGAATTGCTGGCAGAGGCAACCACGCTGTTGATTGACGTGCCACAGGAATCGTTCGATATGTCGCGGCTGGACGAACTGGGCTGGAAGGTGTATCCAGAATAACGCCCTGCGGCGCCGCCCAGCGCGAGAGACCCTCGAAAATTCCCTGTTACCTTTTCACGCCCTCCTGCAACATAACCGTAGCAGGAGGTTTATAACCGCCCTCATGAACATACAAACCCAAAGCCCGCCTGCGGACGAGAATAGATTGGTGCGCGAGGCGATCTTGGACGCAGAGGCCTTCGCCGAGCTTTACCGCCGTCACATCGCGCGCGTCTACCGTTATCACATGGCGCACACGGGAAACGTCAAAGACGCTGAAGACCTGACCTCACAGACCTTTCTCGCCGCGCTGGAGGGCCTCCGTTCGTTTCGCGGAGATGGCTCCTTCGCCGCGTGGTTGATGGGAATCGCTTCAAGACACCGCGCCCTCTTCTTTCGCGGACGCCGGCTCGAGGTCCCGCTCGAGGCGGCGCTTCACGTCGCGATCCCCGACCTGCCGACCGATCAAGCCGCGAGTCAACGCCTGCAATTGGACCGCGTCCGCCGCGCGCTGAAGGGACTCAGTCCCGATCGCGGCGAAGCGCTGATTCTGGTCTATTTCAGCGGGCTGACGATTTCCGAAGCGGCCCGCGTACTAAGAAAAAGTGAGGCCGCGGTGAAGATGCTGGTCTCGCGCGGCCTGCAGGATTTGCGCGAACGTACCTCCCTGGCTCTGGAGGTGGAAGAATGACTCAATTCGAAAGCTTAACTCCCGAAGAAGCGGTCGTGGCAAAAACACTCGAAACGGCCGCGCAAGGGACGAACCCCAGCCCGCAATTCAGGGCCGAGCTCGAGGAACGACTCGTATCCGCGCACAAACCCCGCGCGGGCTTCAACCTGTCCGCACGCAGGGAGGCGCTCTCCGCGCTCGGCCTGACCGGCGCGCTTGTAGTTTTAGCCTTCTTCCTGAACTGGGCGATTCGCGCACTCGCGCCCGAACCTCAACCGGCCATTGACAATCCGCCCTCTTCCTGCCCGGTGACGGAACCGAACGGCAGCCTGCCGCCCGGCGAAACCGCGGAGTCGCCATATTATCTTGGCAACGGCGAAATCTGGACCGGCTTGTGGCCAGACGGAAAAGTACTTATGCTTCCTGAAAACCAGGAAGCTGACGGCTCGTTCAGCATGAAATGGTGGTGGTGGCGCGGCGGCAGCGGCGCGCTGATCATCGAAGGCCGCCGCCTCGACGCAGAAGCCGAACCGCTGCGCGCGGATATTCCAGAGGGTTATGGCGACACAGGCTTTCAGGTGGCCGCGCTCATCTTCCCAACGACGGGCTGCTGGGAAGTGACCGGCCGCGTGGGCGACGCGTCCCTGACCTTCGTGACCGAGGTTGTCTTCGGAGCGCCAACGCCGACGCCTGCGCCGGTCATCAACGATAATGTCACACCTGAACCGGAGGGTGAAGCCTACAACTGGCACGGGACAACCCTGTACCTGAACGCTCCATTTCCTGAATCGCCTGCCGAGGCAAATGTGTATCTCTACCAGCCGGAGGAACGCGCCGCGATCGAAAGCGCGCGCGGCCTGGCGACGCAATTCGGGTTGAATGGCGCCATCTACCAGAGCATCGGTGAAATTCCCGGATCGGCCGATTTCCTGATCGTGGATGGGAACCAACGGCTGCACGTCCGCTCGGATCAGTATTTCCAATACTACCCCGATTACCCGCGCTATATCTCCGTCATCAACGGCGCGACGCCGCCCGCGAACGCCGCGGCCGTTATTGACGAATTCCTGAAATCGCACGGCTTCGATTTTGCCTACGAACTCCTGCCCAGCGAAATGTACGGCGGAGTGGTGGCCGCGCCTCTTACCCCGGACGGACGCGTCATCTGCTACGAGTATTTCAAGTGCGCCGGCCTGCGCTTCACGCTGGACGATATGGGAATCCTGCTCGTGGACGGCGCACTCCCGAGATACGAAACCTTCGGCCGGTATGGAATCATCAGCGCGGAGGAGGCTTTTCAGTTGCTGCTCCACCCGGAGAACATTTCCTCCGAACTGGGCGCGACGGGAACGATGGAAGGCATGCATTCGTACAGCCCGCCGGTCCAAACCTGGCTGAGGCCGCGTCCCGCCGACCAGACCCTCACGCTCTTCGGCTGGCTGAGCTCCATCCCCTCATTGGAGGGAGGCGCGCCGCTCGTCACCCTGGACGGTTTTACCGTGACGGGCAACACCGCAGATATTCCCGCCTCGCTCGAAAATACCTTCGTGGAAGCGACGGGACAATTCCGCGAAGAGAATGGCGTGCGGACCTTCGCGCTCGAAGCGTGGAAAGTCTACGACGGCTATGAAGACGGACTGCTCGGCACGATCAGCCGGCAGGACAGCCGCGTCATCCTGAACACATTGGACGGCGAAACCCTCATCCTGCCCGACACTCCTTCCGACCTGCCTCTGCCGCTGGACAACGCCTTCGTCATCGGCGTCCGCGTCGGCGAGAGCTACGAGTGGAAGTCCATTGACCTGCGCAGCATGTCCGGTGGCGGCGGAGGTGGCGGCGGTTTTGGTTTCTTCAAGTTAAATCTCACCGGCGCGCCCGTCCCCTTCCCCACTCCCAGACCCACAACCGAGTTGGACAGCGGTGAGCCGTTTGCTTACACCGTCGTCGCGGGTGATAGTTGCCAGAGTATCGCTTACGCGTTCCGCATCTCCGCCGAGGAGTTGATAAACGCCAACAACATGCCCGCGGATTGTTCCACACTCACCGTCGGCCAGACGTTGAATATCCCCGCCCCTGCCTCGCTATTTACCGAAAAAGTGGAAGGCATGCGAGGCACGATGAACATCGTCATCTACAAACAAGCCGACGGCGGTCAACGCGTAGAATACGGCTTCATGGGCAGCGCCGAACCGTATCCCTACTTCATACTGGAAGGTGGGAACCTCGAAGAATTGCAGGCTTACCAGAATAAACCCGTTGACGTTTGGGGAACTGTGGAATACAAGGAGGCGGGCGCCATCCTCACTGTGGAACGCTATGAAATCCCCTTCCCCGATCTGCAATTCCAAATCCTGCGCGGCACGCAGGCCTCAGCCACCATTGAAGGCCAGCCCGTCACGCTCTTCACCACAGACGCGGGCGAAACGTATGTCCAGTTTTATCCGGGCGGCGGCGTGGACGACACACTCATGAGCAAGCCGGGCGATGTGATGCTGATCGAAGCGCTGACGATCCCCGGTGAAACATTCGGCGGTTATCCCGTCGTGCGGATATATTCCGCGTCCATGGCGGTTAATCCGAAGAACGGCGAGGCGGCAGAACTGCAAATTTCGGCCGGTCAGGTTTACGTCGTGGACGAAGCGCTCGAGGGAGAATACGTCCCGCCTACGCTGACTATCCAGCGCATTCAACTGATCTACTACATGCCCGACCCGCGCTACCTGGCCGGGCCGCTGGAAGCAGATCAGCGTTACCTGCAACCTGTCTGGCTGTTTACAGGTCGGTACAGCGACGGCAATGAGTACCAATTCCTCATACAGGCCCTGGACCCCGAATTCCTGCTCCCGGAACCGGCGCCCTACACAGCGCCGGGCTAGAGCGAATTACCGCCATCAACAGGATGGCGGTAATTTTTTAACTGTATAATTTGGATGGATTTCACGGAGACCCCATGATCACCAACTATCACCGACCCCAAACCCTTGACGAGGCCCTGACCCACCTTTCCCAGTCGAATACCCTTCCCCTCGGCGGCGGGACGCTTCTTTCCACGCCGACGGCTGATCCCGTTTCGGTGGTTGACCTTCAACTCCTCGGCCTGAATCAAATCCACAAAAAGGGGAACGACCTGGAAATCGGCGCAACCGTCACGCTTCAGCAATTGCTCGAATCGGAGCATTGTCCTGAATCATTGAAAACCGCGCTCAAACTCGAAACGCCGCTCAACCTTCGGAATTCCGCCACCGTGGCAGGGACGCTGGTGACGTGCGACGGGCGTTCTTCGTTTGCTTGCGCGTTGCTCGCCTTCGACGCGAAGGTCGCAGTAATCAGTAAGCAGTCATCTGTGATCAGTGTGGGCGAATTTCTCCCCCTCCGCCCGCGCGGACTCATCACATCCATCACCATTCCGCTCAACGTGAAGTTTGCGTTTGATTATGTTTCCCGCACGCCGTCCGATAAGCCCATCGTCTGCGCCGCGCTCGTCCGCTGGAACTCGGGGCGCACGCGCCTCGCGGTGGGCGGATTCGGCAAGAGTCCGCTGCTTGCCATGGATGGAACCGAAGCGGCAGGCATCGAAGAGGCCGCGCGCAATGCCTGTCACGAAGCAAATGACGAATGGGCCTCCGCCGAATACCGCATGGATGTCGCGTCCACGCTGGCGAAGGGATGTTTGACATCGATCATGTAGGTCACGTTTAAGACCCGACTTGCATTTCTCGACCTATTGACCCCGTGACAAAAAATCTCCCACTCAACCAAATCCTGCGCGGCGACTGCATCTCCCTGCTCGCCGACCTCCCCGAAGCCTCGGTGGACTTGGTCTTTGCCGACCCGCCGTACAATCTGCAACTGCGCAATGACCTCTTCCGCCCGAACATGACCAAGGTGGATGCAGTGACGGACGGCTGGGATAGATTTAAGAGTTTTGCGGAGTACGATGAGTTCACGCGTCAATGGCTCGCGGGCTGCCGCCGCGTTCTCAAGGACACAGGCACAATCTGGGTTATCGGGTCTTATCACAACATCTACCGCGTCGGCGCGATTATGCAGGATTTGGGTTTTTGGATTCTGAACGACGTCATCTGGCTCAAGACCAATCCCATGCCCAACTTTCGCGGCGTCCGTTTCACCAACGCACATGAGACTTTGATCTGGGCACAAAAGAAAAAAGGCGCAAAATACACTTTCAACCACATGGCCATGAAGGCCCTGAACGACGATCTCCAAATGCGCTCCGATTGGACAATTCCCCTCTCGACGGGAAAAGAACGCATCAAAGCCAACGGGACAAAGGCGCATCCGACACAGAAGCCCGAAGCGTTGCTCTATCGCTTGATTCTCGCGTCCACGAATCCTGGCGATGTGATACTCGATCCGTTCTTCGGTTCAGGCACAACCGGTGCAGTCGCCAAAAAACTTGGGCGTCATTTCATCGGCATTGAACGCGATGTGAAGTACATCAAGATCGCACAGAAGCGCATTGACGCGGTCCAAGTCGCAGACTCTGCCAGCCTCGACGTGGCTACACGCAGACCAACGCGTGTTCCGTTCGGCGCGTTACTCGAACACGGACTGCTCCTCCCCGGGCAGAAACTCTACTTCGCCAGGGGTGGCAAGTCCGCCAAAATACTGGCAAACGGACACATCCGCTGTGGAAAAGTCACAGGCTCGATTCATGCTGTGGCGAAGTCGCTCACGGGCGCGCCCTCGAATGGATGGGAGTTGTGGTTTTATAATGACAAAGACGGCAACAAACAATCCATTGACACGCTAAGACAAATTATCCGAAGCCATCAACCTTGAACTTTCAGCCTTCAACTTTCGACGAAGGACTCACTATGAACCTCACTCTCCACATCAACGGCATTGACCACGAAATCGAAGCGCCCGCGCACACCACCCTGCTCTCCGCCCTGCGCGGACTGGGTTTCCACGGCGTGAAGTTTGGCGATGAACACGGCCTGACGGGCGCGGACACGGTTCTGCTGGACGGGAAACCTGTCAACGCGGGATCGCTGCTAGCGGCGCAGGCTGAAGGTCACAAGATTGCCACCATCGAAGCGCTCGGCGAACATCCCGAACAAGGCTGGAAACACACGGAAGGTTTACATCCGTTACAAAAGGCTTTTGTTGAGAATGGCGCCATCCAATGCGGCTACTGCACGCCCGCGCAAATTCTCGCCGCCAAAGCCCTGCTGGATAAAAACCCCAATCCCACTGAAGCGGAAGTCCGTGAGGCTATCTCTGGCGTGTTGTGCCGCTGCACGGGGTATCTCAAACCGGTGCAGGCGGTGTTGAAGGCAGCGGCGGAGATGCGGGGAGAGGGCACACAAGTAGACAGGTACACAGGTATACAGGGCGGTGAGCCGATGGAGTTTCCGCCAACAGACTCGGGCAGCGGCGAGACGCTGACGCAGACGCGCACGCTGCCGAAGATGGTCGTCACGCCGGAGACGAAAGCCTGGCAAATGGTGGGCAAGCCCGAGGTCAAGGTGGATGCGGTGAAACTCGTGCAGGGCAAGCCCGCTTTCGCGGCAGACTTCGAAAAGCGCGGTCTGCTTCATGCCAAAGTCCTGCACTCGCCGCACGCGCACGCGCGCATCAAGCGCATTGACGCCAGCAAAGCGCGCGCGCTCGAAGGCGTCGCCGCGGTGTTGACCTGGCAGGATATCCCGCGCGTCGTCTATTCCACCGCGGGGCAGTCCGACCCCATCCCCGGCCCGCTCGATACGTTCTCGCTCGATAACAAGGTTCGCTTCGTCGGCGACCGCGTCGCGTTCGTCGCGGCAGAGACGCCCGAAATTGCCGAGAAGGCGCTCTCGCTGATTGACGTGGAATACGACATCCTGCCCGCCATTTTGGATTCGCGCGAAGCCATGACCAGCCCGATTCGGATTCACGACGAGCCGGAGTATGTCAACTTTGCCGACTCCAACCCCGAAAAGAATCTCGCCGCGCACATCCGCATTGACATCGGCGACGTGGAGAAGGGCTTCGCTGAAGCCGACCAAATCTTCGAAGCCGAATACGAAGTGCCGAAGGTGCAGCAGGCGCACATCGAGCCGCATGTGTGCGTCACGTATTGGGATGAAGATGACCGCCTCGTCATTCGGACCTCGACTCAGGTCCCGTTTCATGTGAGGCGGATGCTTGCCCCGGTGCTGGGACTGCCCGTCAAGCGCATCCGCGTCATCAAGCCGCGCATCGGCGGCGGGTTCGGCGGCAAACAGGAAGTGTTGATGGAAGACGTGGCCGCGCACTTGACCATCGCCACCGGGCGCCCGGTCATTTACGAATACACGCGCGAGGAGGAATTCACCGCGGCGCGTTCGCGTCATCCCATGCGAATCAAAATGAAGACGGGCGTGAAGAAAGACGGGACGATTACCGCCAATGAAATGTACGCGCTTTCGGATACGGGCGCGTATGGCTGCCACGCGCTGACCGTGACCGGCAACACGGGTCACAAGGCGATGGCGCTCTATGTCGGCGATGGCGAGTACCGCAAGTCGCCCAATATCCGCTTCTATGCGGACGTGGTGTACACCAACACACCGCCCGCCGGCGCGTTCCGCGGCTACGGCGTGCCGCAGGGTTACTGGCCCGTGGATCGTCACATGGAAAAGATTGCGCGCGCGATGGGCTTCGACCCCATCGAGTTCCGCCTGAAGAACGCCATCCGCCCCGGAGAATATCATCCCTTCAGCACCGCCTGGAACGAAGGACGCGAGCCGCGGCCCGAAATCATCCACACGGTGGGATTGGAGCAGTGCGCGGCGCAGGGCAAAGCCGCGATTGGGTGGGACCAGAAGTTTGGGAATGAGGAGTGGCATGTAGGACGGGCTTTTAGCCCGTCTGGACAGGCTGAAAGCCTGTCCCACAAACGCAAAGGAATCGGTGTTGCGCTCGTCATGCAAGGCACAGCCATCCCCTACCTCGACATGGGCGGCGCATCCATCAAGATGAACGACGATGGCTCTTTCAACCTCCTCGTCGGCGCAACGGACCTGGGGACGGGCTCGGATACCGTCCTCGCGCAGATGGCGGCGGAAGTGCTGGGCGTGCCGGTGGAAGACATCATCACCTACTCATCCGACACCGACTTCACGCCGTTCGACAAGGGCGCGTACGCGTCCTCAACAACATACATTTCAGGAACCGCTGTGACGAAGGCCGCGCAGATTTGCGCCGAACGAATCAAGGTGCGGGCGGCGAAGATGTTGGGCGAGCCCGAATATTCGAATATTCGATTATCGAACCGTCAAGCCATCGCTCCCAACGGCAAATCGGTTTCGCTCGCAGAGATCGCGTTGGATACGCTGCACAAGAGCGAGCAGGAACAAATCATGGGAGTCGCGTCCTATGTCTCGCCGTCGTCGCCGCCGCCGTTTGCGGCGCAATTCGCCGAAGTGACCGTGGATACCGAAACGGGTCAGGTCACGGTGGACAAACTCGTTATGGCGGTGGATTCGGGCGTCATCGTGAATCCCCTCACCGCGTCGGGACAAATCGAAGGCGGCATGACGCAAGCCCTCGGCTACGCCGTCTGCGAAGAGATGACCTGGGACGAGCAGGGGCGCATCCGCCAGCGCGACTTCGACAAGTATCACATCTTCCGCGCCGATGAAATGCCCCAACTGGAAACCATCTTCGTGGAAACCTTCGAGCCGACGCATCCGTTTGGGGTCAAGGCGGTGGCGGAAATCCCGATGGACGGCGTCGCGCCCGCAGTGGGCAACGCGATTCTGGACGCGCTGGGCGTGAACATTGACTCGATCCCCATCACACCGGAGAAGGTGTGGCGGGCGCTGAAGATGCGGCTATAATTGAGGAGGAGGCAGAAATGGTCATGCTTACAGATAAAAACGTACAATTCGTCGTTGGAGAAAAGGGAAAACCGACTGGCGTCCTTGTAAATCTAAAAACATGGAAAAAGATCATCGAGGCGCTCGAAGACGCCGAGGATATAGAAATCGCCCGCCATGCTTTAGCGGAAATTGACGCGGCTGGCGGCAGCCTGGAGAAAGCGGGATATATCCCATGGTCGAAGGCCCGCGCCGAGTGGGAGAAACCGGATGCCAAAAAGTAAGCCGCAGGCGCTTCTCAAGCCAAGCGCATGGGGCGACCTGCGTCGCTTGCCGGGCAATATCCGCCGCAGGATTATTCGTGAAATTAACCATCTCGAATCCAATCCGAGGCCGCCGCACAGCAAACGCCTAAAATCAAAGAATGCGCTGCGGGAGATTAGAAGACTGCGCATTGATCAATGGCGTATCGTTTACTGGCTGAACGAGGATCAACCCGTCATCTTTGCCATTCGAAAGCGGCCTCCATACAAATACGAGGACGTGGAAGAATTACTCATGGGGCGTGAATAATGCCCGACCAAATTTTCGTCATCGGCCACGTCAACCCCGATACCGATTCGATCGCGTCCGCGCTGGGCTACGCCTGGCTGCTGCGCGAACGCGATAAGGTCAACGCGGTCGCGGCGCGGGCGGGCGCGCTCAATCCACAGACGGCGTGGGTGCTGAAAAAACTCGCGCTCGACGCGCCCCTCCTGCTCACCGACGCGTCGCCGCGCTTCGAATCGGTCATGCAGAGACTCGACAGCCTGCCGCCCGACGCGCAACTCGGCGCAGCCTGGACCCTCGCCAGCAAAACGGGCGGCGTCGCGCCCATCGTCAACGCGGACGGCACGCCCTTCGGCCTGATCAACGGCCTCAGCCTGTTCAAATATTTTTCGGAGACCCTCGGCCCGCGTCCGGGCGACACGACCGTGCGCGAGATGATGTCCGCGCCGTGCCGCGACGCGGCCAACACGAACGTCCCGAAATACGCCGCCGGCGCGCACATCCGCGATTCGCTCAACCGCATCCTGCGCGACGAACTCGACGATTACTGGGTGGTGGACGAGAACGGCCGTTATCTCGGCATCGCCCGCCAGCGCAACCTGCTCAACCCGCCGCGCCTCAAAATCATCCTCGTGGATCACAACGAGCCGCGCCAGGCCATCGCCGCGCTCGAAGAGGCCGAACTGCTCGAAATCCTCGACCATCACCGCCTCGGCAACCCGCACACGCACGCGCCGATTCGCTTCACGGTGGACATCGTCGGCTCGACCTCGACTCTCGTCACCGAACAGGCCGTCGAGGCGGGACTCTCCGCCCCGCCCGCGCTGGCAGGTGCGCTTCTGGCGGGACTTCTATCTGATACCCTTATCTTGACCTCCCCCACCACCACCCCGCGCGACCGCGCCGCCGCGGACAAACTGGCGCGCTGGGCCTTCGTCGGCGGGAGTCCGCTCGAAGGCGAGACCATCGAGTCGTACGGCAAAGCCGTCCTCGCCGCGGGCGCGGGACTCTCCAACCGCAAACCCGAAGACGTGGTCAGCACGGACATCAAGCCCTACGTCGCGGGCGGATTCAAATTCGCCGTCGCGCAGGCCGAAGTGACCGACCTGATGCAGATTGGCGAGCACCTCCAGCCGCTCACCCAGGCCCTTGACGCCCTGCGCGACAAGCGCGGTTATGATTTCGTCATGTTGCTCATCACCGACATCGTGCGCGGCTCCAGCCGCTTGATCCTGTCCTCCTCCGCCCCGCCCGTCCTCGCCGACCTGCCCTACCCGCCCCTGCCCGATGGCACCCGCGACGCGCCGGGTGTGGTTTCGAGGAAGAAACAGTTGTTGCCGGTAGTGCTGGGATTGCTGGAGATGTGATAACAAGGAGGCTCCTTTGACTTGGTGGGCTCAAAACAAGGATGCGATTACTGCCATTGGTGCAGTTATTACTGCCGCTCTGGCTATTGGGGGCATTATTTGGGCAGTCATCAAATGGGGTTTCCTGCGCGGCTGGCAAAGAAAGTTGCGTGTCGATGTAAAAGTCTTTGAGGTCATCACCGACCCTGCCAAACTTCTCCCAAAACTCTTTGCCACCGAAAACGATGACAGCCCACTTGCCGACCATAACATTAAGTACCAGCCGCGCGACCCAAAGCGCGACATTCAAGCAGAACTAAAAGCCGCGCTGAATCTCTCAAGATACTTACTGATTACCGCGCCAACAGGATATGGTAAAACCCGTGAGGCAGGGGTATTGGCGCAAACCATGATGCTGGAAGGCTGGCGGGTCTTGCGGATCAAATCGGGCTGGCTGGATATTCCCAAGACATTGCCCGAAGAACTCAACAATAACCGTTCACGCGTTTTGATTTTGCTCGATGATTTGAATGGCCTATTCAGCACAGGCGAACGAACCCAATCGCCGCGTGCAGAACAAATTCCTTTTCTAAGCGAAGCATCCTATCACGACCGCCTTCTCCAGGTACTGGATACGCTGGAAGGTATGTGCACAGAGAGCGAAATTCGCGTCATTGCCACCGCCCGCAGCGAGGCGGATCAATGGAAATTGTTGAATTACGATGAGAAAGATAAACTTTGGAAACGATTCAAACGCGTTGAAATTTCCGAGCCTGCCGACAGCGTAATTGTCAGGCTGCTGGAAGACGCCACCAAACAAACTGATCTGAAAGCAAACCCAGAGGAGTTTGAAGCAATTGCACGTAAAAGTGATGGGACTTACCGAAATATCTTACTAAATTTACGCCGTTGGAAAGCGCAAAACAAGCGGGTCAGCAAGGATGACTTTACTGAAACCTTGAATGGTTCCTGGCGGGATATTTACGAACGCGCCGTCGCAAAACATCCATCCGTGAAGTATATCTATGATGCCATTGATATTTTGAGACAGGCGGGAATTGACCTGTTTCCATTTTTGGTTGAATCGGCCGCGGTAATGATCTGGGGTGGAAGTTATTTTCAAAGATTTTTCCGAGGGAGGAAAATTCATCGCGCCATCCATTTCCTGACAAAAGAAACAACCATACTAAGACAAACAAACCATAAACTTGTCCCAAGTGATGGACAGATCGAAGCCAAAAAACCCACCATCCATTGGGATTCCTATTCACAGCCGCTAATTCAGTTGGTATTAGGTCATTCCAATCGTAATATTAGCGGTTCCATTTACGGGCTGGCGATAGCGCTTTATTACAAAAACCAGTTCGAGCAATCCTACCAAATGATCCAAAAATACACTCAACTGGAATCGTCTGATCCGAATGGTCATAATGTAACTGGAGTTTTACTGGCGAGCCTCAAACGCTACGACGAAGCCGAAGCCGCCTATCGCAAAGCCATCGAACTCAATCCGTCGTACGCCGCCGCCTACTACAACTTGGGCTTGCTGTTACATGAAAAACTCAAACGCTACGACGAAGCCGAAGCCGCCTATCGCAAAGCCATCGAACTCAATCCGTCGTACGCCGCCGCCTACAATAACCTTGTGATTCTTCTTCGAATAACAAATAGAACCGATGAAACCATCCCATTATTGGAAAAGATCATAGAAATCAATCCGCAGGATTTTAATTCATATCTTGCGCTTGCTTCCATTGCCAAACAAGCGGGTAGAAAAGCATCGGAAGAGCATGTTGAAAAGGCGCGAAAACTCCTACCGGAAGATGATTGGTACAACCGCGCCTGCCTTGAAAGCGTGTGTGACAACTTCGATTCTGCTTTTGAGTATCTTGAAAAAGCCGCGCAAAGAGAGAGATTCAACCCCGCCTGGGCATGGCAAGACCCCGACCTGCAATGGATCAGGGACGACCCCAGGTTCAGAGAAATCGTTGGCACAAAACCCGAGTAGTGCAGAGCTCCGAGATTTTCAAAATCTCGGAGTCCTCTTTGGGCGGTTGCACGCGGGGTAAAATCATCCCATGCCGCCTCCCGACCTCGATGGCAAATACACCTCCGGCAAGCGCCGCTCGCGTCTCTTTCGCTCCCCGCGGCGGGCTTCACTGCCGTTCAGCCTGATTCTCCTCGCGCTCATCGGCCTGCTCTTCTGGCTGGTGCCCACCGCTCCCCCACTTACGGACATCTTCCCGGCTGGCACAGGCTTCACCCTGCCGCCGCGCACGGCCATGCCCACGTCCACGCCGCGTCCCATTGACGAGCACGGCGGGCAGATCATCTTCACCTGCACGCGCAGCGACATTAATCAAATCTGCATGATCAACGCCGACGGCACAGGCCTCGTCCGCCTGACGAACGACGACTCGAACGATTACTATCCCGTCCTCGATCCGCTCAGCGACGTGGTCGTCTTTGCCTCCCTGCAACAAGGTAGTTTCGACCTGTTCATGATGCTGTTGAAAGACCAGAAACTGTTTCAATTGACAACCGCCATCGGCAACGCTTTCTCGCCAAAATTTTCTCCCGATGGAGAGCAACTGCTCTTCCTCAATCAGGCCGCGCAGGGTCCGTCTGCCATCTGGGTGATGGGACGCATGGGCGATGACCCGCGCCTGCTCTACGCGGGACAGAATCCCATCGTGGCCGCGGCCTGGTCGCCGGACGGCCAGAGCATCGCCTTCGCCATGTCCGTGGAACGCGCCTTCGCCTACGAAATCTTCCTCCTCGACATCAACCATCCCGACCAGCCGCCGCGCCGCATCACCCGCGGCATCCCCGACATCGGCGGCAGTCTCGACTGGTCGCCTGACGGCACGAACCTGTTGATCTACGCGGGCCCAGTCAATGGACGCGAAATCTACCGCCTCGATCTCGCGACGGGGGACGTCACGCAATTGACCTTCGGCGGGAACAACGCCGCCGCGGCCTACTCGCCCGACGGGCAGTACATCGTCTTCAACTCCTTGCGCAACAATGGTCAGGCCGACCTCTTCATCATGCGCGCCGACGGTCACAGCACGCGGCAGTTGACCGACGATCCTGAACCCGACTGGCAGCCGCAATGGGGGCCGTAAAATACGCCTCGCGTCGTTTATAATCACCTTCAGGAGTCCACATGGACCAATTCGCAGAAATCCGCAGGAAGGCCATTCCCCTTCTTAAACCCTATATCAGCCGCCTGGCTGTATTTGGGTCGTTTCGGCGCGGCGAGGTCACCGCCACAAGTGACATTGACTTACTGATAACCCTAAAGCCCTCAAATGCTCGCCCGAAGCTGGGATTCTTTAAATTAATTGAGCTGGAAGAAGATCTGCAAAAAGCCTTTGGGCGGCCTGTGGACCTTGTTGCAGAAGATAGTGTCAGCCCCTACATTCGTCCTTACATCGAAAAGGACAAGGTGGTCATCTATGAAGAAGGATGATACCGTCTACTTGCGACACATTCTCGACGCAATCGAAATGATCGAGGGCTACACGCGCGGGTTGTCCGAAAATGAATTCTATGCTCATGCAATGGCAAAGGATGCGGTCGTTCGTGAGATCGAGATTATCGGCGAGGCCGCCAACAATATTTCGGATGAGTTTCGACATCAACATCCAGAAATTCCGTGGGCGAAAATGATCGGCATTCGCAATAAAATCGTTCATGAATACTTCAATGTAAATTTCCCAATCGTCTGGGATACCACCCAGGGCGACCTTCCCTTGCTCAAACAAGCGCTCAAAAAACTCCTTTGAGAATGACCTCGATCTACCAGGCCCTCTCCGAACTCGAAAAAAATAACGAATCCGCCGCGCTGTGCACAGTAACCAAAAGCGAAGGCTCCACGCCGCGGCACGTGGGAAGCAAGATGCTGGTCTATCCCGACGGGAAGTTCATCGGCACGGTCGGCGGCGGGGATTTGGAGCACCGCGTCCTCGACGAAGCCTGGATGGCGCTCGCGGACGGTCAGCCGCGGCTGCTGCATTACAACATGTCCGATCCCTCGCGCGGCGACCCCGGCGTGTGCGGCGGACAAGTGGAGGTGTTCGTGGAACCGATCCTTCCGCCCCCCATAGTGGTGGTCATCGGCGCGGGACACGTGGGCAGGGCCGTCGTCCACCTGGCAAAATGGCTGGGCTTCCGTGTGGCCGTCAGCGACGATCGCGCCGAGTTCTGCACGCCCGAGTCCGCGCCGGGCGCGGACGCGTACTATCCCGTCGAAATGGGCAAGTTAACGGAACAGCTCAAGGTGACGCGCCAGACCTATATCGTGGTGACCAGCCGCGGGTCCAATGTGGACGCGCAGGGGTTGCCGAGTCTGCTCGAGACGAACGCGGCTTACATCGGCGTTATCGGGTCGAAGCGCAGATGGGCTACCACCGTCAAAGCCTTGAAGGAAAAAGGCGTATCAGACGAGTTGATCGAGCGCGTCCACTCGCCGATGGGGCTGGAACTGCAGGCCGAAACGCCGGAGGAGATCGCGGTCAGCATCATGGCCGAGATCTTGATGGTACGAGACAAAGGCACAGGCAAGCCGATGAAAGGATAGTCATGGAGCGACCGGCAGTCTGGTCGACTCCATAGCGAAACGATTCATCTCCCGCCTCGTATACAAAATCAGAAAAACGGCGCTTGTCCTGCACTTGTGCATGGGCTATAATGAGACCGTTATTTCGCAGAGCAAAAAGGAGAGACTCATGGCACGCATTTTCGACGTGATCGAATATCCAAGCGAGATGAGCGATGAGATCGTCCACCGCTTCCCGGAGACGGGCATCGGCGATTACCGCATCGGCTCGCAGGTGATCGTGCGCGAGAGCCAGAGCGCGGTGTTCTTCCGCGACGGCAACGCGCTGGATGTGTTCGGCCCCGGCCGCCACACCATCACCACCGCCAACATTCCGCTGTTGATTGACTGGATCGGCAAGGCCTTCAACGACCGCACGCCGTTCCCCGCGGAAGTTTATTTCGTCTCGCGCAAGGAATTCGCCAACAAGAAGTGGGGCACGCCGCAGCCCATCATCGTCCGCAATCCGGGCATGGGACTGGGCGTGGCGCTCCTGCAGGGCTTCGGCACCTACTCGTTCGAGGTCAAAGACCCGCAGATGTTCGTGACCAAGATCGTCGGCGCGCAGGGGGCATACCGCACCAGCGACATCGAAGAACGACTGCGCACCATGCTGCTCTCCAAACTGCAGGACGTGCTCGGCGAGACCGGCGCGAAACATTCCGTGCCCGAAATCATCGGCCTGACCGAGGAGATCGGCGCGGGCGTGCGCTCCAAGGCGCAGGATGACTTCGCCGCGCTCGGCCTCGTGCTCAAGACCTTCTACATCGGCAACCTGAAGCCCAGCGAGAAGTCGGCTCAGGAACTGCGCGACATGGGAATGCTCGATATGGCAACCTACACCCAGCTCCAGGCCGCGGACGCAATGCGCGACGCGGCTCAGAATCCCAGCGGCGGCGCGGGCCTGACGGCCGGCATCGGCGCGGGCATGGGCATCGGCAACCTGATGCAGCAGGCCACTTCCGGCGCGATGCAGCAACAGGGCGCGGGCGGCGCGGCCAAATCCTTCCCCGACGTGATGACACCCTCCGAAGCCGCGGCTTATCTGAAGGTCTCTGAAGAAGACGTGCTGGCGGCCATCAAGGACAAGAGCCTGAAAGCCAAGAAGGTCGGCAAGGCCTACCGCATCAGCAAGGCCGCGCTCGACGAATTCCTGGCGAGTTGAACGTTACAAGTTGAAGGTTTTGAAGAAGACGCCCCTCGCGAGAGGAGCGTTTTCTTTTGTATTTCCAACTTTCAACATCGAACCTTCAACCTTCAACCAGTTCCCCCATCACATCATTGACGCAATCGAGGACATCGCCCGCCAAAACGGACGCGGCGGATCCGACTTCCGAGAGGGCTGTCAGCCCGGCCTGGGCATGGATCCACGCCCCGGCGGCCGCGGCCTCGAACGCCCCCGCGCCCTGCGCGCGCAGCCCGGCGATGAGACCTGCCAGCACGTCCCCGGTCCCGGCGCGGGCCAATGCAGGAGTCGCCACTGGGATGACGGCGATCCGTCCATCGGGCGCGGCAATCACCGTGAACGCACCCTTCAACACAACCACGTGCCCCCATTCCTGCGCGTACTTCTTCGCAATCGCCTCGCGGTCTTTTTGGATTTCCTCGCTCGTCAGGCCGGTCAACACAGACATTTCGCCCGGGTGCGGAGTCAATACAGCGGGAGCAGGAAGTTTCTTGTGCCAGTCCGGAATCCGCGCCAGAAGTTTCAGCCCGTCCGCGTCCAAAACCATGGGCGGCAACTTTGCTTCGAGCAACTTCTCCAGAAAATCCTTCGTAGTGTGTTTCATTCCGAGACCAGGCCCCACAAGCAATGCAGTAGAACGTCCCAGATTCTGGGCAAGGAGGATGGCCGCGGCGCGTTCGATGAATCCGTTTTCATGCGGAAGGGGCAGCCAGGTGGCTTCAGGGAACTGTCCCGCCAGCACAGCATGTAGCGGCGCGGGAATCGCCAATGTGACCAGGCCCGCGCCGGCGCGATAAGCCGCCTTTCCTGCCAGGTACGCCGCACCGGTATAACTGACCGAGCCTGCCGCGATCAACGCCGTGCCGAATGTGCCTTTGTGCGAATTCAGCGGACGCGGCGGAAGAATGGCGCGAACCATATCTTCATCTACAGCCTCACGCGTGACTTGATTCATCGCGGGCAAATCGGCGGGCAGGCCAATGTCAACAACCTGCAAATCGCCGAGGAATTCATAGGCAGGGAAGCGCAACAATCCCTGCTTGACGCAGGCCATTGTCACGGTCAGGTCGGCGGGAATGCATTCGGGGGCGGCCGCGCCGCTGTCGCAGTCCACGCCGGAGGGACAGTCAACGGCGATGACGAAAGGCCGCGTATCGAGTCGATCGAGGGCATCCCGCGCCGCGGCGAGAACGCGCGCCGCGTCCGCTTTGAGGGGCAATTTGATGCCGGTGCCCAGCACCCCGTCCAGGACGACCGAGGCGGATTCGAGAAAGGCCGCGAGGAGGGTGAAGTCCGAATCGTCGTCCACGAGTTCGCCGCCCGCCTGCTCGAAGCGACGGATCAATTCGTCGTCTTTTTTCTTGCGCTTGATCAGAAAGGCGCGGGCGTGCCAGCCGTTGGCGGCCAGATTGGTCAGCGCCACGAGCGCGTCGCCGCCGTTGTTGCCCGGCCCGACCAGGCCGAGAATGACGCGTTCGTCCTGCTCGAAGCCGAGGCCCTGGACAATAGACGCCAAGCCGAGACCCGCATTTTCCATCATCTGGTCGTAGGTGAGGCCGCCGGCATCGGCCTCCTGTTCGATGGTTTTCATTTCGGAGACAGTGACGAGTTTCATGGGAACCTCATTTTGTCACTATTATAGTAGGGTTGGGATGCGAGAGAGCCCAGAGAATTTTATTGTTGACCGTAAAGCGCCATATCCGTATAATCTGTCAATCTCATCCACAGGCACTTTAATTATGATCGAAACGAGACTTTACCCTCCAAGTTTTCTTGACCGCTTCATGGACTTCGTCCAGCGACAACGCGTCCCGTACTGGCTGACCTATCTTTGTTGCCTGATTCTGGAGGTCGTCCTCCTCCACATCCTCGCGTGGGTGGACGGTTGGATGCCGGTCTTCACGTTCAATCCCATCATGTCGGTTTTTCCGATCTGGCTTTGGGTGCCATTGGCGATCATGACCTATGTGGATTCGGTCGCGGTGGATGCGCTGTCGAGTTTCCGCCCGCTGTTGAATATCGGCGAGGAGGAACTGGACCGCATCAAATACGAGTTCTCGACCATGCCCCCTCGCGGGGTGTTTCTCAGCAGCCTCTTCTAGGCCATCAATTACCTGCTTTTGACCTATTTGGGTTACGAGGTGTTTTATGTGGCGTATGGATTGGATTCCTTCCTCGTCTCAGTCATATTTATAGTGGGGTTGATCTCCTACTTGACGGGGAGCGCCATCTATTATCATTCGCTCAGGCAACTCAGCCTCGTCAACCGCACGGTTCGGATGGCAAAGCAACTCAACCTGTTCCGTCTCGACCCCGTCTATGCGTTTTCGCGCGTGACCTCTCTGATCGGCATTTCGTGGATGCTCATGCTGATCCTGACCCTGTTGACCCTCCCCATCCGCCTCGCGACGGGACTGGGTGTGGCGATTATGGCCGTTCAAATCGTCCTGGCGATCGCGGCGTTTGTCCTGCCTCTTTGGTTCGTACATCAGCGCCTGGTTTCGGAGAAAAGAACGCTGATCGCCGACCTCAACCTGCGCGTTCAAACTGCTATGGACAAACTGCATCACGCCCTTGATAACAGCGAGAGAGACGACATTGACCACTTCAGCAATGCCTTGATGGGCATGGGCGCCGAGCGCGAAATGCTGACAGCCATCCCCACTTGGCCGTGGCGCGCGGGCACATTGACCGGCTTTCTCTCCGCCATCGTTTTGCCAATTGTGCTCTTCCTCATCCAGTTCGCCATCCAGAAATGGCTGGAGGGATGATGGTCGTCGAATTCACAGGCGAGATCTTCCATTGGCGCGGACCCGCCCCCTCTCTTCGTCACCGTTCCTGACGAGCCGAGCCGCGCCATCAGGGCGGTCTCGAAGGAGATCACGTATGGATGGGGGGTGATACCCGTCCACGCGTCGATTGGCAAAACCGAGTGAACGATTTCCTGATCAAGATGCTCGTCCAAAAAGCGGAGAATGCCGGCGTGGGGGGATACGGTGGCCATTCGGCTTGAAATACGATGAAGGTTTTGTAGTTACAGGATAAGAAAGAAGTGATTCCATATCCCCCATCCGCATGTCAAAAGCAGGGAAGTCGTCGCCCAATTCTTCCGTGAAATTCGTCCAATCCGTGTGATCCGTGTACGAAAGAATCAGCCCCACAAATCGCGCGCGATCTCTTCCAGTCCCAACTCCATTAATTTATCTTTCGACGGTTTCCCTGTCACCTTGTCCCATCCCCGCGCTTCGTAATACGCTTCAAGCATTTCGTCAAAAGGCGGGACGTAACCGGCCGAGCCCCCCTCTGTATAAGCGGTCAACAATGCCTTGGGCAATTTATCGTTGGCGCGCGTCAAGCCCATATTATTGTTGATAAGCCGTTTCAGGTTCCAGCCGCGCTCCCCTGTTTTCATCATCTCTTGGATGTCAAAGTCATAGCCGCAGGCCGCGTTGATCAGTTCCACCTGAGTCTGCGGCGGGACGTTTGCAAAGATGCACATCACCAGCGCGTTGAACACCGTGCGCCAATTTTGGTGAATTGCCACATTGCCCGCCTTCTCCGCGCCGGCCTGACGGTCGAAGAATTTCAGGCCCACTGCTTCCTCAGCCTGCCCCCACTCGACAAAGAAATAATCCGACTGGTTATGACACGCGCCGCGCGGACTGGTGGCATAGACCAGCGCCATGCCCGAAACGCCGCGCGGATCGTGATAGGCCACTTCCATGCCGTTGACCTGCACCGCTTCGTCTTCCGCGTTGAAGTGCGCGCCGAGCCGCCGCGAGCCTTCCGCAAGCAGTTCACCAAATCCCTCGCGCCGCGCCACCCAGTGGATCAACTGCGCCGCGACCGCCTCGTCGCCCCAGCGCAGCGTCAGCCCGCCGGTGTCTTTTTCGTCAATGATGCCGCGGTCGAAGAGATGCAATGCCAGCCCCAGCGTACCGCCCGCGCTGATCGTGTCCATGCCGTAACGGTCGCACAATTCCATCAGGCGCGTGATGGCGCCCAGGTCGCGGATGAGCAGGTTCGGGCCCAGGCCTACGATAGTTTCGTATTCGGGACCTTTCCGCCTGTGACCGTCGCCCAAATCCACCACGCGCCCGCAGGCGATCACACAGCCGTGACAGGCACTCGTCCCCTTCAAAATCGTTTCGGCCATCGTCGAGCCCGAGACCTTGTCCACATTATCAATCTGCCCCAGGTGAAAATACATCTTCGGCATCGAGCCGAGATAATCGGCATAGTCAGCCACACTCGAGGTGCCCAGGTCGTGCAGGACGCGCGATTCGTTTTCGCCTTTCAATACTTTATTGGCAGACGAACGCAGCGCGTTGTAAACCGCGGCGTCGGCCAGCGGAATTTTCCCGCTTCCCTTCACGGCAATAGCCTTGAGATTCTTCGCACCCATCACCGCGCCTAATCCTGTCCGCCCGGCAGTGCGGCCGTGGTCGCAGAAGATGCCCGCGAACAGGACGCGGTTCTCCCCGGCGGGGCCGATCCCTGCGACGCGGACGCCCGAAACGCCCAATTCCTTTTTGATGGATTCCTGCACCTGGTATGTGTCCTGCCCCCACAAGTGCGCGGCTTCCCGGACCTCGGCTTGTCCGCCATTTAACCAGAGATAGACAGGCCTGTCGGCTTTTCCCGTTATCCACAGTCCATCGTAACCGGCGAAGCGCAGTTCGGGGCCCCAAAAGCCTCCGCAATTGGATTCAGCCCAAAGTCCGGTGAGGGGCGATTTCCCGCAAACGACGAATCGTCCCACGGTTGGACCGAGCGTCCCCGAAAGCGGACCGTTCAAAAAGAGCAGGGGCGCTTCGGGGGAGAACGGATCGAGTTCCCTCGTCAGGGATGAATAAAGGAGACGCGCCGCCAGCGACGCGCCTCCGAGGTAGTCTCGCTGCCATTCATCAGGGACGATATATTCACTTGTCTCGCCTCGAGTGAGGTCCACTTTCAGAATTGGCTGCAACATGGAAGTCTAGAAGGATGCGACGGCCTGCCCAAGATCGGTATAAGTTTCGAAGAACATATCCACCCCCGACATCTTCAGGATGTCCGTAATGCGGTCGGAGGGGCTGAGAAGTTTCAGGTGCCTGGAGCGCCGATCCGCCTCCTGCGGCGGGAATTTTTTCCTCAGGAGCAGGGATAGCTCATTAAGCGAACGAATGCCGGCGCTGCTGATGAATGGCACTCCGGCCAGGTCTAACAACAGGTACTGCGCGCCGCCATCGAGCGCCTGGCGCATGGCGTCGGTAAAAGCCTGATAGGTGGACGAATCGATCACACCCTTGATGTGAAGAACCGTCACCGCCACGCGGCCCTGCTTTTGGGAAATTGTGATTTCCATTTTTACTTTTTGCCTTATAATTCCGATAGTTCCCAAGATAACAATGGTGATGTCATTTTATCCTCGAAACTGGCAAAAGGCAACCCTGCATACTTCGTTCGACTGCTTCTTGATTTTATTCCGGAGTTGGACTATCCTAAGATGACATTGCGACGTGAAAGGAGGTGACGGCCAACCGTAACTCTATTCTATGCTTGTTCTTCCAACCCAAACCATCTTGAGGAGACAAATCACCATGAAAAAGATGCTCGTAGTTATTAACCTGGTTGCCATCGCCGCCCTGGCGCTGGCAGCCTGCGGACAGCAGACACCCGTCCCGACCGAACCGCCTGCGACCGAGCCGCCGGCCACGCAACCTCCCGCGACCGAACCGCCCGCTCCCGCGGACCTGCTCGCGACAATTCTGGAGCGCGGTTACATCCTCGTTTCTACAGATCCAAACTATGCGCCGCAGTCCTTCCTCAACACCGAGGGAACTCGTCCCGCCGATACGAAATGCCCCGACGATGCCTTGACCGCCGCAGAAATGCAGGGGTTTGACGTTGACGTGGCAAAGGCTATTGGCGATTTCCTCGGCGTGGAGACCTGCTTTGCAACCCCTGTATGGGAAATGATTACGGCCGGCGCCTGGGCTGATAAGTGGGACGTGAGCGTCGGCTCGATGACGATCACTCCAGAGCGCCAGGAAGTGCTGGACTTCAGTGTGCCGTACTACGGTACACCGGCAGTGGTCGCAGTCGGAAAGGATTCCGGCTTTACGTCGCTTGACGATCTGGCAGGCAAAGCGCTGTGCGCCGGCGCCTCCACAACCTACGAGGTCTGGCTCACCGGAGGCGATCTCGGCCCGAGCATAGCCGTATTTGCTCAACCTCCCGCCGGTGCGACGGTTGTTCCGCTCGAAACCGACCAGGAATGCGCCCAGGCTCTGGCGGCCGGCCGTGAAGACTTTGCGGGCTATGTCACGTCTGTGACCGTTGTCAATGAAAACATCGCCGCGGGTCTCCCGGTCATGCAGCTAGGCGAGCCGGTATTCACCGAGGTGCTTGCCGCCGCCTTCGACAGGTCGTCCAGCCTTGACACCACATCGCTACGCGAGAAAGTAGACGAGCTGTTCACTGCCATGCACGCTGATGGCAGGCTGTCCGACCTCTCGATTCAATGGTTCGGCATTGACTTGACAAAAGTGGGCGAGTAGAAGCCCGATATACATAAGGGAAGCGGCAGGACGCCGCTTCCCTTGCCTTTCCAAGTCGAGGAACGTCGCGATGAATATTACAAAGAAAGATGCCCCTGCGCAAAAGACGCAAGCGGATTTGCTGTACCAGGCGCAACAGCGAAAACTGCTTCAATTTCAAATAAAAGTGGTCATTTCCTGGATTGGCTTACTGGCGTTTTTACTCTTTCTATTCAGCGGCCTGGAGATTGAATCGAGCAATGGGGCTACGAGCATTTCATCCTGGAGTTTTCAGATGATCATCGAAAACAACCGGGAGGTGCGCACAAAGGTTGAGGAGGTCCTGTTCTCATTCCCATACGGGCTTCCAAACAAGGGTCTTGATATAACAACCATCGTCGTGGACAGTGAATTCATTGAGGAAAATATTGATTTCATCGCCGCGGGTATTTTGCAGACCATACAGATTTCGGTTTACGCCATCCTGCTCGCCACAGGACTCGCTTTACTGGCTGCGCTCGGGCGGCTATCAACCAACCCGCTGATCTACTCACTGAGTACTTTTTATGTTTCACTCATTCGTGGAACACCGCTTTATCTCCAGATATTTTTCTTCTTCCTCGCACTCCCACAACTGGGAATTGTACTGAAAGGCCTGTGGGCTGGCGTCTTGGCGCTGGGACTCAACTATGGCGCGTACATGAGCGAAATCTTCCGGGCAGGCCTGAGTTCCGTTGGAAAGGGACAGCGCGAGGCGGCCATGGCGCTCGGCATGACCTCCGCGCAAACCATGCGGCGGATTGTCCTCCCCCAGGCGCTGCGGTTTGCCATTCCACCGACGGGAAACGAATTCATCGCCATGACCAAAGATTCGGCGCTTGTATCCGCTACAGGATTCGTGCATGAGTTAATGTGGCGCGCGACCAAAGTCGGCCGCGCCGAATTCCGAAACCTGGAAGCGCTGATCATGGCCGCCATTTTCTACTGGATCATGACCCTGGTCCTGACGTCGATCCAAAGCCGCGTGGAAGCACGGCTGGCCAAAGGAGACCGATGATCATGAGCGCGCCCATCATCAAACTCAGCAACCTGCAAAAATACTTTGGCCGCCTGCATGTGCTCAAGGGAATCAACCTCGAGGTCCAGCCGCGTGAAGTGGTCTGCATCATCGGGCGCAGCGGATCTGGGAAAAGCACCATGCTGCGTTGCATCAACTTCCTCGAAGAGCCTTCTGAAGGCGAGATCGAAATTCATGGGCTTAAAATTCCCGCAGGCGGAAAGGGCAAGGAGCATCAGAAACTCGTCCATGAAGCGCGCCTGTTGACGGGCATGGTCTTCCAGGAGTTCAACCTCTTCCCGCACATGAGCGTGCTCGAAAACGTGATGGAGGCACCAGTCATCGTCAAGGGCATGGACCGGGCCAAAGCGCGCGAGATCGCCGAAATGAACCTCGCCCGCGTCGGCATGCTGTTCAAGAAAGACGAATACCCCAACCGCCTCTCCGGCGGACAGAAACAACGCGTCGCCATTGCACGCGCCCTCGCCATGGAGCCGAAAGTGATGCTCTTCGATGAGCCCACCTCCGCCCTCGATCCTGAACTGATCGGCGAGGTGCTCGAGGTGATGAAAGGTCTGGCTAAAGAAGGCACCACGATGCTGGTCGTCACGCACGAAATGGGCTTCGCGCGCGATGTGGCCGACCGCGTGGTCATCATGCACGAGGGCGAACTGATCGAGGAGGGCACCCCGTCCGAGATCTTCACCCAGCCGCAACACGCACAGACCCGCGCCCTTCTGGAACGTTATCGGACAGCCCAATAACGCAAGCAGCGAGGCTGGATACGCCTCGCTGTTGTTTTCCACAATCGGGTCTACAGAATATCGCTGGTCACTTCCCGCGCACAGCGGACGAAATCCAGCACAGTCGGCACACTGCGCATCATCACAGCCATGTTGCCCTGTACCTGCAATTTGCGGGTCATCATAGCCTGCATGGGGTCGAGTTTGCCGAGCAGGATGCGCTTAATATTCTCATACGTGGCCGTCAGCACGAAAACTGCCTTTCGCTCGTTTACGTCGGAAAGCGCCGCCACACTGCGGCATTTTCCATGCCACAAGTCGAGATAAAAGATCATTCTCTCCTTGAGATTTCCTTCGGGCTGAATGACAATAGTAATATCCCCTTCCCATTTCCTGGCGACATCGGCATAACGCGCGTCGGTGTTCAACTTTTCTTCGAGGGATTTCAACCATTCCATGGACGGAAAGATCGGAGCCATTGGTCCTCCTTGCGAACGAGGTCGTTAAATTGTACCACTTGCGCCCGGCTGGGGTAAAATCTGCACCAGGAGCAAGTCGTGAACGGAGGCGCTGTTTACTTCAACCATGGATTGGAGAGCGGTCCGTGGGGCGACAAGATCACGCGCCTGGCCGAGATTGCCCGCGCGAAAAAACTCCTCGTCGAGAGCATTGACTACAGCGGCGTGCGGGACCCAAACCGGCGCGTGGACATGCTGCTGGCATCGGACGCCGGCAGGCACAGGCCGCTTGTCCTGGTGGGATCGAGCATGGGGTCGTACGTGGCGGCGGCCGCGTCCGCCTCGCTCCGACCGAGGGGCCTGTTCCTGCTCGCCCCGGCATTCTACGTCCCCGGCTTTCCGATCCAGGAACCCGTCCCGCACGCCGACCTGGTTGCCCTGATTCACGGCTGGGAAGACGACCTGATCCCCGTCGAAAACAGTGTCCGCTACGCGCGCAAATTCGAAGCGACTCTGCATCTCGTGCACAGCGATCACCGCCTGAGCAGCCAATTACCGCTGATTGCCTCGCTCTTCGACGCGTTTTTGAACAAAGTACTTCAGGGCGAATACGAATGAGACCAGCAACACGGGGAACTCGAATCTTGGAACGCATCAGGGAATTTTTCTCGCCGCCCCTGTTTTCAGACGACACAAAAGCGCGCCGTGCAAAATTATTGAGCCATATTCTCAATGCACACTTCGCTGTGGCGCTGAGTTTTGGCCTGCTCTACCCACTACGAACCCGGGAGAATTGGCCTCTTGCGCTCGTCGCTCTCGCCACCTGCATCCCCGTGCTTGGATTGCGCGTCCTCCTGCACCGGGGACAGGTCACACTGCCCGCTTTCCTTTTCCTGCTGTTTCAGGCATTGACCCTTCCGCTGGCGGCATTCTTTCTCGGCCGCGCCAACAGCACAAGTGCATTAACAGCCTTTCAAAGCGTGATCATCGTCATGGCCGGCCTGTTGATCGGCGGCAGGGGGGCATTCGGTTTCGCGGCGTTCAACCTGCTGGCAAACGGCACATTGCTATACGCGGAAGCGCGGGGATTCTACAGCGTGAACAACATCCCCCCAGACTCAGGCAACAGCCTCATTATTCAAGCGGTCACCTTCACGACCATCGCGGCCGTGCTGGCGGTCGCAAACCGATCCGTCCGCGAAGCGTTTGCCCAGGCGGGCAGTGAACTCGAAAAGCATCGGGCGACACAGGGAGAACTCGCCCGGGCGACCGCCACACTGCGCGCCGTCCTGGATGCGCTCCCGGATGCGATCTTTCGCATCTCTGAGTCGGGTGAAATTCAAGATTACATTCCTGCAAAAGGGTTCAAACCCCTCGTGCCGCCCGAAGAATTCATGGGCAGGCCTCTCGGAGAGTTCCTCCCGCCCGACGTGACTCGAGCCGCCATGCGGACAATCCGGCTGGCGCTCGGGAACAAACGAACCGAGGCCTTTGAATATCAACTGCCGAGGGACGGCAAGCCTGCCTATTTCGAGGCGCGGGTCGTGCCGATGGACAAGACGACTGTCCTGACGATCGTTCGGGATGTCAGCGGACGGGTCCAAACAGACGCCGACCGCGAAGCCATGCTCAAAGTGCTGGCGCGGCGCAGTGCGTACCTGCGAATCGCCAGCGAGGTTGCAAAGTCCTACAGCAGGATCCTGGACCCAAATGCGCTGATAGAGCAGGCAGTTAATTTGATCCAGGAGGGCTTCGGGCTTTATTATGCCGGCCTCTTCCTCGTGGACGAAGCGGGACAGCAGGCCGTCCTGAGGGCGGGCAGCGGCGAAGCGGGGAAAAAGATGCTGGCGGAGGGCCACGCCCTTCGCTTGGATGAACCCTCCATGGTGGCATGGTGCATCCAGAACAATCAGGCGCGCGTCGCTCAACAGGCGCAACTGGATGATGTGCGCCATGTCAACCCGCATCTTCCCCTGACGCGATCCGAGGTCGCTTTACCGCTGGTCAGCCGCGGACAGGTGGTCGGCGCTCTGACTGTACAGGACACGGACGAAAACGCATTTACCGACGAGGACATCATTGCCCTGCAGACCATGAGCGATCAGCTGGTGATTGCCCTGGAGAACGCCCGGCTGTTCGAGGCGGCGCGGAGCGAACTCATCGAACGACAGCGGGCCGAACACGAACTGCAACAGGAACGGGATTTTGCCGTGCAAGTGATGAACACCCTGGGACAGGGGGTGACGGTAACCGATGAGAACGGTAATTTCGAATATGTAAATCCGGCTTATGCAAACCTGGTTGGATATCCTGCCGCCCAAATGCTCGGAAAGAACCCGGCCGAATTCGCTCACCCGGACGATAGGCATTTGCTCGAGGACGTCCGGGAACCTCGCCGGGGAGGCAGGGTCACTTCTTACGAAATCCGCTTAATTCGAGCCGACGGGAATATTGCTCATGCATTAATAACCGACGTGCCGAGATACCGCGATTCCGAGATCGCAGGTTCGATTGCCGTGGTCACCGATTTAACCGAACAGAAGCGCAACCAGGAGGAACGTGAAATCCTCATCAAGGAACTCGAGGCAAAGAACGCGGAATTGGAACGCTTCACCTACACCGTCTCGCACGATCTGAAGAGTCCGCTCATCACGATCCGCGGCTTTCTGGGCTACCTCGAACAGGACGCCCTGAGCCGCAGCACGGATCGCCTCGAGGATGACATGAAAAGGATCGCGGGGGCAGTGGACAAGATGCAGCGCCTGCTCGACGACCTGCTGGAACTGTCGCGCGTTGGCCGCCTGATGAACCCTCCGCAGGAAGTCCCGTTCGAGACGATCGTGCGCGACGCCCTCAGCCTGGTCGAGGGTCAATTGGCTGCGCGTCGCATCCAGGTCGAGGTGGGAAGCGGATTGCCGAAGGTCAACGTGGACCGCGCCCGCATGACCGAGGTCATGCAGAATCTGTTGGATAACGCCGCTAAATTCATGGGGGACCAGCCGGAGCCCAGGGTCGAGATCGGCGCGCTCGAGACCGCTGAGGGATACAGGTTCTTCGTCCGCGACAACGGAATCGGGATCGAGCCACAATATCACGAACGCGTCTTCGGCCTGTTCAACAAATTAGACGCGCGAACGGAGGGAACGGGCGTGGGGCTTTCCCTTGTCCGGCGGATCATCGAGGTGCACGGCGGCAGGATCTGGCTCGAATCGGAGGGCGCGGGAAAAGGGACGACTTTCTGGTTCACCCTCGCGAAAGGCGAAGGGAAAGTATAATCGTGTAAACAGACCTTTTTCATCGGCAGGCAACGGAGGCCAAGATGATCGGAGAGCCGGTCAGGGTTTTGTTGGTGGAAGACAATGACGATCATGCCGAGCTGATTATCCGTCAGCTTGCCGATCACCGCGTCGCCAATAAATTGATCCACCTCACCGACGGGCAGGAGGCATTGGATTATCTCTACCGGCGGGAAAAATATACCGACCCCGCATCCAGTCCCCGCCCGCACGTGATCTTCCTGGACCTGCGCCTGCCGCGCGTAGACGGGCTGGAGGTGCTCCGGATTCTCAAGGAGTCCGAGGATCTGCGCGTGATTCCCGTTGTCATTCTCACCACCTCCGAAAGTGAACAAGATGTGTCCGGCGCGTATAGTAATCACGTAAACAGTTATGTGGTGAAGCCGGTGGACTTTCAAAAATTCCAAAAACTGATGGACGACCTGGGCTTTTACTGGATGAGCTGGAACATGGTGCAAAAGGATCTCCCCTGACCGCGATGAAACCGATCCATGGCAGAAGATAAACCAATCGAAATATTACTCGTAGAGGACGAGTCCGCACACGCAGCACTGGTGGCGCGCGCATTCGAGACGCGTGGGCGGGAATATAGATTGCTTGTGGCGCAGACGATTGCGGAAGCGCGCACACTGCTGAAGGGCAGTTCTCCGTCGCTGATCATCACCGACTGGCGCCTGCCGGATGGCGAGGGGACGGAACTCATTCACTCGCGCGACGAGAGAGAGGAGATTCCCGTTATCGTTATGACCAGCCATGGCAACGAGCGCGTCGCCGTGGATGCCATCAAAGCCGGCGCACTGGATTACGTGGTCAAATCGGATACTGCGCTGGCGGAGATGACACACATTGCGGAGCGCGCCCTGCGGGAATGGGGACATAGGATCCAGCGCTTGCGCGCGGAAGAGGAACTCGAACGGCGCGTCTCCGAACTGGAGACCATCAACCGCGTGTCCAAGGCCATGCGCACCGCGGACAGCCTGGGGGAGATGATCCCGAACCTGTTGGATGAAACGCTCTCGATTCTGCAAGCTCCCGCGGGCATTTTCTGGTTGTACGAACCTGCCACACAAAAATTGAACCAGATTCTAGCCCGCGGCGAATTTGCCAGGATCGAAGGCGAACCGCTTGCGCCGGGCGAGGGGATCCCCGGCCGGGTGTTCGTCAGCGGCCGGCCGCACATCACAGAAGAGATTTGCAGCGACCCGCTGTCCACCGCCAGGAGTTGTAAACAGATGCCTCCCGGCTGGGGCGGAATCTGCCTGCCGATCCGCACCTCACAGGAGATAATCGGCGTGCTCATGGTCGGCTTCCAATCCCCGCGCAAATTCAGCGACAGCCAGGTCGGCCTCCTGAACACGCTGGCGGAGATCGCGGGAAACGCCATCCACCGCACGCACCTGCACGAACAGCGCGAACGCGGATTTCGCCGCATGGCCGCCCTGCGCGCCATTGACCAGGCCATTACATCCAACACAGACTTGAATCTGACCCTGAACATCCTGGCCCACCACGCGAAGACACAACTCGGAGTAGACGCGGTCGCCATCATGCGGTTGAACCCCCACTCCAACATGCTGGAGTTCGCCGCGGGGCACGGATTCAGCCACCCGGCAGGCGTACCTTGCGCCCCCACGCGCGTTGGAGACGGGTATGCCGGCCTGGCCGTTCTGGAAAGAAGGCCTATCTTCGCGCCGGACCTGAAAAAAAGCGCCCTCCCCGGCGTGCATCCCGAACTATCCACCACAGAGTTATTCCAGGCATATCACGTGATTCCGCTGATCATCAAGGGACAGGTGAAAGGCGTGCTGGAAGCGTTCCACCGCTCCCCCTTCCAGCCAGACGCGGAATGGGCAAACTTCTTTGAATCCCTTGCCGGGCAGGCGGCCATCGCCATAGACAACGCAGACCTGTTCGAGGGCGTCCAGCGCACCAACATGGAATTAATCCTCGCCTACGATGCCACCATCGAGGGCTGGTCGCGCGCGCTCGACCTGCGCGACCGAGAGACCGAGGGTCATACCCAGCGCGTCACCGAAATGACGATCAAACTGGCAACCATCATGGGCATCAGCGGCGAGGAGATTATCCACATCCGCCGCGGCGCGCTCCTGCACGACATCGGCAAGATGGGCATTCCCGACAATCTGCTCCTGAAAACGGGCCCGCTGACCGATAACGAATGGGGCGAGATGCGCAAGCATCCAATTTACGCGTACGAAATGCTCTCGCCCATCTCCTACCTGCGCCCTGCCCTCGAAATCCCGTATTGCCACCACGAGCGATGGGATGGCACTGGATATCCGCGCGGCCTGAAAGGCGAACGCATCCCGCTTTCGGCCCGCATCTTCGCCGTGGTGGACGTTTGGGACGCGCTGTGTTCCGACCGCCCCTACCGCCGCGCCTGGTCCCGCGAAAAGGCTCTGGAATATCTCACGGAAAACAGCGGGACTCACTTCGACCCGGCAGTGGTCAACGCCTTCAAGCGCATGATCAGCTGAAAAAAAGAACTCCCGCTATATCGGGAGTTCTTGGTGCGCTGGGAGGGACTTGAACCCTCACGCCTTGCGGCACATGGCCCTCAACCATGCCTGTCTGCCAATTCCAGCACCAGCGCGGGCAGGTGGTATTATAATCACGAACAAAGTATTGTCAAGCAACTTCGCCCAGGAAACCAGGTTTCTCGATGAAACCTGGTTTCCGAACAGGAGATTCGATGACACGCATCGTAGTTGACGCAATGGGAAGCGACGAATATCCGCGCCCGGACGTGGAAGGCGCCGTAATGGCGGCGCGCGAATACGGCGTGGAGATCATCCTCGTCGGCGACGAATCGAAGATCGGACCCGTGCTTGCCGCGCAGAACCCGGGCAGTCTGCCCATCCGCATCGTCCACGCGCCCGAAATGCTGACGATGAAAGACAAGGGTGAGGAACTGGCCTTCAAGGCGCGCCACAGGGACGCGCAAAATTCGATGGCCGTAGGCATTGACCTGGTCAAACGCGGCGAAGCGGAGGCATTCGTCACCGCAGGCAACACGGGCGCGGCCATGGTCACGGCCCTGTTCCGCCTCGGGCGCCTGCGCGGCGTAGATCGTCCCGCGCTGGCCCCGGTCTTCCCCACCGCCAGCGGCTCCTGTGTCGTGCTCGATGTCGGCGCCAATCCCGATTGCAAGCCGGAGAATCTCCTGCAATTCGCCATCATGGGCAGCATCTACGCCGAGAAAGTGCGCGGCGTGAAGAATCCAAAGGTGGGACTGGTGTCCAACGGCGAAGAAGAGGGCAAGGGCAATGAACTGGTCCGCGAGGTGACGCCTGTGCTCAAAAAAGCCAGGATTAATTTTTTCGGAAACGTGGAGGGCAAGGAGGTCATCGGCGGGAAAGTGGACGTAGCCGTCACGGATGGCTTTGTCGGCAATGTGATGCTCAAGACGGCGGAGGCGGTGGCCAAGTTGATCGTGGACAAGATCAGGGAGGCCATCAAAACAGGCGGGCCGCTGGCGCTGGTCGGCGGCGCGCTGGTAAAACCCGCGCTGACGAAGATCAAAAAACTGCTCGACCCCAGCGAGGAGGGCGCCGCGCCCCTGCTCGGCGTGAACGGGCTGGTCTTCATCGGCCACGGCCGCTCGGACGCTCTCGCCATCAAGAACGCGGTGCGGGTGGCGAAGAACGCGGTGGAAGCGCGCGTGCTGGACGCGATGAAAGCCGCCATCGAGGCAAGCCTGAAATAGTCTCCCGTGAAGACACGAGGGACGAAAGAAAATCAATCCTCGCAAAGGTTCATAAAGCTTCGCGCTCTTCGAACCTCCGCGGTTCAAAAAGGTCCTCATGAAAATCATCAAAAACGAAAAACTCATCCAGCGCAATTCCAAAATCGGAAAGTACGCGAACCTTGCGGGGCTGGCGCTGTTATTGCTGTCTTTGTATCTTTCGTTCACCTCCCTGCAAAAGGAGACGACATCGCAACAATTCACCCTGCTCCTGGTCGTCATGCTGTTGGCGCTGATCCTCACCCAGGTCAGCATTTACTTTGGCAACCGCTGGGGGCGCTCCCCGCGCCCGGACGAAATCCTGGATGCGAGCCTGAAAGGATTGCCGGGCGATTACGTCATTTACCACTTTTCATCGCCCGTCCCGCACCTGCTGATCGGACCGGCGGGGGTGTGGGTTTTGCTTCCATACCATCAGCGCGGAACAGTCACTTACAAGAACAACCGCTTTCGCGCCAGCGGCGGCGGCTTCGCGCAGGGTTACATGCGCATCTTCGGCCAGGAGAACCTCGGGCGTCCCGAGCTCGACGCCGAGGCGGAGATCGCGTCCATGAAACGCTTCCTCGCCAAACAAATGGAAGAGGACGAGATTCCGCCCATCCGGGCCGCGCTGGTGTTTCTCAATGAACAAATCGAACTTCAGGCAGACGACGCGCCCCTGCCCGCCCTGCAAGCCAGGAAACTAAAGGATTTCATGCGGCGGCAGGCAAAGGAAGGCCCGCTGTCTGCGGACGACATCGAGCGAATCAAATCCCTGCTTGGTCAATAGGGTCAACGCTCTTGTTTCCCGCGGACATGCAAAGTTCGTCTGGGGTCACAAAACCTCCCGATTTTGCCCGAGGCCGGGAGACTTCGTTCGTTGACATGGTTTACATACACGCTCTTCCTCTCTCCCGCTAACAGGAGAGGGTTTTTATGATACACTTGTTCTATGACCTCCATCGTCGCAATTGACATCGAGACTACGGGGCTGGAATCCAAAACGGACTCCATCATCGAGATCGGCGCGGTACGCTTTAACGGGAAACGCGTCGAGGACGAATGGACGAGCCTGATCAACCCGAACCGACACATCCCCGAATTCATCAGCGCGCTGACCGGCATCAACGACGAGATGGTGCGCCAGGCGCCGCGCATCAAGGACATCGCGCACGAACTCGAAGCCTTCGTCGGCGATTCGCCGGTGGTGGGACACAACATCCGCTTCGACCTGGGATTTCTCAAGCGGCACGGACTGTTTCAACATAACCAGGTTATTGATACATACGAATTGGCCTCCGTGCTGATTCCCTCGGCCAGCCGCTACAACCTCGGTTCGCTCGGCCAGCAGTTGGGACTCCTGCTTCCCGCCACGCACCGCGCCCTCGACGACGCGAAGGTCACGCACGGAGTCTACAATCGCCTGTTCGAGCTGGCGGGACAACTGCCGCTCGACCTGCTGGCGGAGATCGTCCACTTGAGCGAGCCGCTCGAATGGGACGCGGGCTGGGTCTTCCAGCAGGTCCTGCGGGCGAGAGCGCGCGAGGGCGTGGCACCCAAGAAGACGCGCGGGAAACAGGCAAAGGGTCCGATTTTTGAATCCGATCAGGAGAAGCATCCGCCGGTCAAAAAGGTCGAAGAGCCGATTCCGCTCGACGAAGAGGAAGTGGCCTCGATCCTCGAATACGGCGGTCCGTTCTCGCAATACTTCCAGTCTTACGAACACCGCCCCGAACAGGTGGAGATGCTGCGGGCGGTGACCAACGCGCTTTCACGCGGCGGCCACCTCATGGTCGAGGCGGGAACCGGCGTGGGCAAGTCCTTCGCCTATCTCGTGCCGTCGGCGCTGTTCGCCATCCAGAACAACACGCGCGTGGTAATCTCGACCAACACGATTAATTTGCAAGATCAACTCATCAAGAAGGACATCCCCGATTTACAGGCCGCGCTCAACCTCGACCTGCGCGCCGCGGTGCTGAAAGGCCGCGGCAATTACCTGTGCCCGCGGCGATTCGAGTCGCTGCGCCGCCACGGCCCGCGCGACGCCGACGAGATGCGCGTGCTGGCCAAGGTGCTGGTGTGGACGCTGGAAAACCACAGCGGCGACCGTAACGAGATCAACCTGACCGGCCCGGCCGAGCGCGATGCCTGGCTGGGGATTTCGGCTGAGGACGACGCCTGCACCACCGAGACCTGCATCCAACGGGCGGACGGGACGTGTCCCTTTCACCGCGCCAAACAGGCCGCGCAGTCCGCGCATCTGCTGGTGGTCAACCACGCGCTGCTTCTTTCGGACGTGGCGACCGGGAGCAAGGTCCTGCCCGAATACGATTACCTGATCGTGGACGAGGCGCATCATCTCGAATCGGCCACGACCAACGCGCTGAGTTTCCGCATCACGCAGCCCGACCTGGAACGGATTCTGCGCGAAGTGGGCGGATCGTCCTCCGGCGTGCTTGGCCGCCTGCTGACGGAGACTCACGCCTCGCTTCGCCCCTCCGACTTTGCCCTGCTCAACCAAAAGGTCAGCCGCGCCACCGACCAGGCCTTCCGTTTGCAGGCGCTCTCACAGGAGTTTTTCAACACGCTGAACGAGTTCGTCAATTTTCAACGGGAGGGACAGCCGCCCAGCAATTACTCGTGGCAGGCAAGGATTCTGCCCGCCACGCGGACATTGCCCGGCTGGGACGAGGTGGAGATGGGCTGGGACCAGACGGGCGAGTCCATGCGACTCCTGCTCAACACGCTGGCCGAGTTGTACAAGGCCGCCGCGGATCTTTATTCTGACGGCATGGATCAACTCGAAGACCCGATGGGAGAATTGAGCAACGTCCATCGGCGATTGTCGGAGGCCGAAGTCAATTTGACGGCCATGATCTCGTCGCCGTCCGCCGAACAGGTGTATTGGATCGAGGTCAACCCGCGCGGCGAGAAGTTGTCGCTCAACGTCGCGCCATTGCGGGTCGGGCCGCTGATCGAGAAGTATCTCTGGCACGAGAAGGCCAGCGTCATCCTCACTTCCGCCACATTGACCGCGCACGGCGAGTTCAATTACATGCGCAACACCCTCGGCGCGGACGAGGCCGACGAGATGCAACTCGGCTCGCCGTTCGATTACGAGAGTTCCACCCTGCTGTACCTCGCCAACGACATCCCCGAGCCGAACGCCCCCGGCTATCAGCAGGCGGTTGACCGCGCAATAATTTCCACGGCCAGGGCCACGGGCGGACGGATGCTGGTACTGTTCACGTCTTACGCCCAATTGAAAAAAACCGCGCAGGCCGTGGCGGGTCCGCTGGCGCGCGAGGATATTTACGTGCTGGAGCAGGGCGAAGGCGCGTCGCCCAACACATTGCTCGAATCGTTCAAGTCCACGGAACGGGCTGTGCTGCTGGGCACGCGCTCATTTTGGGAGGGCGTGGACGTGCCCGGCGAGGCGCTCTCGGTGGTGGTCATCGTCAAACTGCCCTTCGACGTGCCGACCGATCCGCTGATCGCGGCGCGCTCCGAAATGTACGAAGACTCGTTTCAGGAATATTACCTGCCCGAAGCTATCCTGAAATTTAGACAGGGATTTGGACGCCTGATCCGCACCGCCTCCGACCGCGGTGTGGTCGCCATTCTCGACCGCCGCGTGCTGACCAAGCAATACGGGCGGCTGTTTTTGGAGTCGCTGCCCCGGTGCACCGCGCGGCAGGGACCGATTGTGAATTTGCCGCGCGAGGCGGGGAAGTGGCTGGGGATGTGAGCGGGTTAGCCGAAACATGATCACCCATTACACATTTGTTTAAACTCGGGCGCGTACAATATCGCCGCCCGCAGTAATGTAACGTAAAGACGCCTTCCGAATGGAAGGCGTCTTTACGTTTACTTCTTTTTCTTCGCATTCTTTTCTTTCTTCTTCTTTGGCTTGGCGGCCGGCTTGCTCCTCGATTTCAGTGTGGATCTTTTCACCGCGGGCGCGCCCGCCTCCACCGCCACAGGCTGCAACTCCATTTTCTTCTCCACCGCGTACGGCTCGCGCAAACTGACAGGCCGCACCTGGCTTCGCATGCGCAGGTTGAGCGTCTCCACAAAAACGGAGAATCCCATCGCGAAGTAGATGTACCCTTTGGGTATGTGCTGGTGCAAACCCTCCACGACCAGCGTGAATCCGATCAACAGCAGGAAACTCAGGGCAAGGATTTTGATGGTCGGGTGCCTCTCGACGAAATCGCTAATCGGCCCGGAGGTGTAAATCATCACCACCGCCGCGAGCACAACGGCAACGATCATGATTTCAATGTGTTCCACCATGCCCACCGCAGTGATGACCGAATCCAACGAGAAGACGATGTCCAACAGCATGATCTGGATGATGACGCTGGCGAACGAAGCCGCGACTTTCGCGGAGGCGTGTCCCTGCTCGCCTTCGAGTTTGTCGTGAATCTCACGGGTGCTTTTCCACAAAAGGAAAACGCCGCCCGCCAGCAAAACCAAGTCGCGGCCCGAGATGCCGATCTCGAAAACGGGCAGGGTGAAGAGCGTCTCCTCCAGATTGATAATCCATGAAAGGGACAACAACAGCAGGATGCGCGTGATCACCGCCAGCATGATGCCTGTCCTGCGGGCGCGCGGCTGATCCTTTGGCGGCAGTTTGCCAGAGAGAATCGAAATAAAAATCACGTTGTCCACGCCAAGCACAAGTTCGAGCGCCACCAGCGTGACGAGCGCGATCCAGGTTTCGGGGTCGGCGATCCAGGTCCAGTTCACTTGATTCGCTCCTTGAAAATGAATGGGCAGATTTTAACGGCAATTCCTGAAAAGCAAAACCCCGGGGAAAGTACACAGGTAAACACGTATACAGGTAAACACGTACACAGGTACACAGGTCTTGAGAGCCGTGTGTACTTGTGTACGTGTGTGCTTGTCTTGTATACAGCCTGAAAAGGCTACCGTATTTTGAACATCTGCGTCAACTTCATCGCCAGGTTCAAGTCGCCTGCCAGTTTGATCTTGCCCTCCATGAAAGCCTTCATCCCGTCCAGTTCGCCCGTGAAGATCTTGATGTAATCGGACGAGTCGGCGGAAAGGGTCATCTTCGGGGAGGGATGCTCGCCCTGCGCGGTGGTACATTTGCCGTCCTTGATTTCAGCGTACCACGCGCCCGCTTCGGCTCCGCTGAACTTGAATTGGATGACGGCTTCAAGCCCAGGCGCTTTTTCGGGGATGAACGCGCCAGGCATCTTGGACATGAGGTCTGCTACTGTGAGGGGCATGTGATTTCTCCTTTGAAATTGGTTGGATAATTATGTCGTCATTGCGAGGAGGGTGATCTTCCCGACGAAGCAATCCCAGCGTCGTGGAGATTGCTTCGTCGCTCACTTCGTTCGCTCCTCGCAATGACGATGGCTATTGCAAATTCTCGAAGATCGCCGCCGCGCCCATCCCGCCGCCGATGCACATCGTCACCATACCATACTTCGACTTGCGCCTCGCCATCTCGTAGATGAGTTGAGTCGTCAGTTTGGCGCCTGTGCATCCGAGCGGATGACCGAGGGCGATCGCGCCGCCGTTGACGTTGACCTTGCTCTCGTCCAATTCGAGCGTGCGAATCACGGCCAGCGATTGGGCGGCAAAGGCTTCGTTCAACTCGATCAGGTCAATATCCTGCAATGTCAAGCCCGCCTGTTTGAGCGCCTTCGGGATCGCCTCTACGGGGCCGATGCCCATGATTTCGGGCGCGACCCCCGCCGCGGCAAACGTGACGAATCTTGCCAGCGGTTTGAGCCCGAGTTTCGCGGCCTTCTCCGCAGACATGACCATCGCCATCGCCGCGCCGTCGGACATTTGGGAGGCGTTGCCCGCCGTGACGGTTCCGCCCTCCTTGAAGGCGGGTTTCAACTTGGCGAGCGCCTCCATCGTCGTGTCGCCGCGCGGACCTTCGTCACGCGTGACCGTGAATTTTTTCGTCGCGGTTTTGCCGTCGGCGTACTCGATCAGTTCCACGTCAATCGGCACGAGTTCGGGATCGAAGAGTCCGCTTTCCACGGCTTTGGCCGCCTTCAGGTTGGATTGCAGCGCGAACGCGTCCTGGTCTTCGCGGCTGATTCCATATTTCACCGAGACGTTTTCGGCGGTGAGACCCATGTTGGTATAGTAGTGCGGCAAATCCTGCGCGAAGTGCGGATTGGGCGAAAACTTGTAGCCCATCATCGGCACCATGGACATGGACTCCACGCCGCCCGCGACGCCAATTTCCACGTCGCCCGCTTTGATGGCGTAGGCGACATGCGCGATGGATTGCACGCCGGACGAGCAGTAACGGTTGATGGTTTCGGCGGGGACGCTGTTCGGCAGCCCCGCGCGGATGGCGATGGTGCGGGCGAAGTTCATGCCCTGCTCGCCTTCGGGGAAGGCGCAGCCCAGCACCACATCTTCGATTTGCTTCGGGTCTACATTCGGCGCGCGCTTCAACAGTTCTTGAATGACCGCCGCGCCCAGTTCGTCGGGACGGACGGTCGCCAGCCCGCCGCGTTTTGCCTTGCCTACGGGCGTGCGGACTGCGCTGACAATGACGGCTTGTTTTTGTGTCATGGTTATCTCCATTTGGGTAATTAGTAAATGGTAAATAGTAATTACCATTTACTAATTACTATTTACTAATTCCTCAACGGCTTCCCCGTCTGCAACAGGCTCCACATTCTCGCCTGAGTCTTCTCCTCGCCGCACAGCGAGAGGAAGGCTTCGCGTTCCAAATCGAGGATGTATTGTTCGCTGACCCAGGTCGGCTTGGTGAGGTTTCCGCCCGCGAGGATGTGCGCGAGTTTCGAGGCGATGTGCGCGTCGTATTCGGTGATGTAATTGCCCTGCTGGAACGCCCACGCGCCAATCTTCATCGCGCCAAGCATGTCGCGTCCCGCGGCGTAGATGAGCTCAGGCGTGGGAGGGCGGTAGCCAGCGGCGACCAGACTCAGCACTTCGCGTTTGGCTTCGGTGAGCAGGTGGTCGCGGTTGGCAACCACGCGGTCTTGCGGATTTAAGATTCCCATGCCGCGCGCTTCTTCGGCGGAGGTGGCGACCTTCGCCTGCCCGATTTGCAGGAACGCTTTTTGCAGGAAGGGGAAGACTTCCGCGCCTTCGACTCTCATCGGAGGATTGATGATGCGGCGCATGTATTCCTTTGTGCCGCCGCCCGCGGGGATGACTCCCGCGCCGAGCTCGACCAGCCCGATGTACGTCTCCGCC